>DASSHC010000078.1:0-8654 GCA_035693105.1 Thermomicrobiaceae bacterium | reverse complement strand
GCGACCGTCAGGCGGCCGTAGTGGCCGATATCCTTCCCCTGCCCCAGAGCGTCCATCAGGTGCTGCATCATCGCGCTGCCTTGCAGCTGCTCCATCGACATCGGTGCTCCCTTCTGACTCAGCGCGCCGCTCGCGCCGGGTCAGACAACGCAAGCACCATGCCGAACGGATGTTCTAATCTATACGGATGGCGATTCCGGTAGGGGCAAACCTCGGTGTCGGCCCTGTCTCCCCTACGCGAACGCGACGGGGAAACGGGGAACGTGAGTGGCGGAACTGGTGCGTCGGTGACCGTCCGCGAGGACAGACACAGAGGTCTGCCCCTACACGCGGACGTTGTGCCGCTCCGCGGTCAGTGCGGCGGGCCGGGGAGGCGGACGCTGAGGAGCGCGTTGCCGTTCAGGATGTACGCCGTACCCAGCACGTCGTCCACGCTGAGGGCGCGGATGTCGTTGAAGGGCGGGCCGTCGCTGCCGGCGACGAACTGCTGCACAAGGTTGCCCGAGCTGCGCTCCAGCCGCAGGATGCGGCCGCGCTCGGCGATGTAGACGTAGGGCCGGTCGGTCTGCAGCGAGAGCGCCAGCGCGTGCGTCACCGGCGGCACGGCATGCGGGGTCATGGTCGATTGCTCGGCGCTCATGAAGAAGTCGATCACCCGGCCGTCCGTGGTCAGCACGTAGATGTGCCCGTCGATGGCGAAGTCGACCGCCTGCTTCAGATCATCGGTGCCGGCCCCGGCGGTCCAGTCCTCGGGCTGGTTGTCGTAGGCGCCCGCGCCGTATTTGACGATCTGCCCGGTTTCGGGCGAGAGAAGGTAGAGGTTGCCGCTGTAGCCGTTGATCGCGGCGATGCCGGTCTCCGGTCCGCCCAGCGTCTCGACCTGCTGCGCGTGCCAGGTGCCGGTCGGGGGATCGAAGAGAAAGGCGCGGCTGCCGTCGAAGGCCAGCGGGGCGCCATCCCCCCAGGCGGCGCCGAGCAGCGTGCCGACCGGCTGCCCGCCGATCTGATCGCCGCTGCCGATCAATCGCACCAGTGAGTTGCCGGTGGCATCCAGGCGGTAGAGAGCGTCGGTGAAGACGTAGATCTGCCCATTGCCGGCGAAGATGCGCGGGGTGACCCCTTGCGGCGCGGCGGGCAGGCTGCCGAGCACCTGAATGTTGGCCAGGCGGTCGATCTTGAGCGCCTGGTCGCGGTCGGCGCTGATCGCGGCCTGCTCGCGGGCCGCGCGATCCTGATCGAGGCCAAAGGCCTGAGCGCGCGTGATGCTGGCGCTGGCCGCCTGCAAGATGTTCTGCACCGCCGCCGGATCGCTGCTCTCGCCTGCCCGCTGGCGCAGGCTCTCGGCGTTCTGGAAGAGCGCGGTCATCTGCGCCTGGCGCTCGCGCTCGTGCTTGTTGCGCACCGAGACCGCGACGGCCGCGGCGAAGACGATCAGCAGGATCACCAGCGCCAGCGCCACGGTACGGCTGAGCGGCACGCGCGGCATCCGGCTGCGCACGCCGCGAAACTCGGGGAGCTGGATGTTGTCGTCGTAGCGCGAGAGGCGCGGCATGCCGAGCGTGCCGTCGTCGCGCGGCCCCAGCGAGCGGTCGCGGTTGACGGTGATCTGGCGCACGCCGACCACGGCGGCCGAGAAGGCCAGCAGCGCCACGGCCACCAGGTCGTTCATGCCCACCCCGCGCCTCCGCGCGCGAGACTCGGGGGCATAGTCCAGCCTCGCATCCCGCTCCCACTCGCCCGGGATCTCGTCCGGCTCCGCCTGCTCCGGCTCCCAGTAGCGCTCGTCGGGATCGGCGTCATGCCGCTTCGGCGCTTCGTCGAGGAGCGCATCGGCAGGAGGCGCACCGGCTCCCGTGACGATGGGAAACTCGGCCGTGCTTCCACGCGCATCATCCCAGTAGAGGCTCTCCGCGACATCGCTTGAGGTCATCCCTGCCGTGTAGTCAAGAGTGTGCACCGCTTCGTCGCTCAGGTCAACCTCGACGGGGTCCGAAACGGTCGCGTGGCGGCGCAGTCGCTCGGCGGTCTCCTCGGGCAGGAAGTGCGAGAACCAGGAACTGGCCCGGCGCAGGAAGGCCAGGTCGCCGCCGCGCTGGTGCTGCTGTCGCGCCGGCTCCGGCACCGCCACGGCGGCCACCCAGGCATCGCTCACCGTGAAGAGCCGGGCCAGCTCGTCGAGGTGATCGAGCGCCACCGCCGCGTCGCCCTGCACGAAGGCGACCTGCGGGGCGCGGTCGATCACGCGCGCCAGCGACGAGGAGCAGAGCACCAGGAGATCGCCAGCGGCCAGCCGCGTGTGGTAGAGGTCCGGCTGGGTCTCATCCAGGCCGAGCGGCAGCGCCACGGCGGTGCTGTCGGTCGTCTCGCGGGTGTGCCAGCGCCAGCTCTCCAGGCCGGGGAAAGCGTAGATCTCGCCCTCCTGCGCGATCAGGATCTGGCTGGGCGCGGCCTGGGCGACGTAGGCCTCATCATCGCGGGTCAGCACGCAGGTGAAGCCGAAGTAGCAGCGCTCGCGCGGCGGCCGCACCGCGTTGAGCTGGACCAGCCAGCCGTTGCCCATCTCGATCGCGGCCAGCAGCGCGGCCGTCGTCGTCTGGGCGCGCCGTGCCTGGATCTCCTCGATCAGCCGCTCGGCCAGTTCCTCCGCCACCTGCGCGGCGCGCGGCGACTCCTCGACCGGCTCCAGGACGAGCGCGATCGCCTCGCTTCCCGGCGCGCTGATGTGCTCGCAGCCCTCCAGCGCCAAATACGGCGTTGCCGCCGCGGGCTGACCGTGCTGCAAGACGAGGGTCGAACTGGCGGTGAGAAGTCGCGGCATCGCGTGCCCTGCTCCTTCAAGAGGGTGCATCGACCGGCCGGCATGCCGCCGGTGCGGCGACAGGCCGTGATGGGACCGACATTCAAGTCTTCAGCATCGTCCGGAATTAGAGCCGTGCGCCGTTGACTGCCCGGCACTCACGAGTCTAGCATAGGACTGTACGTACGTCCAGCGCGTTCAAAGTGAACGGACAGATGTTCGACTCGCCGCGGGGATGGGATCGCGGGCAGCTCGCTCCCGGACGGCTATAATAGGCCGTGAGGGAACGGGAAGGATCCGTGTGGGAACCCTGATCACCAGCCTCGGCGTGCGGCGCCAGGCGGCCACGCTCTCGCTCGACCTCTATCTGATCGTGACCACGGCGGTCCTGATCGGCTTCGGTCTGATCGCCATCTGGAGCGCCGACGGCGGCGGCCCGCTAGCCGGGAATCTGGTGGTGCGCCAGGCGCTCTACGTGCTAATCGGCATCCCGGTGGTGGCCGCGATCAGCTCGATCGACTATCGCTACCTGCAGAGCCTGGCCTGGCTGATCTACGCCGGCACGCTGGCGATGCTGACCCTGGTCACCCTGATGGGCACCAGCGTGGCCGGCGGCACACGCTGGATCGTGCTCGGCCCGCTCACCTTCCAGCCGTCGGAGATCGCCAAGCTGGGGGTGATCATCGCGCTGGCGGCCTTCATCGCCGACCGGGGCGAGGAGATGCGCCGTTTCGTCAACTTCGTGCTGGCCGGCATCCTGGTGGCGGTGCCGATGGTCCTGGTCGAGCGCCAGCCCGACCTGGGCACGGCCAGCGTCTTCGCCTTCATCTGGCTGGTGATGACCCTGATGAGCCGGGCGCGGCTACGCTACCTGCTGGGCCTGCTCCTCTGCTCGCCGGTCGTGGCGCTGGTCGGCTGGCGCTTCCTGCTGCACGACTTCCAGCGTGAACGCCTCTTGATCTCCTATCACCCGGAGCGCGACTACCTCGGCGCCGGCTACAACATCATCCAGGCGCAGATCACGATCGGCTCCGGCGGGCTGCTCGGGCACGGCCTGGCCGGCAGCAGCCAGAGCCAGCTCGACCTCTTGCGCGTGCGCACCACCGACTTCATCTTCGCCCACGCCATGGGGATGTTCGGCTTCATCGGAGCGGTGGCGCTCTACCTGACCTACGCCATCCTCCTCTGGCGCGCGCTGCAGGTGGTCGGCGTGGCGCGCGACAACTTCGGCCAGCTCGTTGCCGTCGGCATCGCCGCCATGATCTTCTTCCAGGTCTTCATCAACACCGGGATGAATATGGGGATCATGCCGGTGACCGGCATCCCGCTCCCCTTCATCACCTTCGGCGGCAGCTCGCTCTGGACGCTGCTGGCCGGCATCGGGCTGCTGCAGAGCATCCGCATTCACCACCAAAGGCTCGGCTTCCAACCGGAATGAGCGGCGGCCGCGCCGCCTCCGACCAGTCTGCCCTGACTGTCAGTCGAGCAGGCGCGAGAGCCGCTTGGGCGCGGTCAAGCGATAGCTGTCGCCCACCAGGTCGGTGATCTCGTCCCAGTCCAGGGCGATGTCGAGGTAGACGCCGACCCAGCCGTGGTGGCCGACGTAGGGCGGCACGAAGAAGCGCGTGGGATCGGTCTCAACCAGCCCCTGTTGCACTCCCGGCGGCGCCTTGCACCACATCGACCAGCGCCCCTCGTGCTGATGGCGCATGGCGAAGATCTTGCCGCGCACCTTGAACGAGGGGTTGCCGACGCCGCCCGTTTCGCCGGCCTCGGGAAGCGCGAGGCAGATGGCCCGCAGCTGATCGAGCGAATCGAGCGGTTCGCGAGCTGTTGTCACCGCAACGCTCTCCTCTATTTCCCCGTTAGCGCAGCGCGAGCGCCGGGAGCTCTCCCACGGGAGGATCGAACAAGCTCCAGAAGCGCGCCGCCTCCTCAGGGGTGCCCGCTTTGAGCGCCGGGGCGCCCTCCTCCACGGCGCGCGGCCAGCCGATCCGCCCGGTCAGCAGCCCGCGCAACGCCGGCTCGGTGGTTTCGATGTCGATGGTGGGGTTCGGGGGAGCGGCAGCCAGATCCTCCGCTACCTCGGAGCGAATCGCCAGTCCGTAGCTGGCGCCGGTATCAGTGCAGTGAACGGCGACCTGGAGATATGTCCCCTCGCTGCGAGCCGGGTTCAGCCGGGTTGCGAACGCGCGCAGGAGGAGGGGAATCGGCATGCTCGCCGCGATGTCCGGGTTGCCCATCGCCCGCACCGTGGCCAGGAGCTTGTCTCGATCCAGGGTTCCGTCGATCTCCCTGGCGCCCATCAGGTAGTTGTTGCGCCAGATCGGGTTGCTCGTCCGGTAGCCGAGCTGGCGCAGCGCGTCCGCCTTGAGCCGGCGCGCGGCCCGATCGTCGGGGTCCAGTCGGAGCAGGTGGGTCACGATCTCCGCGACCCACTGGTAGTCGCGGTCCGCGAACGCGCGCTCGGCCGTGGCGACGACCGCGTCGCGCCCGCCCATTGCGGCGACGTAGCGCGCGGCTTGCTCGCGGCGCGGCAGGCGATCGATGAACGTCGGATCCCCCTCGAACCAGCCGTAGTAGTTGGCGTAGACCTGCGGCACCGTCTGCTTGACCGTGCCGTAGAACTCGCCGAGCCAGGGATGCTCACGCAGGCGCGGCGGCAGCTCGCCGATGTCCTCGACCAGCTCGTCGGGCGTGAGCCCGCGCGCCATCAGCCGGAGGGACTGGTCGTGGATGTACTGCAGCGCATCGCGATACTGCAAGAGCAGCTCCCGGACCTCGTCCCGCCCGACGAGCGGGCGGCCGTGCCCGAAGATCAGCGCCTCGGCCTCGAACGTCCGCAGCAGGTCGAGGGCACGGATCCACTCCAGCGGGTTGCGCACGGCGCCCCGCAGGGCGTAGAGGTTCGGCAATGACTCGCCCTGGATGACGTCCGCCGCGTACAGGACGCGCTGCTCGGGGAACCAGACGACGATCTCATCGTCGGATTCGCTCGGGGCCTCGTGCAGATGAAACGTGATGCCGGCAACCGTCGCGTCGAGCGACCCCTGAAAGACGGCCGTCGGCGGCAGAAAGCCGGTCGTGCCGATGCCGAACTGCGTCCCCAGGCCCGTCTCGACCCAACCCGCGGGGCCGCGTTCGAGCCCGAGTCCGAAGGTGTAGGCCAACCGCAAGGGCGGCACGAGCCCGAGGCTGGGATTGCCCCGGACCACGGCCGGCAGTCGCTGGTGCGCGTAGATCCGCGCCTGGTTGCTCTCGATCGCGGCCGGGTCGAGGATCGCGCGCACGCCGGAGATGTGATCGGGATGGCTGTGGCTATAGATCAAGGCCTTGATCGGCTGGTCGTTTCCGCTCACCTGGCGCAGGTCGCTTAGCGCCTGGCGCGCGTGCTCCTCCGTCTCCAGGCAGTCGATGACAAGCACGCCATCGCTCCCGACCACCATCGACAGATTGGATTGTCCGTAGCCAACCGCGACATAGAACTGCTCGGCGACCTGATAGACGCCTTGCGCCATCGTGCGCGCGTGGCCGGTGAGCCGCGCGGGGACCGTCTCAGCGGCGTCGGCAACGGCGTCGTTCTGACCGGTCAAGAAGAGCGGTTGCGGAATCGGCATGGCATCCCCGGACCGAAGGTCGTGTGCGCTCGTCGTGTGCCCGACGCTAGCACGCCTCCCCAGCCGCGCCAAGCGGTTGGGGAGGCGTGGATCACGCCGGAACTAGCTAGCAGCGCGGCGCTAGCTCGCCAGCGCCAGCACGATCGGGACCGGCTCGTCGCACTGGCGCAGGAAGGCCAGCAGCGCGTCCAGCTCGATCAGCCACTCGTCACCGTCACCGCGGCGCAGCCCACCAAGCTGGCCAACGCGTAGCCAGTAGCGCAGCGTGTCCGGGTGGTACTGCAGAATCTCCGCCGCCTCCTCGACCGTGTAGCCCCACCCCGGCCGATCCTCTCCCCGCATCGCCACTCCTCCATCACGTGCGAGACGTGTACGTACACTGATTGTAGCAGGTGACGTCCCGCTCGAACAGATGGCGAGAGGGGATCGGTCGCCGGGGCCAGGAGAGGCGGCGAACGATGAGGAACTGAGGCGAGCGAGGACGGATCCCCCGACCGCACTCGGGATGACAGGGAAAGGATGAGGCGTACGACGACGCAATGCGTTTTCGTACGCCTCATCCTTTCCCTGTCATCCCGACCGAAGTGGAGGGATCCGTCCTCACAAGCGTCTCGGTGTTCTCTTTAGCCACCCCCCATCGCCTGCGCTCCTGTCGCCTTCGGCGCTTCGAGCGTCGCGCCGCGCACACGGCGGTTGAGCGTGGTCGCCAGCGCCAGCAACATCAGCCAACCGCCGAGCAGCAACGCGCTCCAGTGCGCTCCAATGGCCTGGATCAGGAGGCCGCCGAGGATCGCGCCCAGCGACTGCGCCCCCTGGGTCACCAACTGCACCGTGCTGCTGGTGCGCCCGCGCATGGCGTCGGGGGTGGCCATCAGCCGGTAGCTGCTGAACGACACGGTGTACATCGGCCCGACGAACTCCTCCGCCGCCGCGATCAGCCCCATCGCCAGCACGCCCGGCGCGACCGCGTAAAGAGGGAACATCAGCGCCTCCAGCCAGAGCATGCTGATGGCGAGCGTGCCGAAGCGGACCCGGCCGCGCACCCGGCCGCTGGCCAGGTTGCCGAGTAACGCGCCGAGCGCGGCCCCGGTGAAGATCGCGCCGATGCCGCGCGGCGAGGCGCCCAGCTCTCCGGCCAGCACGATGATCACCAGGTAGCCGGCGCCGTAGCGCAGGCTGTCGCCGCCATTGACCAACGTCAGGAAGCGCAGCAGCGGCTCGCGCCAGAGCCAGGCGAAACCCTCCGCGATGGCGCGCCTCAGCGGCAGCCCGGCGTGCTCCTGCTCGCGCTGCAGGTCGCGGCGGATCAGTCCCAGCGAGCCGACCGAGGCGCCGAAGGAGAGCGCGTTGACCAGGAAGGGGAGCACGGCGCCGATACTGAAGAGCGTGCCGCCGAGCAGCGCGCCGATGGTGCGTACGCCGGAGTAGGCCGCCTGCGACTGGGCCAGCGCCTCCGGCAACTGCTCCGGCGGCACCACGTTGGGCAACGCCGCCGCGTTGGCCACGCTGAAGATCGTGCCGAGTACCCCCGCCAGCGTCACCGCCACGTAGAGCTGTGGCATCGACAGCGCCCCGAGCCAGTAGGCGACCGGGATGCTCAGGATCACCAGCGCCCGCCCGGCGTCGCAGAGGAGCATCGTGCGCTTGCGGTTCCAGCGGTCGGCCAGCGCCCCCGCGACCGGGCTGACCAGCAGCACCGCGATCGTCTGCAGGCTGACCGCCACGCCGGCCTGGACTACCGATCCGGTCAGCGCCAGCACCAGCAGCGGCAGGGCGATGAACTGCTGCTGGTTGCCGACATACGAGACGATCTGGCCGCCCTGCAACAGCAGGTAGTCGCGGTTGCGCCAGAGCGCCGTTGTCTCCGTCTCGTGCTTGTCCATCATGCGGTCGCGCTCCCCGTTCTCGTCTTTCGCCGCCACCTCCAGTTTCCGCGACCCCTGCTCAGCAACCCGCTCCGAATCGATGGGCACGCACAAGGCCGCGGGCGAGACTCACGCCTGTCGCCCGCGGCCGTGTCGCTTCAGCGTAACGCTAGGTGCGCGTCCGAAAATCGGCACACTCCGGCCTTGGACAACGGCGAGCGCGCTGTCTCGACACCACCAGCTTGCCGGTTCCGTTCGCCAGAAGAATCACGGAGTCCACTCCCATGCTCCTATCGGCACAAGGCGCGATGATAGCAACGGGACACACGCTGCGCAAGTTCCGACGTGTTGTCCCTGCTGCGTGCCTCATGAAGC
>DASSHC010000077.1:0-5658 GCA_035693105.1 Thermomicrobiaceae bacterium | reverse complement strand
GCCCCGCACCATCGGCACCTACCTGAACACCCTGACCGATAGCGGGTTCCGCCTGGAGCGCATCAGCGAGCCGCCGGCCATCGGGCAGCGGCTGTCCCAGGCGCCGGGCGAGCGCGCCGTGCCGACGCTGCTGCTCGGGCGTGCGCGAGCGCTCGCGGAATCCGAGGGCTGAGCGGTACAATACGCCGCAAAGCGAACAGGCTGTGACGAGGACCGGTAGGGTGGATCGGCCCTGGCCCCAGAGAGCTGCGCCGCTGCGATGCAGCGCCAGGCCCCGCCCGACATGACCTCCGAGCCGCGCACCGAAGCATGCGTAGGCTGCGCCGGCGCCCCCGTTAGCGGGCACGACTGATACCCATCAGTCCGAGGCCGTCGTCGCGAGGCGGCGGCGCATCAGGGTGGTACCACGGGCGCCCCTCGTCCCTGCGGATGAGGGGCGCCGCGCGTTCGTGGAAGGCCACCCGCCATGCCCGATCCGTTCTCCGTCACCACCCCGATCTACTATGCCAACGCCGCGCCGCATATCGGCACGCTCTACACCACCGTCGTGGCCGACTTCCTGGCCCGCTTCCACCGCCTGGCCGGCGACGAGACGTTCCTCGTCACCGGCAGCGACGAGCACGGCGAGAAGATCGCCCAGGCCGCCGCGGCGCGCGGTGAGCCGCCGCAGGCGTTCGTCGATCGCGTGGCCGCCGGGTTTCAGCAGGCCTGGGCGGACTTCGCCATCGGCTACGATCGCTTCGTGCGCACCACCGCGCCCGCGCACCAGCAGGTGGTACAGCGTGCGCTGGAGCAGGTCCACGCCGCCGGCGACCTCTACTTCGACGAGTACGCGGGGAGCTACTGCGTCGGCTGCGAGCGCTTCCTGACCGAGAAGGAGCTGGTCGACGGCCAGTGCCCCGACCACGGCACACCGCCCGAGCCGCGCCGCGAGGGGAACTGGTTCTTCCGCATGGAGCGCCGGCGCCCCTGGCTGCGTGCGTACATTGAAGAGCACCCCGAGCTGATCGCGCCCGCGCGCTACCGCAACGAGGTGCTGGCCATGCTGGCCGAGCCGATCGGCGACC
Organism: Thermomicrobiaceae bacterium; assembly: GCA_035693105.1. Lineage (GTDB taxonomy): Bacteria > Chloroflexota > Chloroflexia > Thermomicrobiales > Thermomicrobiaceae > DASSHC01. The sequence goes on along the minus strand of DASSHC010000077.1, from coordinate 4,591 downwards.
TCTCGATCTCGCGCCCGCGCGAGCGCGTGCCCTGGGGCATCCCGCTCCCCTGGGACTCATCCCAGGTGACCTACGTCTGGTTCGACGCGCTGCTCAGCTACCGCTCGGCGCTGGCGACGCCGGACGGCGCGCTGGAGCGACGCCTCTGGCCCGCCGCGCACCACCTGATCGGCAAGGACATCCTCAAGCCGCACGCCATCTTCTGGCCGGCGATGCTGCACGCCCTGGGCGTGCCGCTCTACCGCCGCCTGCTGGTCGGCGGCTACCTGCTGGGGCCGGACGGGCGCAAGATGAGCAAGTCGCGCGGCAACGTGGTCGATCCCTTCGCCCTGGCCGCGCGCTACGGCGTCGACGCCGTGCGCTACTACCTGTTGCGCGAGTTCCCCTACGGGCAGGACGGCGCGGTCTCCGAGGCGGCCCTGGCCGAGCGCTACCAGGCCGACCTGGCGAATACGCTGGGCAATCTGGTCAACCGCGTGCGCGCCATGCTGCTGCGCTACCGGGGCGGGGTCGTGCCGGCCGGCCACCCGAACGCGGCCGACCGCGCGCTGATCGCGGAGGGCACCACGCTGGCCGCGCGCATCACCCCGCTCGTCGACGAGCTGCGTACCCACCTGGCGCTGGAGCAGGTGCTGCGCTTCGCCCAGTCGCTCAACCGCTACGTCGACGAGCAGCAGCCCTGGGTGCTGGCCCGCGCCCCCGAGCAGGCGGCCCGGCTCGACACCGTGCTGAGTAATTTGGTCGCCGGCCTCGCCATCGTCGCGACCCTGCTGGAGCCGGCCATGCCGGGCACGATGGCGATGCTCCGCGCCGGCCTCGCCCTCAGCCCGCGCACGCTGGGGGAGACGGCGTGCTGGGAAGCGCCCGTTGGCCACTCGATCCCGCCCAGCGCGCCGCTGCTCTTCCCGAGAATTGAGGGCCGGGCATAATCAGGGCGGCAGCGAGTGAAGACACAATACTCTCCGAATTGGGGATGACGATGGCAGAACGCATCGTGACAGTCACGAGAACGGGGCAAATCACCATCCCGACCGAGCTACGCCGGGCGCTGGGAATCGCAGCGGGTGACAAGGTCGCGCTATCTCTGGTGGAGGGAATGATCCAGGTCATCCCGATCGGGAGCGTGACGACGCACACCGCCGGGGCGCTCAAGGGGCACGGCGCATCGCTGAGTGTTGACGGTGAGCGATGGGCTACGGAGGAAGGGATCGCCTGGGAGAGCGTGCGTCGCGCGGAGGCGCCGTCTGACGGATCGTAGCCGTCCACAACCGCGGGCGGCGTTCGGCCGTTCCACAACTGACCACCGGCGTCAGGGAGGTACTCGGCTGAACGGGCGAGCATGAGCGACGAGCTACGAACGCCGGACAGGTCGCTGCGCGAGGCCGCCGAGCGCGCTTTGGCGGCCATCGGCCGCGCCGGCGACAACCTGCAACCGGTCTGGTTCACCCGCGAGCGGGCGACCTTCCTCCTGGCCGAGCCAGCGCCAGCGCTCTTCGTCAAGGTGTATCAGCAGGCCGAGCAACTGGAGCACGAGGTGGCCGTACTGCGCCGGGCGGCAGCGGCCGGTATCCCGGTCGCGCCGCTGATGGCCTTTCGCGGCGGACCGCCGGCCGTCCTGATCACCGAGCAGGTGGCGGGCGTGCCCCTCTCGTCCGCTTATCCGCTGGCGGCGGAAGCCACCGGGCGGCTACTACGGCGCTTTCACGCCCTCGGCGCCGCGCCGCCCTACGCCGGTGGCCAGCGGCGCTGGTCCGAGTTCATCATCGACTGGGCCGAGCGCGAGATCGACACGGCCCTGGCGCGTGGGGCGCTCACGGATGATGAAGCGCGCAGGCTGCGGCGCCACTTCAGCGGCCTGGCGTCCGTCCTCGACCGGCGGCCCTGCGCCCTGCTCCAGGGCGATTTCCAGACGGCGCACGTGCTCATCGACCCCGCCACGCAACACGTCAGCGCGCTGCTCGATTTCGTCGACACCCAGCCCGGCGACCCGCTGGTCGACATCGCCATCCTGACTCTCTGGGACCAGGCCCTGACCCCAGCTGTCCTGCGCGGCTACGGCAGCGACGACCCCGACGCGCCGGCCCTGCTTCCCGCCTACCGCCTCCTCCGCCTCCTGGCCGCGGCCAACTGGCTCGTCGCCAACGGCGCTCCGGAGTACCTGCCGGCACACGAGCGCGCCGTGCATCAGGCGCTAGAGATCGAGATTGAGCATCGATGACGACCTAGAGAGGCGATTGCCCGTTCCGCGCCAGCGCGGCAAAGACCAAGGCGATGTTCCCTACCCCTTTTCATCGCAGCGCGGCTACACTTGCGCGAGGGGATAGCGCACGATGCAACAGGCGAAGAGGCGAAGATGACCCGTACCTTCACAGTCATCGTTGAACGTGATCCCGAAACCGGCTGGTTCATCGGCGAGGTGGTGGAGTTGCCGGGATGCTATACCCAGGCCGAAGACATGAACTCACTGATGAACAATATTCCGGAGGCTATCAGGGTCTATCTCGCCTCTACTGAGCTTGAGGATCCTCTGCCCGAGTACGTCGGATCGTTCCAGATCGCCGTTCCGGCGTGAGCAAACTCCGGATTGTGCCCTACCGGGATCTGCAGCGTGTTGTCGAAGCCTGCGGCTTCGTCTGGGTTCGCCGGGAGGGCAGCCACAATGCGTTTCGGCACCCGGATGGCCGTGTGGTCGTCGTACCCGATCACGGTGCCGACCCGATTGTTCGGCCTTTGCTCCGCAAGATCCTGCGCGATCTCAACCTTTCGATCGATGAGTACAACGACCTACTGAACCGCTAGAACACGCCGTGCATCAGTACCTGCGCGAGCTCGACTCGCGCGAGCCGGTAGCAGGCGCGTGAGGCGAGATGGGGCGGCCGATGGTAGAGCCGGTCCCGCTGCTCATCCTGCTCGGCCCGCCGGCCAGCGGCAAGACCACGCTTGGCCGGCGCCTGGCGAGCGAGCTGCGCCTCCCGTTCTACAGCCGCGACGACTTCAAAGAGCGGCTCTTCGACTCGCTCGGCTGGAGCGACCGCGCCTGGTCGCGGCGGCTCGGGATGGCCAGTTGGGAACTCTTCTGGCAGGTAATCGCCACGCAGCTCGCCGCCGGGCAGGCCACCATCGTCGAGACCAACTTCCGCCATCCGCGCGATAGCGAGCGGTTCCAGAGGCTGGCGAGCCGCTTCCCCCTCACTCCGCTGCAGATCAACTGCGTCACGCGCGGCGATGTCCTGATCGAGCGCCACCGGGCGCGTTCCTCCTCGGGGGAGCGCCACCCCGGCCACGTCGACCACCTGGCGTCCGTGCAGGCGGAGCTCCTGTCCGAGCTTCTGGCGGGGCGCAGCGCGCCGCTGGATCTGGGCGGTCAGGTCATCGAACTCGACACCACCGACTTCGCCGCCATCGACCACGCGCGATTGCTCGCCACGATCCACCGGCTGCTGCCAGGGCTGTAGCCCAGAAGACGTTGCGACAGTCCGATGAATGCAGGGGCGGCCGCAGAATGCTACGGCGCTGCCGGCCGAACCTGCTCGTCCCGCCCCTCGCGCACGCGCTGCACCACATCGAGCGGCTCAACATCCGGCAGCCGCTCGCGCGACGCGGCAAAGCCTTGGAGCGCGGCCAGCCCGTCGCGTATCTCCTGCGCGGTCATGCGCCGCGCTCGCCTTGCTCCACGTCCTCGTCGGCATTGACCTGACCCCAGGAGACGGTCCCCTCGTTCTCTGCCTCGGCTAGAGCCTTGCGGGCCTCCGCGAGGTCGATCCGATCCTCGATGGCACGCAGTAGCTCCGGGTCTTCCAGCGAGATGAGGGCCGCGACCGGCTTGCCGTTGCGGGTGATCGTGATGCGCTCGCCGCCATACTGGACGCGACTGAGGTAGTCTGACAGATGCTCCTTTAATTCAACCGTCGTAGCCGTCATCTCTCTTACCTCTCGACCCGAACCAGCCGACCCTGTACCAGGGTTACAGTTTGTACAGTCCCAAGTCAAACGGCCGGCGCGCGATACCGGTTCCTCCCGGCGGCAACGACAATGCGCCGCACGCTCTACCCCAGCGTCACCTTCACGATCGCGGCGGTGCCCAGCACCACGACAACTACCGACAACACCAGCAGGGCGCGCTGGCGGCGCGCGCGGGCGGCGGGGGCCGGGGTGTAGTCGGCGATGGCGACCCAGATGCCGGCTCCGCCGTGGGCCACCGCCGCCAGCAGCAGCAGCCAGTCCCAGACGACCCAGAGCGCCGTGCCCCAGCGGCGCGCGATGAAGCTCGTGCCGGTATCCGAGACGTCAGTGAAGATGTGGGTCAGGCTGAAGTGGCCCAGCACCAGCACGGTCAGCAGCAGCCCGGTCAGGCGCACCATGACCCAGGCGCGCAGCCGCGCCCGGCTGGCCGCCTCGGGGCGCGGCTCGACCTCGTAGATCGTGCCCGGCCGGAAGACCGGCACGGGCAGGCCCGGCGCGCTCACGCCAGCACCGGCCTCAGGATGACCGCGCTGCCGGCAATACCCAGCGCCAGCGTCAGCAGCACGGCGCCGGCCAGCAGCCGGCGCGCGGTAGCCACGTCGAGGTTGCCCAGATCGATCGCCAGCAG
>DASSHC010000076.1:0-18567 GCA_035693105.1 Thermomicrobiaceae bacterium | reverse complement strand
CTTGTAGCAGGCTTCGTTTGCTAGCGCGGCGGCTGCAGCCCCGCGCGCTCGTCGGCGAACGTCAAACTAGTTCGGCCGGGACCATCAGCCGCCCGCGGTCCCTGCCTAAGGCTAGAGAACAACCCCGGATTCGAGGGCTTCGAGTGCGGCCTCGACTCGATCGATGCGCCCCGCACGCAGAGCGTCAGCCGGCGACAAGCCGCCCAAATAGCGGTTGTCCCCATGCAACCAACTGCGGATCGAGGCTGGATCGCTGAAGACCTCGCGCAGGTGGCGCTCGAGCGCGATCAGCGACTCCAGGCGACGGCGCGCGTCGCGCTGCGGGTAGGTAACTGCGGAGCGCCAGCGTTCGAGGCTGCGCTCTGAGGTTTCCAAGGCATCAGCCAGTTCGGACGTGGTTAATCCCAGATTGCGCTCGAGTTGCTCGACCGCCTGTCGCGGCGTCACTTGCAGTGTCATTGTTCTTGCTCCGTTCTGACTGCCAAAATTTGGCCGACAGGCTGACACCAGGATACACCGCCGGGGTTCGCCGATCAAGTTCTGGAGTGGAACACTCAGCGCGTGGGTGTGAACCGGTGTCGAATACGATGTTGCGACTACCCCTGCGGGTCGCCGACGAGCTGGCGGCGCTTGGCCTCGTACTCGGTCGGGCTGAGCATGCCGGAGTCGCGCAGCTCGTTCAGCGCGGCCAGGAGCTGCACGGTGTTGTCGAGGCCGTGCATCGCGTGCCCATCCTCGACGTCGTCGCGCGCCTCGACGACGGTGCGCTTGAACTCGACCGGGCGCGCGATGCCGGTCAATCGGTTTAAGCCCGCATCATTCCCGGTGATGATCTCGAGGTTGCCGAAATCGAGCATGCGCCCGAAGAGCGACTGGGTCAGCAAGATGTCGTTGACTTGATTGAGAGAGGAGTCGAAGACGCGGCGGCCCAGGACGCCGGAGATCTGCATCACCCGCCGGGTCGTGACCAGAAAGCGCTCGCTGCGCCACTTCAGGAAGCGCACCAACCCGATCGTCAGCGGGAAGAGCGCGATGACCCAGGCCAGGATCGCCAGCGGCCAGCCGTAGCTGACGGCCGCCCAGATGCCCAGCCCGGCGAGGACCAGCGCGGCCAGAGCCCACAGCACGAGACGCAGCGATAAGAACAACGGGTGACGGCGCGTCTCCATCAGGACACGCTCTCCGTCGGCCAGCAACCCATCGCGATGAGCCACCGCGCACCTCCTCGTTTCGCCGGATGTCGCGCGCAATGGTACGCGAAGGAGTGGTCAGGACGCCAGCACCTTGAGTACCGTCACCGAGCCGAGCTCGCGCTCCAGCAGGTGACGCAGGTACCCGCGCATGTGCTGCTCCGCCTCGGCCCGTAGCTCCGGCGAGAGCCGCAGCCCGTCCGCCGTCGCCAGGTCGGCCTGATCCAGCAGCCGCAGCAGTTTGACCGCGTTGACCGAGATTGGAGTCGCGTGCGGGTCGCCGGCACGACAGGCCGCGCAGAGCACACCACCCTCGGGGCTGAAGCCGTTGACCGCGGGTTCGATGTGGTTGCCGCAGGCGATGCACTGGCGCAGCTCGGGACGAAAGCCGAGCAGGCGCAGCAGCCCCAGTTCGAAGTAGAGGCGGGTGATCTGCGTGTCGCGCCCCTCATCCAGTCGCTGGAGCGCGGCCAGCAGCAATTCGAAGACGGCGGGCTGCGGCACGGCGTCGGCGGTCATCGCATCGAGCAGGTCGCCGAAGTAGCCGGCGTAGGCGATGCTCGCCTCGTTCTGGTGGAGCTGTTTCAGCGGCGCTACTAGCGATGCCTGGGTGACGATGTCGAGGTTGCGACCTTGCGCCAGCAGGAGCGCGGTACGGCTGTACGGCTCCAGATGCCCGGCCAGGCGGCTCTTCGGGCGCCGCGCGCCCTTGGCGACCACGCGCAGCTTGCCGCGCTCCAGCGTGTAGATGGTCAGAATGCGGTCGGCCTCGCCCAAATCGCGCCGGCGCAGCACCACGGCGTCGGCGCGGTAGAGACGTGACCGGCCGCCCGTGCCGCTCATTGACCCACCATCCCCCGCGCCTCGTCGACCAGCCGCACCCACTCGGCGGCGCGGCGCTGGATGCCCGCCCAATCGCCACCCTCCACCGCCGCCGCATCGATCAGGTGGCCACCGACCGCCACCGCGGCCGCGCCGTTCTGGAGGAAGCGGGGCGCCGTCTCGATCGTGACTCCACCGGTCGGGATCAGCTTCACCTGCGGCAGCGGCCCAAGCACGTCCCTAAAGTACCGCGGCCCGGCGACGCTGGCCGGGAAGACTTTGACGTAGTCGGCACCGGATTCCCAGGCGGTCAGGATCTCGGTCGGAGAGAAGGCGCCGATGACCGAGGGCACGGCGTAGCGGCGGCAGAGCTCGATCGTCTCTCGCCGCAGCGTCGGCGTGACGATGAACTCGGCGCCGGCGAGAATGGCCTGCCGCGCCGTCTCGGCGTCCAGCACCGTCCCGGCGCCGACCCGGCAGCGGTCACCCAGCGCCCGTCGTGCCTCGGCGATGGCTGTGCCCGCCTCGCGGTTGGTGTAGGTGAATTCCAGCAGGCGCACCCCGCCGTCAGCCAGCGACTCGGCCAGCCGCACGGCCCGGCTGAGGTCCGGCAGGCGCACCACGGCGATCAGTCCCGCTTCTTCGATCCAGTGCATCTTCGCGTTCTCTCCCGCGCGCAGATCCCGGCTTGAGTGTACCCCGCGGCGGTCGCACCTGCCGCCCGCGCCGCTGAACGTGCGGTAGGATTCGCTGGAGACACGTGGGGGGACGAGCAGCGGCGAGGGGGTTCGGTGGGTCTACGGATAGGGGTGATTCCCGCGCGCAGCAAGCCGGAGGCGGCCGAGCTGGCCGAGGAGCTCGTGCCCTGGCTGGCGGCGGCCGGTTGCACGGTGGTCCGAGAGGACGAGCTGCTGCGCGGCGAGCCGGCCGAGCTGCTGCTGACGATCGGCGGCGACGGCCTGATCATGCGCGTGGCGCACAACCTGCCCGACGTGCCGATCCTCGGCATCAACCTGGGCAAAGTCGGCTTCCTGGCGCGCATCGAGCGCAGCGCCTGGCGGCCGGCCCTGACCGAGCTCATCGAAGCACGCTACCGTGTCGAGGAGAGCCCGACGCTCTCGGCCAGCCTGATCAGAGCAGGCGAGGTCGACGAGCGCGGCTGGGCGATCAACGACGTGGTGATCCGCGCCGCCATGCAGATGGTCGATGTCGAACTCTACCTGGATGGCCAGTTCGTCAATACGTATCCCGGCGATGGCATGATCGTCTCGACGCCCCAGGGGAGCACGGCCTACTGCATGGCGGCCGGCGGGCCGGTGCTGGCGGCCGGCGTGCGTGGCTTCGCGCTGGTCCCGATCTGCGCGCACTCACCGATCCGCACGACGTTAGTCGCGCCGGAGGACGCGTTGGTCGAACTGGTGGTCCCCTCGGAGAAAGCCGCCGATCTGATTCTCGACGGAGTGCCGTCCATCAGCCTGCGCCGCGGCGACCTGGTGCAGGTACGCCGCGGCACGCACCGCTTTCGCCTGGTGATCCTGCCTGGCATGAACTTTTACCAGGCGTTCCGCAGCAAGTTCAACTTCATGATCCGCCCCGACGCCATCCCCTCCCGTGCCGAGAAGCGCGTGCAACCGCGGTAAACGGCTCTCGCGGGTGGTTTGAGACCATGGATGAGGCTGGGCGGCGCGTGGGGTACGGATCCCTCGACTGCGCTCGGGATGACAGGGTGAGATTTGTAGCTGACGAGGAGCAATGTCTCGTCCGAAAGGCCACCTCCCTCCTCCTGTCATCCTTTCCTCGGACAGGCTCAGGACCAAGCTCAGGGTAGGCGCTGAGGCCGCAGCCGACGGATCCGTGCTCCATGCGGCACACACGCTCCTCGTCGGGCGGTCATCGTTGCCCTCGCATGCCTACGGCCGTGGCGGTGGCGCGATGGGAATCTCTTCGGTGGGGTCGAACGTGTCGTCTTCGCCCGTCGGAGCGTCGTCGTCATCCCAGCGCGGAGCGCGCTCGCCGCGCAGCGCGTTCGGCTCGGGCCGGCGCGCCCAGGTTTCGACGGCCGGGGCGTCACTCTCCCACGGGAGATAGCTCTGCTCGGTCTGCGATAGCTCGGGCACTCCGCGCTCGTCCCCCCCCGCCCCCACGCCTTCGCCAAGCTCGCGCGTGCGACGCCCCGAGAGGCGCTCGCGGGCCTGCCCCAGCAGGCGCGTGACCGGATCGACCTCGGCCGGCTCCCACTCCTCGGCCAGCCGCGCCGCCGGCAACTCCTCCTCGAACTGCTCCTCGCCGCAATAGGGGCAGATCTCCCAGCGAATGTCGATCGGCCGCCCGCAGCCCGCGCAGGGCTCCTTGAGCTCGGTGCGGCAGTGGGGGCAGAAGACGTAGTCCTGCTCGACGTAGTGCTGGCAGGTCGGGCAGAGGGGCAGTTCCTCCAGGTCCTGCAACAGGTACTCCTCTTCCAGGGAGCGCTGGAACGCATCGTCGAGCGTATCTCGTGGGCGTAGGATCAGGTAGAGGATGACGCCGGGGAATGAAAAGAGCAGGACGACCAGTGTCGAGAAGATTTGGGCGATCACGCTGCGGCTGCGCGACTGGATATCCTGAAACGTCCAGACGATCAACGCGAACCAGAGGGCCAGAAAATAGGCGACCCCGAGTGCGATCAAGAGTTGCACGCCGCGCGCGATCAGCGCTGCCATGTCATCGTCCCCTCTCGGGCCTCCGTGCCCGCCGCACTCCGGCTAGACCACGCGCTCAACATAGCGTACGTTGAGCACGAACACGGTGGCTCCGCCCACCTGCACCTCGACCGGGTCCGGCACGTAGAACTCGCCGGGCTCCATGATCGGGAGCAATGGGTTCACGTAGCGCGTCCGGGTATAGCAATTCTGCTTGATCAAACGCATAACATCCGGCACATACTGATCTTCCACGCCGATTAGCACCGTCACGTTCTGCTCTCGCAAGAATCCGCCCGCGCTACTGATCAGCGTCGAGCGGTAGCCCGCATCGCGCAGCGCGGCCAGGAGATTGTCGGCGTCGCGCCCCTGAATCACCGCAAAAACGAGCTTCACCGCTCCACTACCCTACTCTCAGCGTTCGGCCGTCGAGGTGATCGAGCACGATCCGCACCGCCTGTTCAGCGACCTCGTCGAGCGGCGCGCGGGCGTCGATGACACACCAGCGCTCCGGCTCCTCGCGCGCCGCCCGCAAAAAAAAGGCACGCACGCGCTCGTGAAAGGCGCGGCTGTCGGTGTCGAAGCGGTTCAACTCACCGGCCGCGCGGCGTCGCGCCTGACCGATCTCATAGGGCACATCGAAGAGGAGCGTGAGCGCCGGGGTCAGGCCCTGGGTCGCGAAGGACTGGATGCGCGCCAGCGCGTCCAGATCAAGCCCGCGCCCGGCGCCCTGATAGGCCAGCGTCGAATCGGCGAAGCGGTCGGAGATCACGATCTTGCCTTCGTTCAGGGCCGGCACGATGACCTCCGCCACGTGCTGCGCGCGTGCCCCGCTGTTGAGTAGCGCCTCCACCTCCGGCTGCATAGTAGAATGGCGGGCTCCCAGGAGCAAGTCGCGCACGGCCTCGCCCAGCGGCGTGCCGCCCGGCTCGCGCGTCAGCACCACGGCGTAGCCGCGCGTCTCCAGCGCCTCGCGCAGCCGCCGGCCCACCGTCGACTTGCCGCCGCCCTCCGGTCCCTCCAGCGTGACGAACAGGCTCATCGACGGAAGAACTCTACGTAGCGCTGCGGCTCACGGCCCCGGCTGCGCGACGGCACGTTGTAGCGTTCCGCCAGCTCATGCTGCAGGCGCCGCACCCAGGCCGCCTGCGGCCGCAATTCCACCGAGGTAGCGCCATCCATGACGTGGTGGATCGCCTCCTCGGCCTCGTACATGGCCGCGGTCACCTGGTCCTCAGGCGACTGGTTGGGGCCAATATCCGTATAGGCGCCCTGCGGCGCCCGCGGTTCGCCCTGTGCGCTCTCCTGGAAGAGCGAGCGCAGCAGCGCGCCGATCTGCGTCACCGTGTTGTTGCGCAGCACATAGACCGGCAACCCGCGAGCCTCGGCATCTTTCAGCGGGTGCGGCTGGCGGCGGTAGTAGTTCTTGAGCGTCACCACGGCGTCGGCCTCGCGCAGCTCGCGCACGACCGTGGCCGGCACGGCCAACTGGCTGATCGACTCCTCCAGCCGGTTGCGGCTGACGCCAAAGGGGAAGATGCGAATGCTCTTGGCCGGGCGGCGCGGCGCCAGCGGGCGCTGCTCCGCGGGTGAAGCCTCGTGCCCTGGCGCCGGGTGCCGCGTGCGGCTGGCCTGGCGCACCAGTGTTGGGTGCTCGGCTTCGTAGGGCTGTGCCTCCCAGACGCGCACCTCGCCGGTCGGCTGGCGCTCGCGCACTTCGACCCGCAGCGGCTGGCCGCGCAGGATCGCGTCGACGCTCTGCGCCACGTCGCGGTGCACCGCCACGCGGTCGCGCGTCTGAATCTCGACCATCACCGCGAAGGTGGGGGGCGCCTTGCGCTCCAGGATCGACTTCTGCGTGCCGCGCCGCCGCGCCTCTTCATCGCTGAGCGTCACCGACTGGATGCCGCCGATCAGGTCGGAGAGGGTCGGGTTCATCATCAGATTCTCGAGCGTGTTGCCGTGGGCCGTGCCGATCAGCTGCACGCCGCGCTCGGCGATGGTGCGGGCGGCCGCCGCCTCCAGCTCGGTGCCGATCTCGTCGATGACGATGACCTCCGGCATGTGGTTTTCGACCGCTTCGATCATCACCGCGTGCTGCAGGGCCGGCGTCGGCACCTGCATGCGCCGGGCGCGGCCGATCGAGGGATGCGGAATATCGCCGTCCCCGGCGATCTCGTTGCTGGTGTCGACGACCACCACGCGCTTGCGCAGGTCGTCGGCCAGCACGCGCGCCGTCTCACGCAGCATGGTGGTCTTGCCGACACCGGGCCGGCCGAGCAAGAGGATGCTGGCGCCGGAATCAACCAGGTCACGAATGATCCCGATCGTGCCGTAGACGGCGCGGCCGACGCGGCAGGTCAGCCCGACGATCTCGCCAGAGCGGCTGCGGATCGCCGAGATGCGATGCAGGGTGCGCTCGATGCCGGCCCGGTTGTCGTCGCCGAAGCGGCCGATACGCTCGGCCACATAGGCGATATCCGCGCGGGTGACCTCATCGTCGGAGAGGTAGAGTTCGCGGTCGGTGAAGCGTGCTTCGGGCCGCCGGCCCAGATCGAGCACGATCTCGATCAGGTCGCTGCGCGCCTCCGCGGTGTGCAGCGCGCGGATCCCGTTGATGATGTGCGGCGGCAGAACGGCGAGCAGGTCTTCCAGGTTGTCGGTGATCTCTTGTCCGACGAGCGGGGCGGATCCGGGAAGAATCGTGCTTTCGGTGGCTGGTGTGCTCAAATGCCCTGTTCTCTCCTTGTATCCAGTCCGTAGCGTGCGATGCTCGCTCAGGGTGTCAACGTGGCCCGACCGACGCGAGCCGGATATTCGTTCCGGCCGGCGCCGGCGGGTGCGCCGGGACGCGCGAGGGCAGCCGCTCGGCTACGTTGGAGACCAGCGTGAGCAGCCGGTGCTCGACCACCGTCACCGGGACGCCGGTGTAGCGCACCATCAGCGCGCGCCGGTCGACCGCAGCGAAGCCGATCGTCTCCAGCGCGGCGACGTACTCGCCGTGATAATCCGGCACCAGCGCCCAGACATGTCCGCTCTGGCCCAGCCCGACCGCGCGCACGGCCTGCCGGACCAGCGAGGGAACCGACTGGAGCTGATCGGGCAACGACATCACCTCGATCGCTACCTGGCGCCCGCTGGTGAAGACACGGCAGTAAGCGGCGATCCCACTGGCGCGCTCCAACACGAAGCCGCGCTCAGAACTGCGCAGGCGCCGGCCTGACTGCCAATGCGTGCTGTTGAACGCCTCGGCGTACTGCACCGCCTTCGGCGTAACCTGGTGATAGAGGTGCTGGATCGACCAGGAATCGCTCGGTTCTTGCCCACGTAGCGCCACCTCCTCGCCCGCGGCCGGATGCAACCCCTGTGCCAGCATGAGCGTGCCACGAGCGTAGGCGCTGAAGCCGGCTCGTATCAGCGCCTCATGCACCGGACCGTCGAGCGGGGCATCGGCGTGGACGCGCTTGGCGCCGGCGCAGCCGGCCGAGGCGACCGTGTGCGACAGCAGACCGGCCCATAGATCGCAGCGGGCCTCGTCCAGACCGTCGGCGGCGCCCAGCGACTCGAGCACCCAGCGGAAGTCGGCGCTCTCGGCGCGTGCCACGGCCAGCCCGCAGGGTGCTCCGGCCTCGGCCAGGAAGGCATAGCGGTGGGCCAGGGGCAACGGCAGCGCGGCCAGCCAGCCGCCGCTGGGCGTCGCGAAGGCGACCTCGGGGTAGCTCAACGGAACCAGGAGCTGGCTCGCCCGGCGCAACGCGATGACATCGCGGAGACCAATGGGGTGGATGGCGAGCCCAGTCATGGACAGTCTCTCTCCATCCTCGTGACAGCCGAGAGGCGCCGGCGGGCGGCGCGCGACGGCCGAGCTACAAGACGCGCCGGCCGGTGAGCGCCCTTCCCAGCGTGACCTCGTCCGCGTACTCCAGATCGCCGCCGACCGGCAAGCCACTGGCCGGCCGCGACACCGTGACCCCGAGCGGCACGAGTTGCCGGGCGACGTACATCGCCGTCGCGTCTCCTTCGATATTCGGGTTCATCGCCAGAATCACCTCGTCCGGCGGCTCCGCCTTGACGCGCTCGATCAGCTCGCGAATCCGTAGCCGGTCCGGGCCGATCCCATCGACCGGCGAGATCGCGCCGTGCAACACGTGGTAGAGCCCGTGGTACTCACCGGTGCGGTCGAGCGCGACCACATCCAGCGGCTCCTCGACGACACAGATGATGCGGTGATCCCGCTGGGGATCGCTGCAGATGGCGCATGGATCCTGCTCGGTGATGTTGAAGCACCGCGAGCAGAGTACGATGCGCTCTTTGACCTCCAGGATCGCCTCCGCCAGCCCGATAGCGTCCTCGCGCGAGCTGCGCAAGACAAAATAGGCCAGGCGAGAGGCCGTCTTGGGGCCGATTCCCGGCAGCTTGGCAAACTCGTCGATGAGCTTGGCGACCGGCTCCGCCGTTACCCGAGAGCGCACGTAATCCTCACGTCCTGCACCTCGATTCCCGGCCAAATTATACCAAACGATGGGTAATTGACCGGTTTAGCTGTCGTCCTCATCGAGGTAGACCGCGCGCCCGCGCGAGCCGTCGGCCGGCCCAACGATCCCCTCGTCCTCCATCTGCTCGATCAAGCGTGAGGCGCGATTGTAGCCGATGCGCAGCCGCCGCTGCAGCATCGAGGCCGAAGCCGTCCCGTGCTGGCGCACCACCTTGAGCGCCTGCTCCATCAGCGGGTCCTCGCCGGCCTCGCCCTCCTCCTCGACCGCTACCTGCCACTCGGGATCGTAGTCGAAATCCGGCCGCACCCGCTGCCAGTGGCGCACCACGTACTGCAGGTCGCGGTCGTCGATGTAGGACCCTTGCACGCGCTGCGGCTTGGCCGCGTCGGGCGGCAAGAACAGCATGTCGCCGCGCCCGAGCAGCCGCTCAGCGCCGGGGAGATCGAGGATCACACGGCTGTCGGTCAGCGAGGTGACGGCGAAGGCGATGCGCGCGGGGATGTTGGTCTTGATCAAGCCGGTCAAGACATCGACCGAGGGCCGCTGCGTGGCGATCAGCAGGTGGATGCCAGTCGCCCGGGCCATCTGCGCCAGCCGCACCAGCAGCGTCTCGACCTCCTCCGGCGTGGTCATCATCAAGTCCGCCAGCTCGTCGATGATCACCACCAGGTAGGGCAGCATCTCCAGCGATGGGTCATCATCGCGCTTGAGCTTGTAGCCGTCGATGTTGCGCACGCCGAGCGCCGAGAAGCGCTGGTAGCGATCCTCCATCTCCTTGACCACCAGGCGCAGCGTGCCGACGACCTTGTCCATCTCGGTGACCACGGGGCACTTCAGGTGCGGCACACCGTTGTAACCCACCAACTCGACCATCTTGGGGTCGACCAGCACCATTTGCAGCTCTTCCGGCTGCCGGGTCAACAGGAAGGTCGCGATGATCGAGTTGATGGCGACCGACTTGCCGGAGCCGGTCGAGCCGGCGATCAAGAGGTGCGGCATCCTGGACAGATCGGCTACCACGTAGTCGCCGTTGACGTCGCGCCCCAGCGCCAGCGGCAGCCGCGCTTTGCTCGACTGGAACTCGGCCGCCTCCAGCGTCTCGCGCAGCCCGATGGTGTGGACGCTGCTGTTGGGGATCTCGATGCCGACCCGCGCCTTGCCGGGCACCGGCGCCTCGATGCGGATCGAGTGCGCCGCCAGCACCAGCGCCAGATCATTCTGCAGCTCCGTGATGCGCTTGACCTTGACACCCGGCCCTGGCTCCAGCGCGAAGAGCGTCACGGCCGGTCCGGGGTAAACCTCGCGCACCTTGGCGTCGACCTTGAAATTGGCCAGCGTCTCCTCGATGCGCTCGGCCTTGCCCTCCAGCTCCAGCTCGTTGGGCACGCCCCCTTCATAGAGCGCCAGCTTGCCGACATCCGGCAGCGGCAGCGGGCCGGTGGGCACGACACTCGAGGTGTCTACCGCGGCCAGCGCCGCCCGCCGGGGCACCTTGATTACTGGCCGCACCGGCTCGGGAACCGGTGCGGGCTCCAGCTCGGGCTCGGGCCGCGGTGGTTCGGTCGCCGCCGCGGCCAGTCGCGCCGCGCGCCGCTGCGCACGCCGGGCACGGATCGCGCGCCAGCTTTCGATCACGCCGTGGGCGTCGGCTCCGGAAAGGAGGTAGAGCGCGGCCAGCGCCAGGCTGAACACCAGGATGCCGGCGCCAACGCGCCCGGCCACCTCGGTTGTCAGCGCGCCGAGCGCGGCGCCGAGGAAGCCACCGAGCCGGCCCGGCGCATCCAGCAGGTCGAGATAGGTAACGGAGACCGTCAGCAGGATCGCGGCGCCGGCCGCGCGCCGGCCGCGCCCCTCGCCGCCGAAGAGGGACTCGCCCGCGATCCAGATCAGGGCCAGCGGCACCAGGAAGGCGCCCGCGCCGAACGCGGCCCGCAAGCCGTCGCTGACCAGTCCGGCCAGCGTCACCTGTTCGGTCAGGCCGAGGAGCGGCACCGTGACCAGCGCCGCCGCGGTCAGCGCCGCCAGCGCCAGCAGCTCGCGCCGCAGGCGCTCGGGCAGGCCCCAGCGAAACACGAAGCGCAGCCGGCCCAGTAGCCGCAGCAGAGCCAGCCCGGCCCGCCCCAACCAGGCAGCCAGCGATGTCACCCGGCGGCGCGGCGGCTCGCCGCGGCGTGCCGGCGCGGACCGCCGTGCCGTGCTACGCTTACGCGTCTTGCCCGAGGTTGCCACGGCGTTTCGTCCGATCACTCTGTACCAAGAGACATCGGTCAGAAGAGGCGAAGCTGGGCAGGGGCTTCCGTCTCCTCCGGGATCGCTGCCTGTCGCGCCTCTTCGAGGATGCCCGGCAGCTTCAGCATATCCGCCTCGATGGCCGCCTTGAGCGAACTCTGGTGCAGCGCGGCGGCAGGGTGATACATCGGCATCACCACCAGCTCGCCGAAGCGCCGCGCCTGGCCATGAATGCGCGAGATGCGCTCGCCGGGAAACCAGCGCGCCATCGAGAAGCGCCCCAGCGTGACGACTACGCGCGGTTGAATCGCCGCCAGTTGTTCGTCGAGATACGCGCCGCAGGCCGCGATCTCGTCTGGCAGCGGGTCGCGGTTGCCCGGCGGGCGGCACTTGACGACGTTGGTGACGAAGACCTCGTCGCGCCTGAGTCCGATTTTCTCCAGCAGCTCGTTGAGAAACTGCCCGGAGGCGCCGACGAAGGGGAGTCCCTGCCGGTCCTCGTGCCAGCCCGGCGCCTCGCCGATGAACATGACCTCGGCGCGCGGGTTCCCGGCGCCGGGCACCGCCTGCGTGCGCGTACGGCACAACTCGCAGTCGGTGCAGACCCGCACGCGGCCGCCGATCTCCTCCAACGAGAGCGTCACGCTCGCCTCCTCACACTGTCCGTACACATTATAACGCTGGTACGAGCCGATTGGGAACAACCTTGGCGCACCGACGAGGTTTGGGTGCCTCGTGAGGACGGATCCCTCGACCGCGCTCGGGATGACAGGTGTAATTGGGGAAGGACGACGACGACTGGCCTCTCGTTCGCCCCTATCTCACCCTGTCATCCCGAGCGCAGTCGAGGGATCCGACGTGGAGCGGCACAAATGTGAAGAGGCAGCCCGTCCGCGCCCCTCACACTCCCAGCGCGAGGCGCGTGTCGGCGATGAGATGGTCGACGATCTCTTCGTCCGGCGCCTCGGCATAGATGCGCAGCAGCGGCTCGGTGCCGGAGGGGCGCACCAGCACCCAGCTTCCGTCGCTAAACTCGACCTGGTTGTGACTTGGGGAGACGCTGCTCAGGCTCAGCCCAGCCATGACCGGTGGCCAGGCCACGTTCTGCAGACGCGCCAGCAGCGCGTCGCGCGCCTCCGGTGGCAGTGGCAGGTCCACCCGGCGGAAATCCCAGTGGCCAGTGATGGTCTCCAGCTCGGCGATCAACTCGGAGAGCCGCTTGCCGCTCTGCACGAGATAGGAGAGGAGCAGGAGCGCCGCCAGAATGGCGTCCCGGTCGGGGATGTGCAGCCCAAAGGCGAAGCCGCCGCTCTCCTCGCCCGCCAGCACCGCGCCCTCGGCCACCATCGTCTGCGAGATGTTGGTGAAGCCGGGCGCCGTCTCGAGCAGCGGCACCTTGAAGTGCGCGGCCAGGCGATCGAGCATGATCGAGCTGGTGGTGGACTTGACGATTGGCCCCCGGTCGCGCCGCACTTCCAGGATGTAGCGCGCCAGCAGCGCGAAGAGGAGTTGGCCGGTGATGTAGCGCCCTTCATCGTCGACGACCGCCAGCCGGTCGGCGTCGCCATCGAAGGCAATACCCAACGTGGCCGAGCCGTCGGCCACCACCTTTTTGAGGCGGCTCAGATTGCGCTCGACCGGCTCCGGCGCGGAGATGCCGGGGAAGAGCGGGTTGTGCGCCGTATTGAGTTCGATCACCTGGGTGGCATCGCCGCCGATCAAGCGAGGGAGCACGCCCGCGCCGGCACCAAACATGGCATCCACCACCACTGTCAGACCGACGCTTTTGAGCCGGGTGAGATCGACCAGCCGTGCCAGGCGCGCCGCGTAGGCCGGGAAGGGGTCGATGGTCTGCGTGCTGCCCGCCGCGCACTCCTCGGCCGCTTGCGGCTGGGCCAGTTCGCGCTCGATCTGGTTCACGACCGTCCTCGGTGCGGCGCCCGCCGTCTTGAGCTTGATTCCATTGAAGATCGCCGGATTGTGCGAGGCCGTGACGATCAGCGCGCCGCGCGTCCCCTGATCGAGCGCGGTGAAGGCGATCACTGGCGTCGGGATCGCCTCGGGGCAGAAGAGGACATCGACGCCGCCCGCGGTTAGCTCCGCCGCCGCCGCGCGAGCGAAGTGGTCCGACTCGAAGCGGCGGTCGAAGCCCACCACCAGCTTGCGACGCGGCGATTCAACGCCACGGCAGAGCACGACCGCGGTTGCTCGCGCCACCGCCCGCACGGCGTGGAAGGTGAACTCGTCGGCGATGATCGCCCGCCAGCCATCTGTGCCAAACCGAATAGCCACGACGCGCGCACTCCTCCCGACCCCCGAGTCGTCTGTCGAAGCTAGCATAGCGTCGAAGGCTCCGCAAAGCGCTGGCCCTCGCTGATGTCAGCCCCGGGCTCCTCACTCGCGAGCAAGTCGGCGTCGCTCAGGCGGCGGACCGACACCACCACCTGGGGCCAGGCAACCGGAGCGCGCAGCGGAATAAGCGCCGGGTGGCCGGCGTGCTTGCGCAGCCAGCGCGTCAGGATGTGGACCTCGTCGAGCGAGTCGTGATCGACGGTGGCGACAGCGTTCTCCGCCCGGCGCCAGGAGCGCGCCAGCCGCCCGGCGGCCTCATCATCGGAGTCGGCCCGACAAAGCCGTAGTTGCGCCCAGAGACGTCCCTGGTAGACCAGCAGCAGTTCGCGGGAGCCAGCCGCCGGCGAGGGTGTCACGATCAGTACGGTTCCCTGCGCCGCCGCCTCGTCGAGCACCTGCTGGCTGAGCACGAGTTGCTGCACGCGCCGCATCCGGTCGCGCAGCCGGGCAGCCTTCTCGAAGTCAAGCGTGTCTGCCGCGTGGGCCAGCTCCTGGTGCAGCCGCTCGATCGCCTCGTCCTGCGCGCCATGCAGGAAAGCGACTACCCGGTGGACGGTAGCGCGGTACTCCTCGCGGTCGGCGCTGCCGACACAGGGTCCGGGGCAACGTCCCAGCGCCAGCTCCAGGCAGGGTGAGCCGTAGGAGCGGGCGGTGCGGAACGAGCGGGTACAACTGCGCAGCGGGAAGACATCGTGAATCAGATCGACCGTCGTCTTCGCGGCGCTGGCTACGCGGAACGGCCCGAGGTAGACCGCGCCATCATTGGCCCGCTGCCGGGTGAGCGCCACCCGTGGCCAGGGGTTGCTGATGTCGATCTTGATATAGGGGTACGACTCGCTGTTGCGCAGTTGCCGGTTGTACTGCGGCTGGTAGCGGCGAATCAGCTGCGACTCGACCAGCAGCGCCATCAGCTCGGAGCCAGTCTCGACCGTCTCGATACGGGCGATCGACTCCAGCAGCCCGTCCATCTTGCGCGTGTAGCCCAGCGGCTGAGAGTAGTAGGAGGCGACCCGGTTGCGCAGATCCTTGGCCTTGCCGACGTAGATCACGCGGTCGCGAGCGTCGCGCATGACGTAGACCCCCGGCGTGTGTGGGATGCCTTCCAGATGGTCATGGGCCAGCACCGCACGCCCGCGTCCGACATCGCCACGCCGGCGCGGTACCGGCACCTCGCCCGCCGCCGCCCGCTGCAGCGACTCCAGCGAGCCCATCCCCTGCTCGCGCGCCAGCGCCAGCAGCTTGCCGAAGGCCAGCGCGGTCAGCTCGGCGTCGGCCAGCGCCCGGTGCCGCTCGCGCACCTCGATGCCGAGCGCGCGACAGACGCCGTCGAGGCCTGGGCGTCGCCCCGCCGGCAAGAGGCGCGCGGCCAGCGGCAGGAGATCGAGTCGCTCGTTGATCAGCGCCGGGCGGCCCATGCGCTTCAACTCGGCGTTGAGGAAGCCGATGTCGAATGACAGGTTGAAGCCGACCAGCAGCTTCCCCTCCAACCGCGCCAGGATCTCGTCGGCGAGCTGCACGAAGCGCGGCGCGCCGATCAATTGGCTGTCGTCGATGCGCGTCAGGCGCGCGATGTAGGACGGCAGGCGCCGCTCGGGATTGACCAGGCTGCCGAAGGACTCGATCTGCGCTCCATCGGCAAAACAGACCAGCCCCACCTCGACGACGCGCTGCTGGGCCGGCTTGAGGCCGGTCGTCTCCAGGTCGAGTACCACGAAGTCGCCCGGAATGGCGTCGCGGTCGAGCCGCGCGTTGGGCAGCGCCCAGCAGCCGTCGGCACGCAGCGAGAGGCGCTCGTGCGCGTCCAGGATCTGGCGCAGCAGCGGCCGCCAGAGCGCCGCGTTGCCGCCGTTGCCGAAGACGTGCGCGATCAGTAGCTCCTCGGGCACCGCGCCGCCCTCCGCGCGCACGAACTCCTCGGCACGCTCGTGCAGTCCCTGATAGTCGTGCCCGGCCATCTCGCCCACGCCTCCCCAACAGATCGCTCTCGCGGTGGATGGTAGTGGCCACCGCCAGTGCGAACAAGTGTACGAACAAGCCGTGCTATACTTCCAGCGGCAACCGGCGACTGGAAGGTGTGACGACGGAGCTTCGGGCCATGGACGAGGCCAGCGTGCGACGACGGGTCGATGAGCTACGCATGCTCGTTGACCGCTACAACTACGAGTACTACATCCTCGATCAATCCTCGGTCAGCGATGCCGAGTACGACGCGCTGCTCAACGAGCTGCGGCGCATTGAGGCCGAGCACCCTGAACTGGTGACGCCGGAATCGCCCACCCAGCGGGTCGGCGCGCCTCCGTCGCAGAGCTTCGAAGCGGTGCGCCACGAACTGCCGATGCTCAGCCTGGGCAACGTCTTCTCCGAGCAGGACCTGCGCGAGTGGGCCGAGCGCGTCTATAAGCTGGCCGGCCGCCGTGACATCCAGTTCGTTACCGAGCCGAAGATCGACGGCAGCGCGGTCTCGATCCTCTACCGCGATGGCGCCTACGCGCGCGGCGCCACGCGCGGCAATGGGGTCGAAGGTGAGGATGTGACACCCAATATCCGCACCGTCCGCAACCTGCCGCTGCGCTTGCGCCCGGTCGACGATACGCCGGTGCCGGAGCTGCTGGAGGCGCGTGGCGAGGTCTACATGCGCAAGCGCGATTTCGAGGAGCTGAATCGGGTCCGCGGCGACGCCGGCGAATCGCTCTACGCCAACCCGCGCAACGCCTCTTCCGGCGCGCTGCGCCAGATCGATCCGGCGGTGACGGCGAACCGCCCGCTGCGCTTCTTCGCCTGGGACGTCGGCCTCGTCGAGGGAGAGACGCGCCCGACCCACAGCGGCAACCTCGATATGCTGGCCGCGCTGGGCTTCCCGGTCGTGCCGGACTACCGTGCCTGGAGCTCCATCGACGAGGTCTGGGCCGAGATCCAGCGCTGGCAGGAGGTGCGCCACGATCTCCCCTTCGAGATCGACGGGGTCGTGGTCAAGGTCAACGAGGTCGAACTGCAGCAGGCGCTGGGCATCGTCGGGCGCGAGCCGCGCTGGGCCACCGCCTACAAGTTCCCCGCGATCCAGAAGACGACGCTGCTCAAGGAGATCGAGGTCAACGTTGGCCGCACCGGCACGCTCAACCCGCGTGCCATCCTGGAGCCGGTCGAGATCGGCGGCGTGGTGGTTCGCCACGCCACACTGCACAACGAGGACGAGATCCGGCGGCTCGGCCTGATGCTGGGCGATACGGTGGTGGTCGAGCGGGCGGGCGATGTCATCCCCAAGATCATCTCGGTGATCGAGAGCAAGCGCAGCGGCGCGGAGATCGCCTGGGCGATGCCGGCCTACTGCCCGGTCTGCGGCGCCGAGACGGTGCGCCTGCCGGGCGAGGCCATGCGCTACTGCCCCAACGCCTCCTGCCCGGCGCAGCTCGAAGAGGAGGTCAAGCACTTCGTTTCGCGCGGCGCGATGGACATCGAGGGGATCGGCGGCAAGACCGCCGAGCGCTTCGTGCGGCTGGGCCTGATCCGCTGGCTGCCGGACATCTACCAACTCGACTGGAGCGCCATCGCCGAACTGGAGGGCTTCGGCGAGAAGAGCATCGAGAATCTCCAAGCCTCCATCGAGGCCAGCAAACTCAAGCCCCTCTCGCGGCTGCTGGCCTCGCTCAACGTGCGCCATGTCGGGGAGCGCAACGCCGAGCTGCTGGCACGCCATTTCGGCACCCTGGAGCGGCTGATGGCGGCGACCACCGAGGAGCTGCAGACGATCCCCGGTATCGGCGAGGTGGTGGCGGACGCCGTCTACGACTTCTTCCACCTACCGCGCAACGTCGAGATGATCGCGGCGCTGCGCGCAGCCGGCCTGCGCATGAGCGAGCCGGCCGAGTCGCAGGCGCCGGCCTCAACGGCGCTGGCGGGCAAGACGGTGGTCGTAACCGGCCGGCTGACGTCGTTGACCCGCAGCCAGGCCGAGCAGCTCCTGCGCCAGGCCGGAGCGATGGTGACCAGCTCGGTCTCAGGCAAGACCGATCTGGTGATCGTGGGTGACGAGCCGGGGAGCAAGGCGGAGCGCGCCCGGGAGCTGGGGATTCCCGTCGTGGATGAAGCCGGGCTGCTGCGCCTGCTCAACGGCCTGGCCGACTCCAACGATGAGGCCGCTGGGTGAGAGGGAACGCCTGATGCCCTACAGCCTGCCCACGCGCGAGGACGACCCGGTCCACCTGGTACGCACCATCGCGCGGTTGGCCCAGATGCTGGTGGAGCTGCGCGACGAGTACGTGCGCCACCCGCGCGAGGACACCCTCGACCAGATCGAGCGCCGGCTCGATGAACTGAGCGTGCTGCGCCAGCAACTCCGCGAGCGCCGCGACGAGCACCGGCTGCAACTGGATGAGGACGAGGGCGAGCGGTAGCGAGTGCCGCGATCCCGGGAGCCGCGGTGTCGGGTGGCCCGGGAGCCGGGCAGTTAGCCGGCTTACGTGGTGGCGTCGTGCCGCTTGGCGCGCGGGGCTGAAGCCACCGCGCTAGCCTCTCCGAAGCCTGCTGATGGAGTTTGCGGAATTATCCTGGAGTTCCGCCGCCGGGGTCGCGCTGGGCTAAAGCCGCAGCGCTAGCAGACGAAGCCTGTTGAAACAGGCTAGGAGCGAGATGGCGTACGCCAGAATATTTCCGCAAACGCCTTCAGCAGGCTGAGATGCGCTACCGGGTCGTCCGGAGTATGCCCTCAAACGTCACAAGCAGGCTGAGATTCGATGTCGGCCGTGATGTCCACCCGAACTGCAACGTTCGGCGAACACGAGGTGCTGCTACCGAGATTCCCAG
>DASSHC010000075.1:0-11810 GCA_035693105.1 Thermomicrobiaceae bacterium | reverse complement strand
GGCCACGGCACAAACCAATGGCAGCTCGGCAACCTGGAGCCGCGCCCGGTGCCGTTGCTCCTGATGCAGGTGATCGAGGGGCGCCTGGCACGGCTGGACGAGGAGACCCGACGGCAGCTCCAGGTAGCGGCGATCATTGGGCAGGACGTGCCGCTGGAGCTCTGGCAGCGCGTGAGCGCGGCGTCTGACGAGGCGCTGGTCGCGGCCATCGCGCAGGGGCAGGACGCCCAGCTTATCGAGGAATCCAGCCGAGGGCGCTACCACTTCCGGCATGCGCTGCTGCGCCTCGCCCTCTATGAGGAGCTCGTCGCGCCCAGCCGCCGACTGTGGCACCGGCGGGTGGCCGACGCGCTCATCGAAACCGGCAACCCGGACCCAGATCAGGTCGGTTATCACCTCCAGCAAGCCGGCGACGGTCGTGCGGTCGAGTGGCTCATTCGCGCGGGCGAGCGCGCCCAGCGGGCCTATGCCTGGATCGCCGCCGCCGAGCGCTTCGACGCGGCTCTGGCAATCATGACCGAGCAGGGTGCGCCCGTGATCGAGCGGATCATCCTCCTCGAACGCGTTGCGGAGCTGCTGCGCTACGGCGACACGCCGCGCGCGTGGACGCTCATGAACGAGGCAGCGAAACTGGCGCTGACCGAACATGAGCTGGGCTTGGCCCACTGGTGCGAGGCCAATGCGGCGTTGTACCAATGCTTAATGAGCAATGTCCGTGCGGGACTGGCGGAGATGGAGCGGGCCACCGACGCGTTCGAGGCCCTCGCCCCAGAGGAGCGGGCGCGCTGCGTCTCGCTGCTGGGCCTCCCGGATCCGCTCGTCGGCACGCTCGTGATGTGGCTCGCCTTCGTCGGTCGACTTGATCAGGCGGGGTTGCGCGGCGAGAGGATGCTGACCACGAAAGCCGCGCCGGAGCTCCGGCAGGAAGAGCTCGATATCGGCAATGTTGATGGGTTGTTCGGATTGGCGGTCACCCAAGCTCTTCTCGGCCAGCCGGAGGTCGCCCGGCAGACGTTCCAGCGGGCGGGCTCGGCGTACAGGACCATTGAGCACCATGCGATGGTGGAAGGGACCGCCCAGGCGGAACTCCAGTTCGTCCAACTGCCGTACTATCCGTTGGAGCTCGAATCGCGGCGGCGACTCATCGCAGCGGCAGTGGCGGCGCGCCAGCAGCAGGGGGCCACCGGTGTTGATGTCAGCACGCCTTGGGCGCCGATGTCGCTGCCGCTGCTGGTCATCGAAGGTGGCTGGGCCGAAGCGCGGGCGGTGGCGACGAGTGCGTTTGGCGAGAGGGACTGGTATCGTATCGTCATCGGCGCGTGGCTCGCTGTGCTGGCGCGCGACCAGGGCGACATTACGCTGGCCAAGCAGTTGGTGACCGAACTCGCGCCCGACGGCCCACGCACCGAGCCCGGCAATACCCTCATCTGGGGCATGCTGCGGCTGCAGCGGCTCGCCGCGCAGCTGGCCCTCGATGCGCAAGACCTTCCGGGCGCCCACGCCTGGTTGGAGGCGCACGACCGCTGGCTGGCGTGGTCCGGCGCGGTGCTCGGCCGCGCTGAGGGCGCGCTGGCCTGGGCAGAATACCACCACGCCGGCGGCGACCTCGCCCGCGCGCGCCGGCAAGCGGAGGAGGCCCTAGCCCACGCCTCTGATCCCCTCCAGCCGCTGGCGCTCCTCACTATTCACCGCTTCCTGGGCCAGCTCGACACCGAGGCGAGGCAGTTCGACGCGGCCGAGGAACAGTTCCAGCGATCGCTGCACCTGGCCGACGCCTGTGCGGCGCCCTTCGAGCGGGCGCTGACGCTGCTGGCGTTGGCCGAGCTACGAACCGCGCGCGGTCAGACCGGCGAAGCGCGGGCCCTGCTCGACGAGGTCCGGACCATTTGCACGCCACTGGAGGCGCGGCCCACGCTGGCGCGCGCCGAGGCGCTCGCGGCCAGGCTCACCGCGGCGTCGAGGTCCTTCGCACGCTATCCGGCAGGACTCTCGGCGCGTGAGGTGGAAGTGTTGCGGCTGGTGGCGCAGGGGTTGACCGACGCCCGGATCGCCGAGCAGCTCTTTGTCAGCAGGCGCACGGTCAGTAGTCATCTGGTCTCCATCTACAACAAGCTCGGCGTCTCGTCGCGTGCCGCCGCGACCCGCTTCGCCGTCGAGCAGCAACTGCTCTGACTCCGGCGCCGCAACCGGTTTCCCAAAATACTGACCCGGCCAGCGACGCGCCCCGGCAGTCAGTAGTTCTCCGCACTCGCGCCTCCACAACCGCTCAGCGAAAGACCAGGAGATCATCGGATGTGCCCACACCCGTGCCTCCTTAGATTGATCTCAGTCGGGAACGAGGTCAGAGCGAGAGAGGAACGGGCAATGATCGGCAAGCCAGCTTCCGCGGCGACGCGCGGTCAAATCGGGCACGCGTCGGAAGGACTCCGTAACCGCACGCGAAGAATGATCGTTGTGGCTGCCCTGGCGCTGCTGCTGGCCGTGCCAGCCGGCATCACCCTGGAGCGGTCGCTCTCGTCAGGGACGCCGGCGCAACCGGCCCAAACGACGGTCAACGCACCCGCGCCACCGGCGATGCCGCACTGGAAGTTCGTCGAGATCAATCAGATGCCGGAGGCGCCGAGCGCTGAACTGATCGTGCAGCCCGGCGGGCCACGGTAGCGCGCAAGGTAGGACCTGGAACGTGAGCGAAGGCGGCTCGGAATCGTCCCGAGCCGCCGCATGCGCGTTTCGGCGCGTGCTACCATTCTCAAGTCCGCCAGGGGGCGCCGCCAGATCTGCCGTGAGGAGCGATGCATGTCGTTGGAGAGCTATCTGCGCGCCGCGCCGAAGGCGGAGCTGCACGTCCACCTGGAGGGCGCCATCCAGCCGGCCACGCTGCTGGAGCTGGCGCGGCGCAACGGCGTCGAGCTCCCGGTCAGCAGCGAGGCCGAGGTGCGCGACTGGTTCACCTTCCGCGACTTCGATCACTTCGTCGAGATCTATGTCGCCATCACCCGCTGCCTGCGCACAGTGGAGGACTACCAGCAGATCGTGCGCGACTTCGGCGCCGAGATGGCCCGGCAAAATATTCGCTACGCCGAGGTCACCTTCTCCCCGAGCACCCACCACGCGCTCGGCGTGCCGCAGGATGTCTGGTTCAGCGGGCTGAGCCAGGGGCGTGAGGAGATCAAGCGTGACTTCGGCGTCGAGATCAACTGGGTCTTCGACGTGGTGCGCAACAGCATCCTCCACGAGGGGATCACCAGCCGCGCCGACTACACCACCGGCGTGGCGATCGAGGGGATGGGCGACGGTGTCGTCGCGCTGGGGCTGGGCGGGGCCGAGGCGGGTGCGCCGCCGCAGCCGTACGCGCCCTGGTTCGAGCGCGCCCGCGCCGCCGGGCTGCACAGCAACCCGCACGCGGGCGAGCTGGCCGGGCCGGAGAGCATCTGGGGCGCGCTCAACGCGCTGGGCGCCGAGCGCATCGGCCACGGCGTGCGCGCCAGCGACGACCCGGCGCTGGTGCGCTATCTGGCCGAGCGGCGCATCCCGATCGAGATCAGCCCGACCTCGAACCTGCGCCTCGGCGTCTACCCCGACTACGCGCACCACCCGCTGCGCGCGCTCCACGACGCGGGCGTCATCGTCACCATCAACTCCGACGACCCGCCCCTCTTCAACACCACGCTCAATGACGAAGTGCTGCTCCTGCCGCATGCCTTCGGCTTCGACCTGGCCGCGATCGACGAGATCTTGCTCAACCCGGTACGCCACAGCTTCCTGCCACCCGAGCGCAAGACCGCCCTGGAGGCCGAGTTCCGCGCCGAGTTGGCCGCGCTCAAGGTGGAGCACCTGGGCACGTCGGAGGCAGACGAGTAGACGGTGCGTCAGGGCACGACGGATCCCTCCACTTCGGTCGGGATGACAGGGAGAGGGGAGGGCTGACGAGCGAGACATGCCTCGTCGTTCGCCTCTCCATTACCCTGTCATCCCGAGCGGAGTCGAGGGATCCGTGCCTCACGCGGCACTCAAGCTCGTCGAAGGCGCCCGTTCCCCGCGCGACCTCAGCGACCGGCCAGCTGGGCCAGGACCGGCGCGAAGGCCTCCATGTGGCGGCCCTGCACGACCCAGTAGGAGAGGCCGAAGCGTTCCCGGCGCTCGAGCAGCGCGTCGACGATCCGATCGGCGCTGCCGATCAGCGCCCAGGGGCTCCCCAGCGCCTCCTCCGGCGTCAGCTGCCAGTCGCCCGCCAGTTGCTCGGCCGCCTCGTGTGCGTCATCGGTGACGACGAGACGCTGGAGAAGCGTGTTCAGCTCCAGTCTTGGGAATCGCTCACCCGCGGCCCGGCGCAGACCCGTGATGGCGCGCTCCAGCGCCGAGGCGCGCAGGTCCGGCATCGCGTCGGCCCCGAGCCCTGCCGGCATCACGCTGACGATGTCGGCCTCGCGCCCAGCCAGGACAAGCATGCGTGGCCCGCCGCCCCCGAGCATGATCGGAATGCGCGGGCGCTGAACCGGCAGGGGAGAGTTCTGGAGCGCGTCGAGCGCGTAGAACTGGCCCGTGAACGTCACCGGCTCCCCGCGCAGCAGGGATTTGATAAGCCGCACGCTCTCCTCCAGGCGGCGGAGGCGTACGGCGGGCGAATCGAAGGGAATCCCGCTGGCGCTGTAGTCGCGCCGATCCCAGCCGGCGCCGATGCCCAACTCGAAGCGACCGTCCGAGAGCAGGTCGAGCGTGGCGGCTTCGGACGCCACCAGCGCCGGGTGGCGGAAGTCGTTGTCGAGCACCAGCGCGCCGATGCGGAGCGTCGTGGTGGCCCCGGCGGCCGCCGTCAGGGCCGGGGCGTACGCCATCACCCCCTGGCCCAGGTGGTCTGGGATGACCAGGATATCGTAGCCCAGCGCTTCTGCTCGTCGCGCCTTCTCAGCCCACTCAGCCGCATTCGTCGCCGCGTATTGCTGGACACCGAAGCGAAACGGTCGCAACCCCGGCACCGTGCCCCCTTTGGATCATGTCGGCTCGCCATCCACCCTCGCGGCTCATTCTACCGGCAGCGACGCAAGCAGCGCCGTTAGGGGTAGGCAGCGGCGCTTCGGGGAGGCACGGTGCCGCCCCCCGTTGGATCCCTCGACTGCGCTCGGGATGACCGGGGGAGTGAGGGGCAGTCGAGCGCGATTTGCCGTTGTTGTCCGCCCCAGAGTAGCCCTGTCATCCCGACCGCCGTGGAGGGATCCGTCCGCACGCGGCACGACGCCTCCTCGATGGGCAGAGCCCCTCTCCCAGCATTGGCGCCGCCCGGAGAGGGGCCACGGTGCGGACCCTACGGCGTCAGCCGGTTGAGATCGCGCGGGAAGAGCGTCGTCTCGCGGATGTTGGCGGCGCCGGTCAGGCGGGCGATCCAGCGCTCCAGGCCGAGGGCGAAGCCACCGTGGGGCGGCATGCCGTGCTTGAAGGCTTCCAGGTAGCCCGCCAGCGGCTCCGGGTCCTGCCCGCGCGCCGCCAGCGCCGCCAGATAGTCCTCGTAGTGGCTTAGCCGCTGCCCGCCGGTCACCAGCTCCAGCCCACGGAAGAGCAGGTCGAAGCCGTTGGTGTAGCCGGGCCGCGCCGGGTCGGGGTGGGTGTAGAAGGGGCGCTTGGCGGCCGGGTAGCCGACCACGAAGAGGAACTCGGTGCCGTGCTCGCGCAGCACCCACTCGCCCAGCCAGCGCTCGTGCGCCGGGGCCAGGTCCGGCTCGCCGCGCACGTCCTCGCCGGTCGCGTGAGAGATCAGCTCCAGCGCTTCGGTGAAGTGGATGGCTGGGATCCTGGCCGGCACCACCGGCAGTTCGACGCCGAGCGTCGCCAGCGCCGCCTGTTCTTGTCCAACTGCCTGGACCATCCCGGCCAGCACTTGCGTCAGCACGCTCATCACTGTCGTGTGGTCCTCGATGAAGCCCATCTCGGCATCGAGCGAGATGTACTCGTTGAGGTGGCGCGGCGTGTCGTGCGGCTCGGCGCGGAAGACCGGGCCAACCTCGTAGACCCGCTCGAAGACGCCGACCATGATCTGCTTGTAGAACTGCGGGCTCTGCGCCAGGTAGGCCGTGCGGCCGAAGTAGTCGACCGGGAAGACGTTGGCGCCGCTCTCGGTGGCGGAGGCCACCAGCTTGGGCGTGTGGATCTCGACGAAGCCGAGCGCGTCCAGCGTGGCGCGGAAGCCGCGCACCGAGGCCGCTTGCAAGCGGAAGAGGGCGCGCGAGCGGGCATGCCGCAGCGCGACCGGGGCGTGATCGAGG
Source organism: Thermomicrobiaceae bacterium (assembly GCA_035693105.1). GTDB lineage: Bacteria > Chloroflexota > Chloroflexia > Thermomicrobiales > Thermomicrobiaceae > DASSHC01. The sequence continues at coordinate 5,553 of DASSHC010000075.1, read as the reverse complement.
ATCGTCGGCAGTTGCGCCGGGATGGTGGGCCGGAAGAGGTCGAAGGGGGGCGACTCGCTGGCCGCCGCGATGACCTCCAGGCGCTCGGCGCGCAGCTCGACGCCGCCCGGCGCCTGGGGCGCGGCGGCCGCCAGACCTTCCACCGCCAGCACCGACTCGGCCGGCAGCCCTGCCAACTGCTCGCGCAGCTCCGCGCTATCGATCACGACCTGGACGCTGCCGGCGCCGTCGCGCAGGATGAGGAAATCGATCGAGCCGAGCCGGCGCAGGCGCTCCAGCCAGCCGGCCAGCCGCACGCGCTCTCCGGCGTGCGCCAAAAGCTCCGTGGTGGCGATGCGCTCCACGGTGACACCTCCCGTGAGGAAAACACTGACCCCCCTCGCCCGTGCGGACGAGGGGGGCCACCCGTGGTGCCACCGCACTTCGCTGCCGGAAAAAACGCGGCAGCCTCGACGCCCATTAACGGGGGCGAACCGGCGAGGCTTACTGAGATTGCTCCGTTCTTCCTCGCGCTCCGGAGGGTCTTCGCGCGCTTCGAACGCCACCATCCCACCGCCGGCGGCTCGCTGGATTTCGCTTGGCCGCGCTACTCGTCTCCGTCGTCGCGTTGGCCAGAGCATACCCGAGCCTTGCGCATCGCGCAAGCCTGCCGTAGCCTGGCGGAGCGCCATCCGGGGAACCGACGCTGCTGGGAGGATCGATGCCCGCTCACGCGCACGACGACCGGCGCTTCAACTACCGCGTCGGCGGGGTCTGCCTGCACCGGGGCCACGTGCTGCTGCACCGCGCCGAGGACGACGACTTCTGGGCTATGCCCGGCGGGCGGCCGGAGTTCGGCGAGCCCTCCGACGTGGCGCTGCAGCGCGAGATGCGCGAGGAGATCGGTGTCGAGGTCGCCGTCGAGCGCTTCCTCTGGCTGCTGGAGAACTTCTACGCGTATCGGGGCCAGCAAGTCCACGAGCTGGCCTGCTACTACCTGATGGCGCTGCCGGACGGCTCACCCTTGCTCGACACCTCTCGCGAATTCAGTGGCTACGAGCCCACGGTTCGCCTGCTCTACCGCTGGTTCCCGCTGGAAGCGCTCGACGAGATCACGCTCTACCCGACCTTCCTGAAAGTGGGGCTGCGCGATCTCCCGGCACACCCCACCCGCGTCGTCCACACCGACGAAAAGTGACGCCGCGCGCGTCCCGCTTGACGCGCGCGACGGTGAACCGCATCATCGGGCCGAGCAGATGCGCGTGATGGATGGCGCGCGGCGGGAGGGTGACCATGGCGCTGGCGGATGAGATCGCCGCCTGGCTTGGCCAGGAGATCGACAGGGTTGGGGCACAGGGCGCGGCGGTCGGGCTGTCCGGCGGCATCGACTCGGCCGTCGTCGCCGGGCTGGCGGCGCGCGGGCTGGGCCCGGAGCGCGTCCAGGGGTTGATCATGCCGATCCACAGCCAGGCGCGGGACGTGGAGGACGCGCGGCTGGCGGCCGAGGCATTCGGCATCCCGGCGCAGACCATCGACCTCGGCCCGGTCTACGACCTGCTGCTCACGCTCTTGCCCAAGGGAACGCCACTGGCCGAGGCCAACCTCAAGCCGCGCCTGCGCATGCTGACCCTCTACTTCATCGCCAACAATCGCGATCTGGTGGTCGTCGGCACCGGCAACCGCAGCGAGCTGATGGTCGGCTACTTCACCAAGTACGGCGACGGCGGCGTCGATCTCCTGCCGCTCGGCAGCCTGCTCAAGCGTGACGTCTACGAGGTGGCGCGCGCCATCGGCGTGCCCCAGCGGATCATCGAGCGCCCGCCCTCGGCCGGGCTCTGGGCCGGGCAGACCGACGAGGCCGAGATGGGCGTCAGCTACGCCGATCTCGACCAGATCCTGGCGGCGCTGGCGCAGGGCAGCACGGACGGGCTGGAGCCGCAAACCGTGGCCAAGGTGCAGCGCATGATCGCCGCCTCCGAGCACAAGCGGCACACGCCGCCGATCTTCCAGCCTGGGGAGCGGCCATGAGCGCCGAGCCGATCGACCTGGGAGATGACGTCGCGCGCGGCGCGGTGGCCGGTGTGGTCGCGGCGGGCGCGATGGCGGTTGAGATGTGGCTCGACCTGGCCGTGACCGGCGCCAAGACCGACGAGCTGCGCCTGCTCGGCGGGCTGCTGCCAGGGCTGCGCCGCCTCTGGCCGATCACCGGGCTCCTCATGCACCTGGGCAATGGGGCCGCGCTGGGCGCTTTCTACGGCTGGGTTCAGGCCGGGCTGCCGGGGAAGCCCTGGCAGCGCGGGCTGCTGTTGGCCGAGGTGGAGAACATCGTCCTCTGGCCGGTCCTACTGTTGCTGGCGCGCCTGCAACCCGCGAGCCGCGGCGGCACGGCCCAGCACTTCAACACCCCCAGTGCCTTCGCCATCGAGGTCGTGCGCCACGCGGTCTACGGCGTCGTGCTCGGTCTCGTCTTCGACCGCCTGGCCCCACGGCGCTAGGACGGCCTGCCCATCGACGGAGTTGGGTGCCGGGTGCGGACGGATCCCTCGACTGCGCTCGGGATGACCGGGAGAAGGAGGGGCGTACGAGGGCGTCAGCCGTTGTCGTCCGCCCCCTATTAGCCCTGTCATCCCGAGCGCAGTCGAGGGATCCGTCTTCGACGGCACCCAAAGCACGTCGGCGGCATCCTGGAGAGGCAGGACCCTCGGTGTCTACCCACGCCGAATGCTTCGAACGGATCGTGCGGCGCATCGCCCCCGGCGCGCGGCTACTGCGTCAATGGGAGTTGACCGGCGGGGTCTCGGCGCGGGTCACGGCGCTGGAGTTCGCGCGGGTCAGCGGCGAGACGGCGCGCCTGGTAGTGCGCCGCTACGGCGAGACGGACCTACGGCGCAACCCGAACCTCGCCGCCGACGAGCTCCGGCTGCTGCACCTGGTGCGCGCGGCGGGCGTCGCGGCGCCTGAGCCACATTTCGCCGACCAGTCGGGCGAGATCTTCCCCACGCCGTTTATCGTGGTCGAGTTCGTCGATGGTACGCCGCGGGATACGCCGGCCGACGCCGCGGACCTGGTCGACCAACTCGCCCGGCAACTGGCCGCCATCCACCGCATTGACTCCGCGCGGCACGGGCACGACCTCGCCTTCCTGCGCCCGGTCGAGGAAGCAGTGGCCCACACGCTTCGGCCGCCACCCGCGAGCCCTGGTGACCCGCTGGAGACGCGCATGCGGGCGGCGCTCGCGGCGGGACCACCGGCGCGGCGCAACCCGCCGGTGCTGCTCCACGGCGACTACTGGCCGGGGAACGCGCTCTGGCGCGACGACCGGCTAGTGGCGATCATCGACTGGGAGGACGCCGCCGTCGGCGACCCCCTGGCCGATCTGGCCAACGCCCGGCTCGAGCTCCTCTGGGCCCTCGGCGAGGAGGCGATGCGCCGCTTCACCGCGCGCTACCTGGCGCTCGCGGCGAGCGACACAACCGATCTCCCCTACTGGGACCTCTGGGCCGCGCTGCGCCCGCTCGGCCGCTTCGAGGCCTGGGCCGCCGACGCCGTCGCTCGGGCGGCGATGCGCGAGCGGCACGGGTGGTTCGTGGAAGAGGCGTTTGGGCGGGTTTGAAACCCGCCCCTACACCATCTCGTCTCCCTTCTCCCCGGGGGGCTCCGTCCGGAGAAGGGCTGGGGATGAGGGAACTCCGTTGGGGGTGAGGGACCCTTACCCCTCGATCGTCGAGACGATCTCGCCCTGATGCTGCTCCGGCTGGGCGGTCACCAGCGCCTGCAGTTTGGCGAGCTGCTGCTCGCGTCCCTGCTCGTAGGTCTGCAGGGCGTCCTGGTTCTCAAAGGTAACGACCATGTAGTAGGTCTCCGGGTCGTTTTCGGCCTTGATCAGGTAGGCGGAGCTCACCCCGTGCGGGATCGGATCGCTCTCCTTCTCCCACTGCGTAAAATACTGCTTGACGGCGCGGTCCTCGCCGCTCTTGACCTGTAGCTTGGTCACGGACGCATACATGCTCTCGGCCATTGTGACTCCTTCAACTCCTTCACCGTCCCACGGCACACACCCCGCCATTCAGCACGACCGACGCCAGCGCGTCAACTCCCCGCTCTGGCCCAAAGCCTGCTAGCATCGCGCGGGCGGAGCGGTCTCCGCCACGTTGTCGCGTCGAGCGAGCGAAAGGGCAATTGATGGAGCTGAACGACAAGGTGCGCGCCTTTCTGGAGGCGCCGCGCTTCGCGGTGCTGGCGACGCTCAACCAGAACGGCACGGCGCAGCAGTCGACCATGTGGTTCGAGTTGCAGGGCGACAGCATCATGATGAATACCGCCGCCGGGCGCAAGAAGGTGGCGAACATGGAGCGCGACCCGCGCGTCTCGCTCTGCATCCCCGACGGCTACACCTACGTCACCCTGCGTGGGCGGGTCGAGTTGAACCCGAACCGGGAGCAGGGGCAGCAGGACATCGCGCGCCTCGCCGTGCGCTATCATGGAGCGGAAGAGGCGCAGAAAGTCATCCCTTCTTATCGCGAGCAGCACCGCATCTCGATCCGCATGACCATCGAGCAGGTCGCGGCGCACGGCCTCTGAGGCGCCGGCGCGGCCAGGGGTAGATGAGGGAAGGAGCGCGCGCCATGAGCGCGGAAGTGCGAGTCATCGGCGTCGACGGTATTCCGGAAGCGCACCCCGGCGATGACCCGGCCGCGCTGATCGCCGCCGGCCTGGAGCAGAGCGGGCTGAGCCTGGAGCCGGGCGATGTCGTCGTCGTCACCCAGAAGTTCGTCTCCAAAGCCGAGGGGCGGCTGGTCAACCTGGCCGACATCGAGCCGTCGAGCTTCGCCACCATGTGGGCGGAGCGCTTCGGCAAGGATGCGCGCCAGGTCGAGGTGGTGCTGCGCGAGAGCGCCCGCATCGTGCGCATGGATCGCGGCCTGATCATCGCGCAGACGCCGCACGGGTTGGTCTGCGCCAACGCCGGTGTCGACGCGTCGAATGTGGCCGGCAGCGCGGCCGTCAGCCTCCTGCCGATCGACTCCGACGAATCGGCGCGCGCCATCCGGCAGCGGCTGGCCGAGCGCTTCGGCTTCGAGGCGGCGGTGATCATCACCGACTCGTTCGGGCGGCCCTGGCGGCGCGGCATCGTCAACATCGCCATCGGCTCGGCCGGGATCAACCCGCTGCTCGACTACCGCGGCCAGTTCGACGAGTTCGGCTACGAGCTGCACGCCACCACCATGGCGATCGTCGACGAGATCGCCTCGGCCGCCGAGCTGGTGATGGGCAAGCTCGACCGGCGCCCGGTGGCGCTGGTGCGCGGCTACGCCTACCAGGCCGGCGAGGAGGGGGTGGGCGCCACCACCCTGGTGCGCGAGCCCGAGAGCGACCTGTTTCGCTAGCCGGTTCGCGACGCGCGCTCCTGCAGGTCGATCCCGGCGCCATCGCCCCCAGCCAGATCGTCGTCCTGCTCGGCGACGACGCGCCGAATCTTCTCGGCACGCCACCGCCGTAGGAATCGCGCCGCTGGGAGATGGAGAGTGGGGTAGTGGCGTCCGACGAGGATGGGCCATGAGGCACGACGGATCC
>DASSHC010000074.1:0-18839 GCA_035693105.1 Thermomicrobiaceae bacterium | reverse complement strand
TGGCTGCGCCCGCACCTGGAGGTCGTGGCGACGCTCCAGCGATAAGCGGTCAGCTGAGGCTCGCTCGGAAGAGAATCGCTGTGTTGAGCGAGCAAAAGCAACAGGCTCAGAGTGGGGCTGAGCCTGTTGGAGGGAGTGGGGGTGGGAAAAGGGGCTGGTCTCTCGTTCAGGGCGACGACCGCGCAGGCGTCGCGGCGTGGCTAGCCCATCGGCTTCGCCGTCTCGATGATCTGACCGTCGTGCCACTCGGGGTCCGCGGCCAGGAACTCGCGAATCGTCAGATAGCGCTGATTCTGCTCCGGGCTTTCGGCGTTGGCGACGTACGCGTCCTTGCTCTCGAAGCCAACCGCGAGATAGCAGACGTTTGGGTCGCTGTCAGTCTGGTAGGTGTACCCGAAGACCATTCCTTTGATCTCGCTCGCCTGATCCTGGGCCATCCGGGTGAGGCGCTCCAGCATGCCTGGCTTGACCTGCATCCGTGCCACCGTGCCGTACATCACGCGCATCCTTTCTGTGCCGTCGCGGCTGCCAATGCCGCGAAGAAGACGCCGTTGTGCTCGTGCCCGCTCACGCCCAGCCGCCCTGCCCATGCGCCGCCCGGCGTCGTCGCGGGCACGGAGTCGCTACGGCGGCGTAATGTTCTGATTGACCCGGAAGAGGTTGGCCGGGTCGTAGGTCGCCTTGATCGCCGCCAGCCGGTCGTAGTTGGGGCCGTAGGTGGTGCGCACGCGCTCCTGTCCCTCGTCCATCATGAAGTTGATGTAGGCGCCGCCGGCCGAGTAAGGGTGTAGGGCCTCCCAGTAAGACCGCGCCCAGCGCGTGATCAGATCCCGGTCCTGCGGATCGTGGCTGACCCCGACGATGACCTCGGCCCACCTGGCGTCGCGGTAGGCCCAGGGGGTGGCGTCTTCGGGCACGCGACTCGCGGCGCCGTCGATCGGGTAGAGGTGCATCGTCGATTGCAGGGTCGGTAGATCCGAGCCGTGGCGCACGTGCTCGGCGATGGCCTCGTCGGACAGCTCCTTGACGAAGTCGGCCTTCCAGTACCACTGGTCGCCCGGCGGGTAGACCGCGTCGAACATGCTCTGGAGCGCCGGGTAGGGAAGCGGCCCGACCCAGTCGAGCGCCGGAACGCCGAACCTGACGCGGATCGGCGCGAAGGTCTCTTCGGCCCGCGCCGGCGGGCCGGTATAGCACCAGACGACTCCGCACATGTTCTTGCCGTGCAGGTCCTCGGGGAAGGGCGGCCCCGGCGGGACCCGCAGGAAGGCGAAGAAGCCGCCGAGGTCGTCGGGCGCCGCGGGCAGGAAGTCGCGGTACCAGCGCAGGATCTCCGCGGCCCGCTCGGCCGGCCAGAGCATCGGTCCGGCGTAGACGGTGTCGATTGGATGGAGCCGGAAGAGGAACGAGGTGACGACGCCGAAGTTGCCGCCGCCGCCGCGGATGGCCCAGAAGAGATCGGCGTTGTGATCGGCGTCGGCCGTCACGAAGCGGCCGTCGGCCAGCACCACGTCCGCCGACAGCAGGTTGTCGATGGCCAGCCCGAGCTTGCGCGTCAGGTGGCCGAGCCCGCCGCCGAGGGTGATGCCGCCGACGCCCGTGGTAGAGATGATGCCGCTGGGCGTGGCCAGCCCGAAGCCGTGTGTCGCGTGGTCGAGGTCGCCCAGCTTGGCGCCGGCTTCGACCCGCGCTGTGCGGGCCACCGGATCCACCCGAATGCCGTTCATCTGCGACAGGTCCAGCACCAGCCCGTCGTCGCAGACGCCCAGGCCGGGCCCGTTGTGCCCGCCGCCGCGGATCGCCAGCAGCAGCTTGTGCTCGCGGGCGAAGTTGACCCCGCGGATCACGTCCGCCACGTCTCGGCACATGGCGATCAGCGCCGGGTGGCGGTCGATCATGGCGTTGTAGACCTTGCGGGCCGTGTCGTAGGTGGGATCGCCGGGCTGGATCAGCGCGCCGCGCAGCGACTGCGCCAACGACTGCACGGCCTCCCGCGAGAGTTCGGGACTCCTGGTATTGGTGCGGAGCGCCATATTCCCTCCCTGGCCCTGTTGCGTGATGCGCGCTCCGAGTTGAATCCCGGTGCGGAGCGCCCGATTCGCGACAACGATCGATACAAGCAGGATAGGGAGTCAGCGGCGGCAGGTGTACTGGGGGAATCCCGGTAATACTCCCGGTATTCCTGGGGTTTGGCCCGGTGTGACCTGTCCGTGCACCCGGTGGTTGGCTTCAGGAGGGGCGCTCGCCGCGGGTGGCGAGCCAGGCGGCCAGTTGGGTTCGCGAGCGCAGCCCAAGCCGGTGGAGGGCGTTGCTGACGTGCATTTCGACGGTCTTCTCGGCGATGGAGAGGGAGGCGGCGATCTCGCGGTTGGTCTGTCCGAGCGCCAGATGCTGGATGACCTCGTACTCGCGCCGGGTCAGGCCGCCCGGTGGCCGGCGCGCGTCGGGAGCGCGCCCGGCGCTGGCGCGTGTGTCGGCGGCGGCCTCGTCGAGCATGCGCCGGGCCAGCTCAACCGCGGCGGCGAGGGTCAGGTTTCGCCCCTGCCGGTAGGCCTCGTCGAACGCGATTTCGTCCAGACGCGCTCGCACCGTCGCCAGGCTGCGGTCGTACTCGGACTGGTCGACCGGCTCCCACTGCACGCCGATCGAGGCGCGAAAGGCGTCGGCCGCGCCGAGTAGCCGCGCCGCGCGTGTCGACTCGCTCCAACCGGCGCCACAGGCGCCGGCGATGCCGATCAGGCAGATGGCCGCTCCGTGCCGGTTGCGCAGTTGCCACGACAGGTCCAGGCTCTCGGTCAGGAGGGCGTTGGCGCGGGCGCGGTCGCCGAGGCGGTGCACGACCGGGCCGAGGTTGTGCAGCACCATCGCGATGCGCTCCTGCTCGGCCAGCACGCGCCAGAGAGCCAGGCTCTCCGCGTAGAACGCGGCGGCCGACGCGTCGTCGCCGCGGTGGCGCGCCAGTTCGCCCAACTGGTTGAGGGCGCGCGCCACGGTGCGGCGATCGTCGACCTGCCGGCCGAGCGCGACGGCGTCCTGGAAGTGCGCGGCCGCCCTGGTCAGGTCGCCGCCGATGCCGTCGAGCGTACCGAGGTCGAGCAGCGTCTGGGCGACCAGGCGGCGGTCGTCACGCTCGCGGGCGAAGACCAGGTTCACCTGATAGAGCGACCGTGCCCGGTCGTAGTCGCCGCGGCGCAGCATCAGCACCGCCAGCGCGCGGCGAGCTCGCGCGAGGTTCTCGGGCGCCGCTGGCTCGTTCAGCGCCAGCGCGGCCTCCAGCCAGCGCTGCCCCTCCTCCAGATGGTCATGGACCAGCCAGAAGTTCTCCAGATCAGCCGCCAGGCGCAGCCCGTCGTCTCGCCGGCCGTGGTCGATCAGCCAGCGCAGCGCGGCCCGCAGGTTGCCGAGCTCGTGCTCCAGGCGGCCGAGCCAGGCCGGCTGGTCCGGCCCGAAGAGGTGGGGCCGGGCTTCCTGCGCGAAGGTGGCGAGGTGCATGGCGTGGCGCCGGGCGATCTCGTCCGCGTCGGGCGCGGCGGCCAGTTCCTGGGCGGCGTAGTCGCGCACCATCTCCAGCATGCCGAAGCGGGGCGTTCCCTCCGGTTCACTGGTACGCAGGATCAGGCTCTTGTCGAGCAGCGCTGCCAGCGCAGTGAGCACGCCACCGGCCGGCTGCTCGCGGCCGCAGACCGCCTCGGCGGCCTCCAGCGTCCAGCCGTCGACGAAGACCGCCAGTTGATGAAAGACCAACCGCTCGGCGGGCGAGAGGAGGTTGTCGCTCCAGGCGATGGCGTCGGCCAGCGCCTGCTGGCGCGGAGGCAGATCGTGCGCGCCGCCGCGCAGCAAGCTGAGGCGCTGGTCGAGGCGCTCCAGCAGCGTCTCCGGCGAGAAGAGCCGCAGCCAGGGCGCGGCCAGCTCGAGCGCCAGCGGAATCCCCTCCAGGCGGTGACAGATGGCGGCCAGCGCCGTCGCGTTGGTCTCGGTTAGCGCGAAGTCGGGCTGCAACGCGCGCGCTCGATCGAGCAGGAGCGCCAGCGCTGGGGTCGCGCGCAGCGCGGCCAGCGAGGGTGGCGTGGCTGGCCGCGGCAGCGCCAGCGACCGTACCGGCCACTCGCGCTCGCCGCCGAGGCGCAGGCGCGCCCGGCTGGTTATCAGCAGTGTGAGCAGCGGCGCGCGGTTCAGCAGTTCCAGGACATCGAGCGCCGCGACGGTAACCTGCTCGAAGTTATCCAGCACGAGCAGCGGCCCGTCTCGCGTCGCCACCGCGATGCGGTCGAGTAGCGCTGCCCGGCCGTTGGCCTGCACCGCCAGGCCGTGGGCGATGGTGGGCAGAACCAGCGACGGATCGTCGATCGCGGCCAGCGAGATGAAGCGAGCATCCCGGCCACCGGCAGCGCTCCAGGCGCGGGCCGCTTCCAGCGCCAGGCGCGTCTTGCCGATGCCCGGCGGTCCGGTCAGCGTGATCAGGCGGGCACCGCTTGCCAGCAGGTCGTGCAGCCCGGCGAGATCCGCTTCGCGACCGAAGAGGTGCGTCAGCGGCTCGGGGAGCTCCAACGCGTAGGGCTGGCTGGCCGGATGGGAGGTGATGGGTATCACACCAGGCGGTCGGGGAGCCTGACGGTCCATTTGGTTTGTTCCTCGAATCTCGCGCGCCCCTGGAAGCGGCGGCTGCGTGCTGCGCTTCTAACGGCCAGCCTAGCAGATATTTGTTGACATAGCAATCGCCCTATCTGGCGATCCTCCGTCACTGTGCGTCTATCGCAACCCGAGCGATTGCCTTCGCCGCCCCGAGCACGGCGGCGCCCGCCGCATCGCGCTCCCAATCCGGTGCTTCGTGGCATGCTTGGTCCGGGAACGCTCTGTGTCCCCACCGGGCTGGTCGCGCGGCGAGCCGCCGGTGGGCGCACGACGAAGCTGGAGGCCAAGAGATCGTGGCACGTCTGGTAACGGCGCTGGCACTGGCGTTGCTGGCGGTTTTGACGCTGGCAGCCGGCGCGAGCGCGCACGAGCACCGCACGGTTGGTTCTTATACGTTGGTGGTGGGCTTCCTCGACGAGCCGCCGGTCGTGGATGAACCGAACGGCGTCAGCCTGACGGTGACGAAGGGACAAGGAGCGGACGCGACGCCGGTCGAGGGTCTGGCGGAGATGCTGAAGGTGGACGTCGTCTCGCACGGCCAGACCATGCCGCTGGCTTTCGAGCCGGTCTTCGGCACGCCCGGCGCCTACCGCGCCGATTTCATCCCCACCGCGTCCGGCACCTACGCCTTTCACATCACCGGCACCATCGACGGCCAGCCGGTCGACGAACGCTTTACCAGTGGCCCGAATACGTTCGACGACGTCAACGCGCGTGCTGCACTCAGCTTCCCGGTTAAGACCGATTCGGCCGCGGCGCTGCAGCAGACCGCACACGACGCCCAGCAGGCGGCGGACACGGCGCGGCTCCTCGGCATCGGCGGGCTGGTGGTCGGCGTGCTCGGTTTGATCGCGGGCGGCGCGGGCCTGCGCGCCGCGCGGCAGGCACGCGCGACGGCCGCGACCGAGACCGAGGACGTCGCGGTCAAGCCATGACCCGGGGGGCTCCGCGACGACGGCTTGCTCTCGCGCTCCTTCCGCTCCTACTCTCGGCGCTGCTGCTGGCGCTCGCCGCGCCGCGCGCCTCCGGGCACGCGCTGCTGACCAAGAGCACGCCCGCAGCCAACAGCGTGCTCGCCAGCCCGCCGGCTGAGGCCGTGCTGACCTTCATCGAGCCGATCGAGCCGCAGTATAGCGAGGTGAAACTCTTCGACGCCGACGGGCATCCGGTGTCGACGCCGCCCAGCCGGCTCGGCGACGCCACCACGCTGGTTCTGCCCCTGCCGGCCAACCTGCCGGACGGCACGTACACGCTTCAGTGGAAGAACATCTCCAAGGTCGATGGCCATCTGGTGACCGGCTACATCCCCTTCACCATCGGCAAAACGGCCAGTCTGCCGAGCCCGGCCGCCGCGCCCGCGGTGACGATCGGCAGCGGCGGCTCGGCCGGCTGGCTCGACACGCTCGGCCGCTGGCTCGGCATCCTCGGGGCGGTGGCGCTCTCCGGCGCCCTGCTGAACTGGCTGCTGGTGCTGCGCCCGGCGGTGGCCGGGCTGCCGGAGCTAGCGATCGGGGCGGTGGGCGCGCGCGTGCGCCTCCTCGCGCTGGCCGGCGCGGCGGTGGCGCTGGTGGGGAGCGTGCTGCTGCTGGCCGCCGAAGCGGGCCACGCCGCCGGCACGATCTCGCCCGGTTCTCTCGTCGACTTCGCGCACGGCACACGCTTCGGCTGGTTCTGGCTGGCGCGCGTCGCGCTGGTGCTCCTGACCGCCGTGCTGGCGTCGCGCCCGGCCGCCTGGAGTAACAGGGGCCGGCGCTGGCGCTGGCTGGCGGTGGTGCTGGCGGGCGGGCTCTTCCTCCCTTACGCGCTGGTCAGCCACGCGGCGGCGCAGGCTGCCGGCAGCCCGGCCGCGGTCAGCGCCGACTGGCTGCACCTGCTCGGTACGGCGGTTTGGATCGGCGGGCTGCTGGCGCTGCTGGCCGGACTGATCCACAACTCGGCGCTCCCCGCCGAGTCGCGCCGCCCGGTCTACGCCGCGGCCATCCAGCGCTTTTCGACCGTGGCCATGGCGGCGGTCGTGGTGCTGGTGCTGACCGGCCTCTACGCCGCCTGGCTGGAGGTCGGCTCGTGGGCGGCGCTGCGCGACACCCGCTACGGGCACGCGCTCGACGTCAAGCTCCTCCTGCTGATCCCGCTGCTGGGGTTGGCTTCCTACAACCTCGTCGTGGTTGGCCCGGCGATGCTGCGCGTGCCCTCGGCCGCCGTCAGCTTCACGCGTACTGTGCTGGGCGAGGCGACCTTTGGGGTGGCGATTCTGCTGGTGGTCGGCGTGCTGATGGGCCTGCCGACCGGGCGGCAGGTCACCAGCCAGCCCAGCGATCACCCGCTGATGCGCTTTGGCCACGACGGCATCGCCGCGGTCGTGCAGCTGACCCCGGGCACGGTCGGGCTCAATCGCTACACCGTCGACGTGACCCGGAACGGCCGCCCACTGCCGGAGAGTTACCAGGTGCTTCTCGATGTCTCCAGCAGCCAGCTCAACGGTCTGCGGGAGATTGCGCTGACGCGCTCGGCCGGCGACGGAGATCGCTGGGAGGCGCAGGGGAGCGAACTGAGCGTGGCCGGCCAGTGGCAGGTGCGCCTGATCGTGCGCCCGCCGGATATCGACGACTGGGGCGCGCTGCGCACGCTGGAGATTGGGCGGACCTATACTCCAGCGCCGCCCCAGCCGGTCAGTCGCTTCGAGGGCTACACGCCCGCGCTGCTGATGCTGATCAGCGCGGCGGGCATGGCGCTGCTGGTGGTGGGGCTGCGCTTCCGCGGCCCGCGTGAGACGCGGCGGCTGGTGCTGGAGGCGGGGGCCGGGCTGCTCGTGATCGGCGCGGTCACGCTGGCGCTGACCCTGGGGGCCGGCGAGAGCGCGGCGGCCGCGAGCTTCAACCCGGTGCAGCCGACGTCCGACTCGATCTCGCGTGGCCATGCGGCGTACCAGCAGCAGTGCGCCCGCTGCCACGGCGCGGACCTGCGCGGCGACGGACCCGACGCCGCCGGCCTCACCTCGCCGCCGGCCGATTTGACGCAGCACGTCGGTGCGCACCCCGACGGCCAGCTCTTCGACTGGATCAGCAACGGCATCCCCAACACCGCCATGCCGCCGTTCACGCAGCAGTTGGCCGCGACTCAGATTTGGGATCTGATCAACTACCTCCGCTCGGCCACCCGGAGCTGAGGGGCATCCCACCTTATCGAGTGCCGCTCCACGTTGGATCCCGCGGTCGAGGAATCCGTCCTCACACGCCATCCCGCGTTGCCGATAGCCAATGCTGCGCAGCCTGACGGCGAATTTCCCGCGAACGGGTTGACATCCGCGCGGGGGAGTGTAATCTCGTGGATCAGAGTATGCGAATCGACGTGATGGGGATGGAGCAGCGTAGTGAGCTGAGCGTTCCGTCGTAGCCACGGATCGGAGGTATGCGCCATGGCTGATGGACCGAGTTGGGCCGCCTTGACGTTCGTCGATTGGATCGGCCTGATCGTCGTGATCCTCTTCTGGGTAGTGGTTCCGATCGCCATCTATTTACTCGTCTCGCGTGGGCCGAGCCCACGCGCCGCCGACGATCCGGCGACCTGGGAGTGGATCAGCCACGCGCGGCTCTTCCCCCCGGAAGATGCCGAGCAGGGCGCGCCGGAGAGCGCCGCGACCGGCTTTGGTGAGGCGGCGCCCGCCCACGGCACCTGAGCCGGGCGGCGCGCACCGGAGTGTGAGCTTCCCCATCGCGTACTGCTTGCCGGCCAGAATCGCGTACTCGTGCCGCCACCCGCCTCATGATCGTCCAGGCGCTGGGCCGGGCGTGCTATCGCGCTTCCGGCCCAGCCGGCCTGTTCTTCACCTTTGTTCTCTTTTGCATAACCGCAATGTGGTACACTGCTGAGGTTGTCAGCCGCTAGCTCGCCGCGTGTGAGAGGAGTGCCCGTGGATTGGGAGATCGTCAGCCGCGTACTCAGCATCGTCCTGCTCGACCTGGTGCTGAGCGGCGACAACGCCGTCGTCATCGGCATGGCGACCCGGCGTCTCCCAGGCGAGCAGCGGCGGCGCGCGATCATCTTCGGTGGGGCCGGCGCGGTGGTGCTGCGGATCATCTTCACCGCGGCCGCCGCGCTGCTGCTGGGCGTGCCGCTCCTGATGGCGTTCGGCGGGCTGCTCCTCCTCTGGATCGCGTTTCGGCTGGTGCGCGGTGAGGACGAGTCCGAGAAGCACGCGTCCGGCGCCGAGGCCTCCGGCATGATGGCCGCGATCCGCACGATCGTCCTGGCCGACGTGGTGATGAGCCTGGATAACATGCTGGCTGTCGGCGGGGCCGCACACGGCAGCCTGCTTCTGCTCCTCTTCGGGCTGGCGCTGAGCGTCCCGATCCTGCTGCTCGGCTCGGGCCTGGTGGCCCGGCTGATGAATCGTCTCCCCTGGCTGGTCTGGTTGGGCGCGGCGATCCTGGTCTGGACCGCAATCGGCATGATCCTGGACGACCCCCTGGTCGAGCAGTATGTCCTGAGCCTCGTGTAGCGGCGCCGGGTGCGACGCGGTAGAGTCAGCCCAACGAGCCGGTGTGTCGACGGGAGGGAATCAAGCCGTGGCGATGACGAGCTATGAGCGGGCGATCGAGATCATGCAGACGACGCCGGGCGTGCTGCGCGCGCTGGTGAGCGGCCTGCCGGAAGAGGCGCTGGAGCGCCGTCCGGCCGAGGATCAGTGGTCGGTGCGCGACGTGCTGGCGCACATGGTGCAGGCCGAGGCGGGCACCATCGGGCCGCGCATCCAAGCCATGCTCGACCAGAGCGGCGCCCCGTTCCCGAAGTCGAACCCGGTCGAGGTGCCGCGGACGCCGCGCGCCATGTTCGACGCCTGGGAGGCGGCGCGACAGCGCAACCTGGGGCTGTTCCGCTCGGTGCGCCCCGAGCAACTGAGCCAGACCGGGCGCCACGCCCGCTTCGGCGAGGTCAGCCTGGGCGAGCACGTGGTCGAGTGGGCCTACCACGACCTGGACCACCTGCGCCAGATGCTGGCGGCGCTGCAAGCCGAGCTGTACGCCGAGATCCCGGCCTTCCACGCGCTCTACCCCAGCCCGGTCTAAGCTCGCGTTCTCCCGGTGACACGACAAGCGCGCCGGAGTGCGGTAGAGTCACGCCGGTGTCGTGGCAATCAGGAGGGAGAGCGACCGTGGCTTCGAGTGTGGCGACGCGGCGTCCGCTGGTGCGGGCGCTCAATGGGGTGGTAGCGACCGCGGACGCGCTGGCGACCGCCGCCGGGCTGGAGGTTCTGCAGCGCGACGGCAACGCCATGGACGCCGCCGTGGCAGCAGCGCTGGTGACCGGCGTCACGCTGCCGCAGATGTGCGGCCTCGGCGGCGACGCCTTCATCCTCTACTTCGACGCCAAGAGCGGGGAAGTCACCGGGATCAACGGCTCGGGGATCGCCGCCCGCGGCTGCGACGTCGACTACTTCCGCGAGCAGGGCTTCGAGAAGATGCCCTACCGCGGGCCGCACTCGGTCTCGGTCCCCGGTGACGTTGACGCGCTCTTCGCCGGGCTCGATCGCTTCGGCTCGATGCCGGCCGAGGAGCTCTTCGCCCCCGCCATCCGCGCGGCCGACCAGGGCTTCCCGATCACCCAGGGGTTGGCCAACCACATCGCCAACGCCGCCAACGGGCTGCGCGAGTGGCCGACTTCGGCGGCGGTCTTCCTGCCAAATGGCCGGCCGCCGCGGCCCGGCGAGGTTTTGCGCAACCCGAACCTGGCGCGCACGCTGAGCGCGGTGGCCGACGGCGGCCCCGAGGCCTTCTACCAGGGCTCGATCGCGCGCGCGATCACCGCGTTCCTGGCGCAGCATGGCGGCTTCCTCTCCTACGAGGACTTCGCCGAGCACCGCTCCGACGTCTACAGCCCGCCCTCGGTCGACTACCGCGGCTACACCGTATATCAGACCCAGCCGCCTAGCCAGGGGCTCATCATGCTGGAGGAGCTGAATATCTTGGAGAACGCCGACCTGGCCGGGTTGGGGCACAATTCGCCCGACGCGATCCACCTGATGGCCGAGACCAAGAAGCTGGCCTATGCCGACCGGCTGGCCTACTGCGGCGATCCGAACTTCGTGCACACGCCGCTCGACGTCATCCTCTCCACCGAGTTCGCGCGCGACCGCTTCCGCCAGATCGACATGGCGCAGGCGCGCGAGCAGGTGGGCGCCGGGCGTATCCCCGAGCGCATCGGCGACACGACCTACCTCTGCGTCATCGACCGCCACGGCAACGGCGTCTCGCTGATCCACAGCGTCTCGTCCGACTTCGGCAGCCGGGTGATCGCCGGCGACACTGGCGTGGTGCTCAACAACCGGGCCGGGCGCGGCTTCACGCTGGAAGCGGGCCACCCCAACATCTTCGCGCCGGGCAAGCGCACCATGCACACGCTCAATTGCTATCTGGTGACCCAGCAGGGCGCGCTACGCTGGGTCGGCGGCACGCCCGGTGGCGATGGCCAGCCGCAGTGGAACATGCAAGCCGTGACGAACCTGATCGATTTCAGCCAGAACGAGCAGGAGGCGGTCGAGTCGCCGCGCTGGACGAGCTTCCCCGGCACCGACCCGCTGTCCCTGCCCAACGACTTCGTGCTGCGGGTGGAGGAGCGCGTCGGCCTGGAGACGGTGGAGGCGCTGCGCCAGCGCGGCCACCGGGTGATGGTGCTGGGCGCCTGGGACGGCGGCGGTGCGGCGCAGTTGATCGGGCGCGACCCAGACAGCGGCGTCCTCTCCGGCGGCTCCGATCCGCGCGTCGAGGGCGCGGCGCTGGGGTATTAGGCGGCTGGTTGCACCGGCGGGATTCCCCCACCCCCGGCCCCCAGACATGTGCCTTGTAGAGGCGGCCCTCCGTGGCCGCCCTTGTTGCCTTGCACTTCGGCGGCGGGGGCGCGGGGAAGGTGGGTGGCGAACGACGGTCCTGGCGGCAGGCCACGAGGGCAGATACAGGGGTCTGCCCCTACAGGACGAAACCGGTGCCCATCAGGTAGGGGCGAGTTGCAAACTTGCCCCCGCATTTGGGTAGCACAACGCCCCGGTCATTCCGACCGGGGCGCTTTCCTTGAGTAGCGCATACGGGATTCGAACCCGTGATCTCCGCCTTGAGAGGGCGGTGTCCTAGGCCGCTAGACGAATGCGCCACGTCGCGGCGACGACCCAAAGGATACCGTTTGGGCGCCAACGTGTCAAGAATTTTCGGCGCCAACTCAACATAACTGGTATACTTGGGACAACTGTTGGCATCAATGGAGCACGACATGCAGAAGCCAGAAGTCACCAACCACGAAGCCGCCTTGATCCTGCTGAACATCGCCTCGGTCATCGAGATGCTGGCCGGGAATCCCTACCGCGTGCGCGCCTACCGCCGCGCGGCGCAACTGCTGCTGCGCCTGCGCCGCCCGGCCGGCGAGTATCTGACGCCGGAGGGCGAGCTGGCGCTGCCCCTGCTCGGCGCCTCGCTGCGCCGCAAGCTGGGCGAGCTCTTCGTCCAGGGCGAGATGCAGTTCTACCGCGACCTCTACGCCAGCCTGCCGCCGGAGATGGTGCGGCTAATGGAGGTGCGCGGCATCGGCCCGCGCATCGCGCTACGGCTCTACGTCGAGCTGGGCATCGGCTCGGCCGAGGAGTTGATCGCGTCCGCTGAGCGCGGCGAGATCCGCCGCCTCTATCGCTTCGGCGACGTCAGCGAGGCTAAGCTGGCCACCGCCGCCCGCGAGCTGCTGGCGGCGCGTGAGCCGGCGCTGGCGGTCGCGGCGTAGGGCGCGGGTCGAGCGGCTCGGTGCCGCGTGGCGAGTGGCCTGCCGGGCGACGTATTGGCGCGATGAAGCTGACGAGAGATCCTTCGCCGCGGCTCAAGATGACAGGTGTAACGGATCACTCTTCCCTGTCATCCTGAGCTGCCGCGAAGGATCTCTCTTTGCTGTTCCTCTTGCCGATGCTCCTGGTTGTCGCGGTGCTTGGAGCATAGAACCCCAGCCCTTTCCCCCCCTTACTCCACACCCTTCACCGCCACCACCCGCATCCGCCCGGCGCGGCCAAGCGCGGCCCCGGCCGCTGCTACCGGCGTCAGCGCCGCCGTCGTCAGTGGGTGAAGCGGCGCCAGCAGCCGCCCCAGGAACTCGTCGTGCTCTGTTGCCCACAGGCGCAGCGCCCAGGACCACTCCAGCCCGATCCACTCGTGCGTGACCGAGCGCACGGTGAAGCCGTGCCGCGCCAGCAGGCAGCCGAGCGTGCGCGGGGTGAAGGCGTAGAGGTGACGCGGGGCGTCGTAGCCGATCCAGCGCGCACCGAGGAGCCTGGCGGCCAGGGAATCCGCGTTCGGCAGCCAGAGGACCAGCGCGCCGCCGGGGCGCAGCACCCGCGCCAGCTCGTCCAGCGTGTCTCCGGGCGCGGGCAGGTGTTCGATCACGTGCGAGAGGAGCGCCGCGTCGAGCGAGCCGCCGGGGAGCCGGGCGTCTTGCAGCGTGCCGGTCACGACCTCCAGCCCGCGCGCGCGCGCGCGCGCCGCTGCCTCGGTGCTCGGCTCGATGCCCAGAACGCCGTGGTTCCCCAGCTCGCGCAGCAGTTGCAGCAGGTCGCCGGCGGCGCAGCCGAGGTCGAGCACCCGGCGCGGCGGGGCCAGCAGCGGCCAGAGCGCCTTGAGGTCGCGCCGCAGCCCGCGCCGCTTGACCCAGACCGCCAGTCCAGCCTGCCGGAAGGGCGCGTAATCGGCGGGGTAGATCCGCGGCAGGGCTTCGGCGCGCGGCCTGGGCGACAGGTAGCGCAGGCCGCAGCGGCGGCAGCGCACCAGTTGGAACGGCAGCGGCGTCGTGCCGGCCAGCACGTCGTGGAGTGTCAGCAGCGGCTCGGGGTCGTCGGCGCCGCAGAGGTCGCAGGCGACGCGCTCCAGGGGGAGATCAGTCCTCATCGCGGCTGGGCAGGCGCCGGCGCACGGCGTGACGGCGCACCGAGTAGTCGCGCCCGCCGCGTGTGCTGGCGACCATCTCCGCCAGCAGGCCGAAGAGCATGAACTGCGCGCCCACGATCATCAACAGCACGCCGAGCGTCAGCAGTGGGCGGTGCCCAATCGGCTGGCCGAGGAACCACTCGGTCGCCAGGTAGGCGTTGATCAGGAAGCCGATGAGGAGTGCCCCCAGTCCGAACCAGCCGAAGAAGTGGAGTGGGCGGCGGGTGAACTGCGTCAAGAAGAGTACGGTGAGCAGGTCGAAGAAGCCGCGCGCGAAGCGGCCGCGGCCGAATTTCGAGCGGCCGTAGCGGCGCGGGCGGTGGCTGACCTTGACCTCGGCCACGCGGAAGCCGCGGAAGTGCGCCAGCACCGGGATATAGCGGTGCAACTCGCCGTAGACCTGCACCTCCTCCAGCACCTCGGCGCGATAGGCTTTCAGGCCGCAGTTGAAATCGTGCAGCCCAACGCCGGTCGTCAGCCGCACCACCAGGTTGAAGAAGCTGGAGGGGAGCCGCTTGCCGAGTGGGTCGTGGCGCGGGAACTTCCAGCCGCTGACCAGATCGGCCCCGGCCTCCAGCTCGGCCAACAGGCGTGGGATCTCGGCCGGCACGTCCTGCAGGTCGGAGTCGAGCGTCACAACCGCCTCGCCTCGCGCGGCGGCGAAACCAGCAGCGAGGGCGGCCGACTTGCCGAAGTTGCGCCGCAGCTCGATCAGTTGCACCCGCGGGTCGACCTCGTACAAATCTCGCAGCACGCGCACGGAGCCGTCGCGGCTGCCGTCGTCGACGAAGATCAGCTCCCAGTCGAGACCGAGCGGGGTGATCGTCTCGACCAGCTCGGTGTAGAGCGCCGGCAGGCTGTCGACCTCGTCGTGGACCGGCACCACCAGCGAGAGCGTGGTGATGCCGGCATCGTCCCGGCGGTCGAGCAGCGCGGCTGGGAGCACCGCGGATTGTCTGGGATTGAGCTGGCTCGCCTGCATATCCCCGGCTCGTGGTCGTCATCCAGGCTAGACTATCAGGCTAGATTGTGCCCGGGTGAGTGTAGCACGCGCGGCGAGGGGCACCGGGAGGAGCCAGCGTGGCCGAGGACTGGGCGGCGATCGTCGCGGTCGACAACGCCTCCGGCGACGACTCGCGGGCCGAGCTGATTAGCTGGCCAATGAGACAAGCGCGCCGCAAGCCGTTGTCTCGATGTCGCTGAGAAGGGGGCCGATGGGCGAGGACAATGCGCCTGAGCGGCAGTCGCCCGACGCCGGGCTAGAGCCGGTGGAGGATGTCGCGACATTCTACGACCACCTGACCGCCGACTATCACCTGGTCTACGCCGACTGGCGCGACGAGGCCGTGCCGCGCCAGGGTCGGGTGCTCGATCAGCTGATCCAGCGCGAGCTTGGCCCCGGCACTCGGCGTGTGCTGGACTGCACCTGCGGCATCGGCACCCAGGCGCTCGGTCTGGCGTTGCGCGGCCATCAGGTGCGGGCGAGCGATATCAGCCCGGCGGCGGTGCAGCGCGCGGCGCGCGAGGCTATCGCGCTCGGCGTCTCGCTGGCGACCAGTGTGGCCGACGTGCGCCGGTTGGCGGCGAGCGTCGCGGGCGCCTTCGACGTCGTCCTCTCCTGCGACAACTCGCTGCCGCACCTGCCGACGGCGGCGGACGTGCGGCTGGCGGTAGCTCAGATGGCGGCCAAGCTCCGCCCTGGCGGCCTGCTCGTGATCGGCATCCGCGACTACGATCGCCTGCCGGCCGAGCGGCCGCGGGCCACGCTGCCGCAGGTCCGAGATGATCTCGGGGGCCGCTCGGTCTATTTCCAGGTTTGGGACTGGGCGCCCGACGGCGAGCAGTACACCATGCACCTCTTCATCCTGCGCGAGCGCGCGGGCACCTGGCAGACGACCCACCACAGCACACGCTACCGTGCGCTGCGCCGAGGCGAACTCGAAGAGGCACTGGTGGCGGCGGGTCTGCACGACATCCGCTGGCACGAGCCAGTGGAGACCGGCCACCACCAGCCGCTGGTCACCGCCCGCGCGGTTTAGCGGGCCCTCGCCTTCGTCACTGCCCATCGACAACGTTAGGTGCCGCCTGAGGCACGGAACCCTCGACTGCGCTCGGGATGACCGGGTTAGTTTGGGGCTGACGACGGCGATCTGCCTCGCCCGCTAGGCTCCGTACTCCCCCTGTCATCCAGAGCCTGTCGAGGGAGCCGTCCTGGATGGGCACGCAACGAGGACGAAGGATCCTCTCCAACATTAACGCGGACGGAGAACGGTTGACAGTACATGGTACAGATGACTATTATCCTCGTGGTGTGAGAGGACTGGTCCGTGTCGCGTGAGTTGCTGTTGACCGTCGATATCGCCTGCTTCGCGCTCTCAGAGCGCGAGCTGCGGCTGCTGCTGGTGCGGCGGCTCGACCAGCCCTTCGCCGGGGACTGGGCGCTGCCGGGCGGGCCGGTGGGTGGGGAGGAGCCGCTGGAGGATGCCGCCCAGCGCGTGCTGCACCAGACGACCGGCCTCTGGGGCCTCTACCTGGAGCAGCTCTACACCTTCGGCGACCCCGGGCGCGACCCGCGCGGGCGCAACATCTCGGTGGCGCACTACGCCATCCTGCCGCCGGGGGCGCCGGGCGAGCTGCCACGCGTGGCCGGCCGGCGCGGCAGCGGCGTGGCCGAGGCGGGCTGGTTCCCGGTGGATACGCTCCCCGGGCCGCTGGCCTTCGACCACGGCCGCATCGCCTCCTACGCCCGCTGGCGGCTGGCGCAGAAGATCCTCTATACCCCGCTCGCCTTCTACCTCCTGCCGGAGAGCTTCACCATGGCGGATCTGCGCGTGGTCTACGAG
The DNA here is from genome assembly GCA_035693105.1 of Thermomicrobiaceae bacterium. Lineage (GTDB taxonomy): Bacteria > Chloroflexota > Chloroflexia > Thermomicrobiales > Thermomicrobiaceae > DASSHC01. The sequence continues at coordinate 2,416 of DASSHC010000074.1, read as the reverse complement.
ACGGTCGTCGGCGAGCGCTACGACCCGAGCAACTTCGCGCGCCAGATGATGGCGCGCTGGGACCTGGCGCCGGTGCCCGGCACCCGCGACCGCCGCTCCCGCCGCCCGGCCCGCCTCTTCCACTACATCGGCCCGCGCGAGATCCCGGGCGGGCCGGACCAACTCGACGAAGCGCCGCCGGCCGAGCCCGGTGATGGCGACGCCGCGAAGCAGACTGAGGAGACCACCCATGACCGTCGCGAGCAGTGAGACCGCGGAGCTGATCGCCGAGATCGACCGCCTGCGCACCGAGCGCAAGGCCGTCATCCTGGCGCACTCCTACCAGATCCCCGCGATCCAGGACCTGGCCGACTTCGTCGGCGACTCGCTCGGCCTCTCGCGCGAGGCCGCCAAGACCGAGGCCGAGACGATCGTCTTCTGCGGTGTGCACTTCATGGCCGAGACCGCCGCCATCCTCTGCCCGGAGAAGACCATCCTCCTGCCCGATCTGGAGGCCGGCTGCTCGCTGGCGGCCAGCATCACCGCCGAGCAACTGCGCGCCTGGAAGGCCGAGCACCCCGGCGCGGCGGTAGTGGCCTACGTCAACACCAGCGCGGAGGTGAAAGCCGAGAGCGACTACTGCTGCACCTCGGCCAACGCGGTCGAGGTCGTGCGGGGCATCCCCGCGGAGCGCGAGATCCTCTTCCTGCCGGATCTTTTCCTGGGCGAGTGGGTACGCCGCAGCACCGGACGCGCGAACATGCACCTCTGGCTGGGCGAGTGCCATGTCCACGCCGGCATCATGGCCCAGGACGTCGAGCGGGCCCGGTTGGCCTACCCCGACGCCGAGCTGCTGGTCCACCCCGAGTGCGCCTGCGGCTCGCGCTGCCTGCTCGACTTGCAGTCGGGCCGGCTGGACGGCAGCCGCACGCACGTCCTCTCGACCGAGGGGATGGTGCGCCACGCCGCCGCCTCGCCCTCGAAGCGCTTTCTGGTCGCCACCGAGACCGGCGTGATCCACCGGCTGGGGCGCCTGGCGCCGGGCAAGGAGTTCTTGCCGGTGCGCGAGCAGGCGGTCTGTGGCTTCATGAAGTCGATCACGCTGGAGAAGGTCTATCGCTCGCTGCGCGACGGCGTCTACCCGGTGCGTGTCGCGCCGGAGATCGCCGCGCGGGCGCGGGTGGCGATCGACCGCATGGTCAGCATCGGCCGCTGAGCCGGATTCTGGCCAACGAGCCGGACGCCTGCCGCTATAATCGGGCGGGGCGCCCGGCGTTCGGGCCACCCTGAGTGATTGCGAGGACCGATGCCGACCCCCATTCCCACCCCGCGGCCGAGAGCGCGGATCGGCTCCAACGAGCCGGTTGATTTTCACATGCACACCATCTCCAGCGATGGCGGCTGGCAGACCGCCCAGTTGATCGACTACCTGGCCGACCACGGCTACCGGGTCGTCGCCATCTGCGACCACGACACCATGCGCTCGGTGCCCGAGGCGCAGGCGCGCGCGGAAGAGCGCGGGCTGGTGCTGATCCCCGGCGTCGAGGTGACCTCGTGGTGGGACGAGAAGCAGTGGCACCTGCTGGTCTACGGCATCGAGCCCCAGGGCGAGACGCGCTTCCACGCGCTCCTCGCCCAGCAGCAGGCCAACCTGCGCGCCACCGCCGAGAACTCCATCGCGCTCTTCGAGGCCAACGGCAAGCCGCTGCCGCAGCTCGACGAGGTCGTGGCCGGACGGCCGCTGCTGCCGACCTACGTGCTGCAGGCGGCCATCCGCGCCGGGCACGCGACGAACTTGCAGACGGCGCATGAGCTGCTGAAGTCGTACGGCGAGCAGATGAAGGTTGACTGGCCGCTGGCGGAGGTGGTCGAGGCGGCGCACGAGGCGGGCGGTATCTGCGTCGTCGGCCACCCCGGCCGGCCGGACCTGGGGCCGGTGCTCGATGAGGCGCAGCTCGACCGCATGCTGGCCGCAATGCCGATCGACGGGCTGGAGACGCACTACCGCAGCTACAGCGACGCCGACACGGCGCGCTACCGCGCCATGGCCGAGTCGCGCGGCCTGCTGGCCACCAGCGGTTCCGACTCGCACGCGCCCGGCAACCCCGTCTATCCCCGGCCACACCCGGCGCGCTGGGTGGCGCCGTTTCTCGCGCGCTTCGGCGTCGAGGTCGAGCCCTTCGAGGGCGCGCCCTGGCAGTCGGGGCAGTTGGTCGCCTATCGCGATGCCGCCGCCAAACCGGCTAGATCGCCGTACGCGGCGGTGCCGGCCAAGGGGTAGCCGGGCTCCGGTCGCTGCGGTATACTCAGGCGCGTCGCGCGTTGCCCACGTAGCTCAGTCGGCAGAGCACATTCTTGGTAAGAATGAGGTCCTGGGTTCGAATCCCAGCGTGGGCTCCCTCCCGAAAGAAATCCGCGAACGAATGCGGAAAATAGA
>DASSHC010000073.1:0-11190 GCA_035693105.1 Thermomicrobiaceae bacterium | reverse complement strand
CACGCCGCACACGGCCGGATTCCGCTCTATTTCTACGGCCAACGCTACCTCGGCAGCCTCGACGCCATCCTCGCGGCCCCGCTCGTCGCGCTGCTCGGCGAGCGCGTGGCGGCGCTGCGGGCCGTGCCGTTCCTCTGGTACGCGGCCTTCCTCGCGCTGCACGCGCGGCTCGCGGCGCGGATTTGCGGACGGCGCGTGGCCTGGCTCAGCCTCCTCGTCCTGGCGCTCCCCGGCTGGCGCGTCTTGATGTACACCGCACGCTCGAACGTCTCGTTCGGCGCGATGGCGACGCTCGGCACCGCGCTTCTGTTGCTCACGCTCGAACCGCGGCCCCGACACACGGCGGCGCGACTGGCGCTGATCGGTGCCCTGGCCGGCCTCGGTCTCTGGGTTCATCCCCTCTCCGCCACCTATGCCGGAGCGGCCCTGGTCGTCTGGTGGCTCGTCTCGCCAGAGTGGCGAGCAGCGGGGGCGCGCGCGCACAAACTGCTGCGCACCGGCGCTCCCTCGCTGCTCCTGGGTGTCGCCCTCGTCTCGGGATTCTTCAGCGATGGTTGCGCCGGCCACTCCTGGTTGCTCGACCCGCGGCCAGCCGCGCGCCTGCTGCTGCTGCTCGCGGCGGCTGGCGCCGCGGCTTCCTGCCTGGTGCTCAGCACGCGGCGACGCACGCTGCTCTCCAGCGGCATCTGGCTCGCCGCCGGCCTTGTGCTCGGCAGCGCGCCCCTCTGGGCCGGCTGGCTGCTCGCTGGGGAGCGTCCGACGAGCGCCAAGGAGCCGGCCTGCCCGGCCCAGGCGCTCGACCGCGCGCACCTGCTCGCCAACCAGATCATCCCCGCCATGTGGGGCGCGCCCTTTCTCAGCAGCCTGCGAGCGCCCTTCTCGGCCTGGGACGTGGGCTGGCTCCTCTTAATCGCGCTGGAACTATTGGCGGTCCTGGTCTTCCTCTGGCAGCGGCGCGCGATGCTCTCCCGCCTGCTGCGCCTGGAACCGCTGGCCGAGCGTGAGCGCGGCGCGGCGCTCCTCACTCTGCTGCTACTCGGCCCGATCGCGCTGACACTCCTCAGCGGCAACATCTACGACGCCTGGCATGTGCGGTATCTGCTCGTCGCCTGGCAGGCCGACTCGATCGTGCTGGCGCTGCTGCTCGAGCGTTTGCTGCATGCCTGGCGCCCGCTTGGGCTCGCCGCGTTGGCGCTTTTTATGGCCGTCAACGCCACCGCGATCATCCTGCTCGCCCCCGGCAAGTGGGCGGCCCGGCCAGAGGCTATCTCGCCGTCCGCCGCGGGCCAGGTCGAGCAGTACCTGCAGAGGCAGGGTGTCCAGGGCGGCTACGCCGGTTACTGGACCGCCTACGCCCTCGATTACCTTAGCGGCGAGCGCCTGACGTTCACCTCGCTCGGCCAGGATCGCTATTCGCCCTACACGCGTCACGTCGAGGGGCTCACGACGATCGCCGTGCTCTTGCAGCCCGGCATGGTTCCGGCGAACCAGACGAGCATCGACGCGCTGCTCGCCGGCGCGCGCACCGATCTGGCCCAATACCACGCCGCGCACATACGGGAGGAGTTCGGCCGGATGCGTATACTCAGTCGCCGGACGGTGGGGGATTGGGATGTCTGGTTGCTGACGGAACAGAACGGCGGGCTGGAACAGTCTTCCCCTGCCGCACGAGCAAGAGGAGCGCCGGCGTGAGCACGCTAATGATCGGCACCAGCGCCTGGAACGACCACGACCCGTTCTACCCACCGGGCATCAAGCCGGCTGAACAGCTCTCGTTCTACGCGCGCTATTTCCCCATCGTCGAGGTGAACAGCACCTACTACGGCATCCCGCGCCGGCAGGTGGTCGAGTCGTGGGTGCGCCGTACGCCGGACGGATTCGTCTTCGACGTCAAGCCGCCACGCGAGCTGACCAGCACCCCCGAGAAGCCGCGCGGCGAGGCGCCGACGCCCGACGCCGACGTAGCGGCCCGCTTCCATGAGGCCATCTCGCCCCTGGCCGAGTCCGGCAGACTCGGCGCCGTCACCTTCCAGTTCCCGCCCTCCTACCGCAACACCGAAGAGCATCAGGACTACATCCGGCTCCTACCGGAGCTTTTGCCAGCGCTGCCGCTCTCGGTCGAGTTCCGCCGCATCGACTGGATGGACGAGGAGCACGCCGACGATACCCTGCGCCTCTTGCACGAGACCGGCCTGAGCTACACCATGGTCGATGAGCCCCAGTTCGGCACCGGCAGCGTGCCGCCGGTCTACGCCGTCACCAACCCGCGCCTGGCGCTGATCCGCTTCCACGGCCGCAACGCCGAGACGTGGTATCGCTTCACCGGCTCCAGCCGCGAGCGCTTCAATTGGCTCTACTCGGCGGAGGAATTGGAGGAGTGGACGCCGAAGATCGAGGCGGCACTCCAGGCCGCCGCGGCGGTCCACGTCTTCTTCAACACCAACGGCGCTGACCAGGGGCCGCGCAACGCCTACCGCCTGATGGACGTACTCGGCATCGAGCACCCGCCGCTGCCCGAGGACGAGCGCGCCGAGCAACCCCGGCTGATCGAGTAGCCGCGGCTCACCCATTGCCCGGCTCGCCGAAGAGCTGCCAGAGTCCGTCGGCCAGCGCGGTGATCTCCGCCCGGTTCTGCAGCACGGCCAGCCAGCGCGCGGGGATGCCCTGCTCGCCGCACCGGGCGCCGGCCAGCGCCCCGGCTACCGCGCCCGTCGTATCGGCGTCGTCCCCCAGGTTCACCGCCGCCACGACCGCTTGCTCGTAGTCGTCGTGCCGCGCGGTGCACCAGAGCGCCGACTGCAGCGTGTCGAGCACGTAGCCGCCGCTGCGCAACTGCGCCTCGCCGAGCTGCGGGATCGCCGCGATCCGCGCGTGAACCTCAACCTGCGGCACGTCCGCTGCGGCAGCCAGCACATCAACCGTTCCAGCCAGCGTCGCGGCCAGCGCCTGATCGAAGGCCACGCACGACCAGGCGCAGAGAGGATCGGCGTGCGTGATGCGCGACACGTCGAGACTCCCCCGCACCAGCGCCTCAGGGTCGCGCCAGGTTGCCAGCGCGACGGAGGCGGTGCGCATCAGCGAGCCGTTGGAGGCCGAGCGGCCAGCGGACTCCGCCCGCGCTCGCTCTCCGGCGTCCTGCCAGGGCGCGCCGGCCGCCAGGTGGCCCAGCGCCCGGCGGGTCAGCTTGCCGATGTCCTTGGGTGCCGTCTCGTACCAGGCGACGAAGTGCCGCGCGATGTCGTCGGGGTCGATGCGTCCGAGGGCGACGATGCTGCGCGCGATGGCCAGCGCCATCTGGGTGTCATCGGTGTACTCGCCCGGCGCCAACCGCAGCCAGCCGCCGCCGACCAGCTCACGGTGCACGCCGAACCGGGCGCGAATCTCCTCGCGCCCCATGAATTCCACGGTCGCGCCGAGCGCGTCGCCGACCGCCAATCCGAGCAGCGCGCCGCGAAAGCGCGAGCGAAGATCCGGTTCCATGCCAGCCTCGTTCCCTAGACCTCGGTTTCCCAGTCTATCGCGGCCGTCTCACCTTGCGCCGCCAGTCGTGCCGCATGCGCGCCCCGCAGCCAGTAGCCATCCCGCACCGGCACGAACTCGCCGAGTCCAACCGTGCCGGCCCGCCAGGGGCCAAGCGTCCCGTCGGCCTGAACCTTCGCCCGCAGCGCCTCGACCCTGCCGGCCCCCGCGTGCAGACGCTCGATGCCCGCGACGGTCACCTGCACCAATCCGGCTAGCTCGACTGGGTGCGGCCGCAACTCCGGCTGCCGCTCCAGCAGCAGCAGGTAGACCTCCTGTAGCTCGCGGTCGTACCAACGCGGCGTGCGGCTGATCGCGCGCCGGGTGCCGAGTGGATGCAGCGCCGCCAACGCGGGCGTCAGGCCGATCTCTTCCTCGATCTCCCGCACGACAGCGGACAGCGACTCGCCGGCACGGAAGTGGCCGCCGACCGCCACGTCGAGCATCCCCGGAGCGGTATCCTTGGTGCTCGCACGGCGCTGGAAGAGGAGCACCGGGCCTGCCGGCGACGGCCAGGCGACCCAGAGGTGGAAGGCGCGGTGCCAGTCACCATCGCGGTGAACCTCCGCCCGGCGCTTTACCCGGCCGGTCGGCTCACCCGCCTCGCTCAGGACGTCGAATAGCTCGTCGCCGGGGTCAGTCGACACGGCGGCCTCCGCGCGGCGGCAGTCCTGGCAGGCAGGCGAGGCCGGCCTGTAGCAGCCCTAGCCCAGCGATCAGCCCGCGCACGCTCGACTCCTCTTCCGTCAGCTCAAATTGCGCCAGCGCCAGCGTCAGGCCGCTGGCCGACGCGACGAGCGCCGGCAGTCGCCCGGAACCATTACCCGCCGCGAGCCCCACCAGATCGACCACGGCAAGCATCCGCAGCAGGCGCGCCGAGCGCCGGCTCCAGCGCAGCCACGGCGGCAAGAGCAGCAGCGCCGCCGGCACGGCAAGCACCCGCGCTCGCTGGCGGCAGCGCCAATCAGCGTCTATCCCGCCGGTCATCAGCCCGTCCAATCGAGAAGTGGCCACGCTCTTGCGACACGTTTGGTCGCGATGATCGCACCAACGGTAGGCAACGCAACCTGCCGAGGAAGGGAGTTCACTATGCCGACCGCCGAGAGCCACGCCAGCGCCACCTGGCAGGGGAACCTGACCGATGGGAAGGGAACCGTCAGCACCGGCAGCGGCGCCTTGAACGCGCAGACCAACTGGGAGTTCCGCTCCCGTGGCGCCCCGACGGCCCCGGCGACCAACCCCGAGGAGTTGATCGGCGCGGCGCTGGCCTCGTGCTTCTCCATGGCCTTCTCGAACAATCTGGCTCAGCATGGCACGCCGCCACACGGTATGGACGTAAATGCGACCACCACCTTCTCGCTGGGCAGCAGTGGCGTCAGCATCTCGTCGATCGCGCTCGACGTCACCGCTTCCGTGCCGAACATCAAACCCGATGATTTCCAACGGATCGCCAATGAGGCCAAGGACGGCTGCCCCGTCTCGCAAGCCTTGAAGGGCAACGTCGACATTACCATGCAGGCGCAGCTGAAGCAGTAGCGCGTCCTGGCTCAAGCGCATTGGCCCAGGCACTCGCCGACCGGGGGGATGCTTGGGCCACAACGCCCGCCCCTGGTCAGCCTGAGCCGCCACCCCTGTCATCCTGAGCCGCATCGAAGGATCTCTCATCGGTGACGGGTGGCAGCCGCCCGGAACAGAGAGGAGATCCTTCGGCCGCGGCCTCAGGATGACAGAGGCGAGCAGCCTGCGCGCTCACCCACCACACCCACGCTCACACGCCGCAACCACGCGTGTAATACAGGGTCAAGCCGCCGCCCTGAGCGAACGAGTTCGCGTCCGGCGGAGTGGTGCCGTCCGGCAGTACGGTATAGCAGACGCTGTGCGGCGCGGGCGTGAGCTGCCAGTAGTCCAGGCGGCCCTGGCCGTAGACCCGGTGACCGTCGCGCTGCAGCAGGGCGGCGAGCATGCCGAAGGTGGGCGGGTCGCGCTCCAGCTCGGGCAGCGCGACCGCCTGGCCCCGCGGCACGATCTGAGCCAGCCGCAACAACCAGGGATCGGCATCCAACGTGAAGACATAGTCGGGGCCACCAACCACCTGGTGCAGTTGCGGCACCTGGCGGATGCGCGCCAGCATCGCCGCGTCGACCGCCGGGTCCGCCGAGCGCGCGTGGTAGACGACCGTGCGCACTCCGATCCCCTGCAGCAGCCGGATCGTTTCCGGGGCGGGAAAGGTCTTCATCCGGTCGCGGAAGGGGTAATAGGCCGGCGGCGCGATGCCGCTGTAGCCGTTGACCAGCGGGTTCCAGTGGAAGATCGACCAGAAGTTGGACCAGGAGGAGGAGATCAATCCATCGCCCATCGGAAATTCGATGGCCGGTGCCGGGTGAGCGGCCATCCAGGCGTACTCCGGCGCGTCCGCCGCGGCCAGGCTGGTGGGCAGCGCCGGCGGCAGCGGCACGCGCGTCGAGTCGTCGATCACCAGGCCCGCGAGCAGCACCACCGGCATCAGGCCGAGCGTGACCGTGCTCAGGAGATCGGGGACGCGCCGGTGCCGCGCGAGCTGGCAGAGCAGGTCGACGCCGAGTCCCGCCAACCCCGCCAGACCGACCAGCGACAGCAAGCCGAAGCGCGCCGGTACCCGAATCGAGCGGAACCCCGGCAACTCGTCGTAGAGGAACCGGTACGGGAGCCAGATCTCCCGGCCGTGGTGGGTGAGCCAGTAGGGGCCGAGACTGAGCACGATGGATCCGACCGCCACCGTGAGCAGCAACCAGCGCTCCCAGGAGCGGCGCCGGTTGAAGAGCCCGGCCACCGCCAACGGCACCAGCAGCAGCCCTGGCGAGAGTTGCCGCTCCAGATCCGGCGCGTGCCCAGCGCCCATGCGCTCGCCCAGCAAGCGATTGTGGGGCGGCACCGCGCGGTAGTTATCCAGCTGGGCGCTCCACTTCACCACCTCCGGCAGCGTGCGCTCGATCCCCAGCTCGTCGTGCACGGTCTGATAGGGGAGCAGCGCCGGCAGCAGGATCGCCCCGGCGACCAGGCAGGCGAGCGTGACCTTCCCCACCGCGGTGAGGTCACGACCCCCGTGGCGCCAGATCAGGAAGGTGGCGACCACCATGCCGAGCAGCACGATCAGAAAATAAAAATAGTAGATGCCGAACAGACCCTGGAGCACCACCACCAGCCCGAGCGCGGCGGCCCAGCGCCCGGAGTTCCCCCGCAGCGCGCGGCGCGCCGTCAGCACGGCCAGCGGCAGCCACTGCGCCGAGATCAGGTGAAGATGCTCGATGTGCGCCAGCCGCATCGGCGCGAAGGCATAGGCGAAGCCGGCCACGACCCCGGCCGCGTGATTGCCGGTCAAGTCGAGCACCAGCAGATACATGGCGAAGCCGCTGGCTGCAAACGCCAGCAGCAGCGAGACATTGTCGGCCAGGATCGCGTTGCCGGTGGCCGCCAGGAGCGGCGCGATGACCGCCGCCTGGCCGAAGAGATGATCGGAGTAGGCCAGCGTGTTGTGGTAAGGGTAAAAAATGTTGGCGTCGAAGACCCCGCGGGGGTTGGTCGTGAACGCGTGGAAGTCCCAGGCCAGGGTCCAGGTCTGAAAGGCGGGATCGCCGTCGCTGACGAGCTGGTGTGCCATGCCGGCGGGGAGAGGCCAGGTCATCAGCACGCTGAAGGCGAGAAACAGGACGGCGACCGCGACGGCGACCGCCGCGGGAGACCAGCGCGGGCCCGCCCAATCAGCGTGCGCCGCTTCGTCGAAGCTCGAACGATCATCCAACTTCGTGGCTACCACAGAGGAGTAGTGAATCACGCCGCCCGGCGACGCGCAAGCCCGGCCATCCATGCGCGTCTACCAAAGCGGGCTGCACTTTACGACGCCGACCCAGGCACGGAGGTGCTTGATTTCAGCAGGGTTTCTCGTAGAATAGACATTGTCAATACTCACGCCGAGGATTGACGGACGACATGGTTCGGGCTGACCTGCCGACAGAACCGCGCGACAAGAGCCGGTGCGACGAAAATGCGGATAACGTGATTGGTACGGCGCGGTAAGCAGGGGAAGAACGACAGGTAATTCGTAGTACACATCGTCAGGCGAGGGTGTCGTACGTCTCAAGCATGCGTCGAGACAAGGTTTCCGGCGCGATGCAGGCTTCGCTCGTCTGGCGCCGTGGCGGCGGCGTTGGGGGACGTCGTCGAGACCGGTACCGAGAGCATCCGTCACCGGTTCACGCGTACTCGGAGGCTCACCCAACCATGAGTGTTTCGCGCTAGCCGCTAGCGCATTTCCGCCGTTTCGGTGGAGGGAGCAACACACGATGGAGTCGACGCAACAGGGGCGCCGTCCCGCGCAGAGCGAGACGCGTCAACGGATTGGCCCCGCCATCCGGCGGCTACGGCAGGAGCGAGGGCTATCGCTCTCGGATTTGGCCGACGCCACCGGGATCTCCGTCTCCTACCTTTCCCGGCTCGAAAAGGGCCGCAGCGTGCCATCCTTTACCCTGCTCTCGCGGCTGGGGCAGGAACTGGGGGTGGACATCGGCTTCTTCGTCGAGACCGAGCGCGAGGCGGAATCAGTCGACCGGATGCTCGAGAAGGCGCTCGGGCAATCCAAGCTGCCGGAGAGCGTCTGGCCCGAGCTATTTGGTCTAAGTATCGAAGCCCGCCGCGAGCTGCTTGACTTTCTGGAGCAGCAGGGCTTCTCGGGAGCCGCCTAGCATCCCCGCTACCACGCAGCCAACACGTTATCGCCAGCAGGGAGGGATAGACGCCCTCCCTGTCGTCTTGTGACCACGGGTAACGACGGTGAACGTTTCGTGGCCTGCCGGACGACGCACGCCGTCGTCGTGGGCCCCATCTTTCACCCTGTCATCCCGAGTCGTCATGAGCCTCGGCTCGCCACGGCGGCATGAAAACGAGCGGCTTCCCGGCCGCTATTTTCACCGTAGCGCAGTCGAGGGATCCGTGCCGCACCCGGCACCCAACGTCTTGGAACGCCACTGTGCCTTGCCCGAGTCTCTCGCCTCGAACGGAGCCCAGCGTCGGGAGAGTCATCCGTTGTACGGGCTCGCCCGCGCCTCAAGCCCCCGCGATGCCGGCTGGAACCGCCACCGCCAGCGCCTGGCGCAGGTCGTCGATCAGGTCGCCGGCGTGCTCGATGCCCACCGAGAGCCGGATCAGGTTCGGCGCGACCTCGAAGCCCGAGCCAGCCATGCTGGCGTGCGTCATCTGCCCCGGGTGCTCGATCAGCGACTCGACGCCTCCCAGGCTCTCGGCCAGAGTGAAGAGTTTGGTCCCGGCCGCCACCGCGCGCGCCGCATCGTAGCCGGCCTTCACCGTGAACGAGACCATGCCGCCGAACCCATTTGGCATCTGGCGCGCGGCCACGTCGTGGTGCGGGTGATCCGGCAGGCCGGGGTAGTAGACGCGCTCCACCGCCGGGTGCTGGCTCAACATCGCGGCGATCGCCTCACCGTTGGCGCTGTGCTGGCGCATGCGTACCGCCAGCGTCTTGATGCCCCGCAGCACCAGCCAGGCGTCGAACGGCCCCGGCACGGCGCCAGCCGCGTTCTGGTGGAACTTCAGCGTTTCGTAGATCTCCTCGTCGTTGCCCAGGATCGCGCCGCCGACTACGTCGCTGTGCCCGCCGAGGTATTTGGTGGTGCTGTGCAGCACCAGGTCCGCACCGAGCACCAAAGGCTGCTGCAGGTAGGGCGAGGCGAACGTGTTGTCCACCACCAGCCGGATCGGCTTGCCCTTGATCGCCTCGGCGATCCCGGCGATGTCGATGATCTTGAGGTAGGGATTGGTCGGCGTCTCGACCCAGATCATGCGCGTGCTCGGCCGGATGGTGCTGCGCACGGCGTCCAGATCGGTCAGGTCGACCATTGAGAAGTCGATCCCGTAGCGCGACCAGACCTTCGAGGCCAGCCGGTAGGTGCCGCCGTAGGCATCGTCCGACATGATGAGGTGGTCGCCCGGATTGAGCAGATACCAGGCGTTCTGCGTCGCGGCCAGGCCCGAGGCGTAGGTCAGGCCCCAGCGCCCGTCCTCGAGCGCGGCCAGCGCCGTCTGCAGCGCCGAGCGGGTCGGGTTGTCGCTGCGCGAGTATTCGAAGCCCTTGTGCTTGCCGACCTCCTCCTGCGCGAAGGTCGAGGTCTGGTAGATCGGCACGATCACCGCGCCCGTGGCTTCGTCCGGCTCCTGCCCGGCGTGGATGGCCAGCGTCTCGAAGTGTTCCTTGCTCATCGATGCTCTCCGTTTCGATGTGCCACGAACTCGAGCAGATCCGCTCGAGTGATGATGCCCACCAGCGCGCCGCCGTCCTCGACCAGCACGGCCGGGGAGCCGGTCGAGAGATGCGGCACCACGCGCTCGACCTCCTCCTTGACGTTGACCAGCGCGAACGGCGGGTCCATCACGGACGTCACCTGCTGGTGGACCGCCTCCGGCGTGCGAAAGACCTGATCGAGCAGGGTGCGCTCCTGGATGCTGCCGACGACGTCGTGCACGTCGATGCGTCCCGACGCTGTGCCCTGGCGCAGCACCGGCATCTGCGAGATGCGGTAGCGGTGCAGCAGGTCGATCGCCGCCTCCACCGTCTCCTCGACGCCGACACCGACCACGGCGGGCAGCTCCGGCGCCACACCCTCCGCCGCGCGCTGGCCGATCAGCGCGCCCACGCGCGTCGCCTGCCCGAAGCGGTTCAAGAAGCCGTTCTCGCGCATCCAGTCGTCGTTGTAGACCTTCGAGAGATAGCCGCGCCCGCTGTCCGGCAGGATCACGACCACCAGCGTCTCGGGCCGGTCATCCCGCCGCGCGACCTCCAGCGCGGTCCAGACCGCGGTTCCGGCCGAGCCGCCGACCAGGATGCCCTCCTCACGCGTCACGCGACGGGCGGTCAGCAGCGAGTCTCGATCGCCGACCTGCACGAACTCATCCACGATCCCCCGGTCGAACGTGCCGGGCCAGAAATCCTCACCGATCCCTTCGACCTTATAGGGACGCACGTTGTCGGGGTCGGTGTAGATCGACCCGGCCGGGTCGGCGCCGATCACCTGGATGGCCGGGTTGTGCTCCTTGAGGTACTTGCCGATGCCGCTGATCGTGCCACCGGTGCCGACGCCGGCCACCAGGTGCGTCACCTTGCCCGCCGTCTGGCGCCAGATCTCGGGGCCGGTGGTCAGGTAGTGCGAGCGCGGGTTCATCGGGTTGAAGTACTGGTTTGGCTGGAAGGCGTTGGGGATCTCGCGCGTCAGCCGGTCGGCCACGCTGTAGTAGCTCTCCGCCGACTCGCGCGGCACCGCGGTGGGCGTGGTGACGACCTCGGCGCCGTAGGCGCGCAGCAGCGCGACCTTCTCCGCCGAGACCTTGTCCGGCATCACGAAGACGCAGCGGTAGCCGCGGATGGCGGCCGCCATCGCCAGTCCGACCCCGGTGTTGCCGCTGGTGGGTTCGACGATCGTGCCCCCGGGGCGCAGCCAGCCGCGCCGCTCGGCCTCGTCGATCATGCGGAAGCCGATGCGATCCTTGACGCTGCCGCCGGGATTGAGCATCTCCAGCTTGGCCGCCACGGTGGACTTCAGGCCGCGCGTCAACCGGCTCAGGCGCACGAGCGGCGTGTCGCCGATGACGTCCAGGACGCTGTCGTAGATCAGCGGTGCGGTCGCC
>DASSHC010000072.1:0-2806 GCA_035693105.1 Thermomicrobiaceae bacterium | reverse complement strand
TGGCTCACCGCGCACGATGTCTCCGCCGACGAGCGCGAGCACGTGCGAGAGATCATCGGCGCCATCTCGTTCGCGGGCGGCAGCAAGCCCGCGCCACAGACGCTGGAGGGCCGCGTCGTCCAGGACGCCGACCGCCTCGACGCCATAGGAGCCATCGGCATCGCCCGCGCCTTCGCCTATGGTGGCGCGCATGGGCGCATCCTCTACGATCCCGAGGTCGCCCCGCGCGTGACGATGACCGCCGAGGAGTATCGCACCCACCTCACGCCCACCATCAACCACTTCTACGAGAAGCTGCTGCTGCTGAAAGACCGCATGAACACCGACTACGCCCGGCAACTGGCCGAGCAGCGCCAGCGCGTGATGGAGGCCTTCCTCGATGAGTTCTACGCCGAATGGGACGGCACACGCTAATCGGGGATGCCCAAAGTGGCAAAGTTGTGGCACACTATACTGTATGGCAGATTGTTGGCCGCAGCCCCGGCCCTCTCCTTTTTAGGGGAGGGGGAACGATGCCCCAGCACGAGAGGCGACGGGTGAGCGTGACCTTCGAATATGGTGGGCCAATGCGTCAGCCATCAAGCAGTACGCCGGGCTGCCTCTGGCTCCCCTCTCCCTTTAGGGGAGGGGGTCGCCCCAACCACCCACCGTCCCTAAACACTGAACACTGAAACCTGAATACTGAACGAGGTTACCGTATGGCCCGCGCCGCGCGCACCCCGACCACGCCTACCACCATCGTCCACCTGGACGCCGAACCGCTGGATATCCCCCTCCACGAGCCATTCGCCATCGCGACGGGCCGTGTCGAGGCCGCCTGCAACGTGCTCGTGCGTGTCACCCTCGTCGATGGCACGGTGGGCCTGGGCGAGTCCGCGCCATTTCCACCGAGCGGCGGCGAGACGCAAGAGACCGCGCTGGCCGCGCTCCATGGCATGGTCCCGCTGGTCGAGGGCCACGACGCCGCCGCATGGCGACCGCTCTCCGAGAGGCTGCTGGCCAGCTTCGAGCACCAGACGACGGCGCGCGCGGGCGTGGAGGCCGCCGTGCTGGACGCGCTGACGCGCTCGTGGGGCATCCCGCTCTTCCAGTTCTTCGGCGGCGTCCAGTCGCAGGTCGAGACCGATGTCAGCATCCCCATCGTCGCGCCCGCCCGTGTCGCCGAGCTGGCCCGGCTCCACGCGCGCCAGGGGGCGGCGACACTCAAGCTCAAGGTCGGCGCGAATGTGGATGACGACGCCGACCGCGTGCTGGCGCTGGTCGAGGCCGCGCCCGACTGCGACCTGATCCTCGATGGCAACCAGGGCTACACCCCCACCGAGGCGCTGGAGCTATTGCGCGCGCTGAAGGAGGAAGACGTCGAGCCGGTCCTCTTCGAGCAGCCTGTCCACCGCCATGATCTCGAAGGGCTGCGCTTCGTCACCGAGCGCGCGGGCATCCCTGTCGCCGCCGACGAGAGCGTCCAGACGGCGGCTGACGCGCTGCGGATCGCGCGGATGGGCGCGGCCAACGTCGTCAACATCAAGCTGATGAAGGCGGGCATCGTCGAGGCGCTCGCCATCGCGGCAGTCTGTCGCGCCGCCAACATCGACCTGATGATCGGCGCGATGATCGAGTCGCGGCTGGGCATCGCCACCTCCGCCCACTTCATCGCGGGCCTCGGCGGCTTCCACTACGTCGATCTCGATACCGCGATGCTGCTTGCCGACGACCCCTTCACCGGCGGCTACGCGCAGTCCGGCATGACGCTCACGCTCGACCCCGCGCAACCGGGTCACGGCATCCGCACGCGCGAGGTGGCGGAGTAGCGCCATGTCGTGCTCTCTCGGCCATGAATGGCCGGAGTAGGAGCGCAGAGACCATAAATGGTCGTCCCGCCATCTCGGGCGAACAGGGCGAAGCCGTGACGGGCGTTTATGCCCTCCGTCGTCCTTACCCCGGCCTTTTAAGGCCGAGACTGCTCCGAAGATGTCGGGCAAGCTCGCTGTCGCCAGCGCCCCTGCTCATTCGTCCTGGATTGTGGGCGATGCCGACGAACACCTGCGGGTTACGCGCGTTGGCGCGTCATCTGGCCTGGAAAGTGCGACGAAGCATGCCAGGGCGAATAGTCCAGTTCAGGCAGAACAGGAGGCAACCACGATGGAGGGTTCGGTCTCACCTACCAATCCCGCGCAGCCTGGCGTCACGTCAGAGACGATACACGATGAAAACCAGGTCGCCGAGGTGCTCGACGAGTCGCAGCACGCCTATACACGCACGGCAACGCATCCCGCGTCGCCCGAGATGTCCCAGCGCCAGCCGACCACCTCACCCGGCGCCAGGACCCCGCCGCCCACCGATGGCGGCCGCCTCTCGTGGTTGCCGGGGGTCGCGCTGGCCGCGCTGATTGTCGGCATCGCCGCCTGGTCCGTCTCGCGGTCGATTCGCCGCGGGCGCAAGCGAGCCGCCAAAGCCGCAAAGTCCGCGCGCGCCAACGTCCGTAGCTCGGTGAGCGACGCGCGCAAATCCGCGGCGACGCTCGCGCAGACGATGCGAGCGAGCGCGAAGGAGGTGGCCGCCAACCCACGCGACACCGCCAACGACGCCTTCAGCAACCTCTCCGACGTGCGGGCGCGCTACCGCTGGTTCCGGCGCGGAATGCGTGTCGGCGCGCAGACCGCCCGCTTCCAGAAGAAATAGGAACGGTCTCTGGTTCCCCCTCTCCTGTGGGAGAGGGGGATAGGGGGTGAGGTTCGGGGTTAGCGAGAGCCCCCCTCCCGGCCTTGCTCCGCTCGGCCACCCTCCCCCAGCTTGCGCTGGGAGAGGG
>DASSHC010000071.1:0-7997 GCA_035693105.1 Thermomicrobiaceae bacterium | reverse complement strand
CCACCTTTGTCGTCCTGAGCCCCCCGTGTCATCCTGAGCCGCAGCCGAAAAGCCTGCCGTGAGCTTGTCGAAGGGATCTCTCCTGATCGTGGAGCACGAGCGGCGCTGCAAGGCAGAGGAGATCCTTCGGCTGCGGCTTAGGATGACAAGGAGGGGGCGAAGGGCCATTCCACCGCCGCAGCCGACGCCAAGCACCTCGCATCACGGGGTAGAATCGTGTGCACCAGAGCACGCGCCGCGCTCGTGGTGTGTCGCACAACGAGCATCGGGAAGGCTTGGCTCACATGCGCCTGTCCGACATCAAGACGCTCTACGCCTACGACCGCTGGGCCACCGGGCGCATCCTCGACGCGGGCAGGGGGCTGACCCAGCAGCAGTTCACCTCGCCCTCACCGCTGGGTGGTCCGGGCGTGCGCCAGACGCTCACCCACATCGTCGACTCGATGCGCGGCTGGCGCCTGCGCTGGGAGGGCAAGCCCGACGAAGAGCTGCGACCGGAGGAGTTCGGCGCGCTGGCCGCGCTAACCGAACGTTGGCGCATCGAGGCCGATGCACTGCAAACCTTCCTCGACAGCCTCGCGGAGGACGACCTGGAGCGGCCGGTGCGGACGCTGACCCTCTGGCAGACGCTAGTTCACCTGGCCAACCACGGCACGCAGCACCGCAGCGAGGCCGCCATGCTCCTCACCCACTATGGCCACTCGCCCGACGACCTCGATCTCTCCTGGTACCTGCGCGACTTCGCGCCGAAGGACGGCTGATGGGGGAGCAATCCGAGTCCGGCCTGACTCCGGGTGAAGAGAGCCGCTTCGTCGAGCAGGTCTTCGCCGTGGTGCGACGCATCCCCCGCGGCAAGGTCACCACCTACGGCCGGATCGCGCGAGCGGTCGGCGCGCCGCGCTCGGCGCGCATGGTCGGCTGGGCGCTACACAACTCCCCGCCCGACATCTCGGACGTGGCGCATCGGGTGGTCAACCGCAACGGCGAGTTGACCGGCGGCTGGTCCTGGGGGCATCCGGCGGTGATGCGGGCGCTGTTGGAGGAGGAAGGCGTCACCTTCGTGGAAGAGTTTCAGGTCGACCTGGCGCGGCACCTCTGGGAGCCGGACAGGCCGGTGCAGCTGCCGCTTCAGCCGCCGCCGACGAAGTGAACGATCTCCAGCCGGTCGCCGGGGCGCAGCCCCCGCCGGGCGAACTCCTCGCGCGGCACGATCTCGCCGTTCTGCTCGACCGCCACCAGCCCCTGCTTCAGCCCACGCGCCGCGATCAGCTCGGCGACCGTGCTCACGCCCTCGACCCGCGCCGGCTTGCCGTTGATCGTCAGCTCCATCGCGTCAGCTCCTCTTCGATCGCCTCACGGTAGCTCCGCGCCGCCGCCTCTGCATCGGCCGCCGCCAGAATGCCGGAGAGCACCGCCACGCCCCAGGCGCCCGCGCGCAACACCGGCGCGACCCGCTCCGGCGTGATGCCGCCAATCGCCACCA
This sequence comes from Thermomicrobiaceae bacterium, assembly GCA_035693105.1. Taxonomy (GTDB): domain Bacteria; phylum Chloroflexota; class Chloroflexia; order Thermomicrobiales; family Thermomicrobiaceae; genus DASSHC01. The sequence goes on along the minus strand of DASSHC010000071.1, from coordinate 6,514 downwards.
CCGGCAGCCGCGACAGGCCCGCCATCTCGCCCACGAACGTCAGCCCGCGCCCCGGCTCGCCCGCCTTGCTGCCGGTCTCAAAGACGTGCCCGGCCAGCAGGAAGTCCGCCCCCTGCTTGCCTGCTTCCCAGGCGCCGGCGCGATCGTGGACCGAGCGCCCGATCAACCGGCCACCCAGCAGGCGGCGCGCCCTCTCCACCGGCAAACCCGACTCGCCCAACTGAACCCCGTCGGCTCCGGCCAGGAGCGCCACGTCGACCCGCTCGTTGACGAGCAGCGCTGCCCGCCCGCCAATCGCCTCGCCCAGCCGGCACGCCAACTCCAGCAGCTCGCCGCCCGGCAGGCCCTTCTCGCGCAGGTGGACGGTGTCGACCCCGCCGCGCACCGCCAGCGCCGCCACCTCGGGCAACCGCTCCAGCGGGCACAGCGCGCGGTCGCTGATCAGGTGCAAGCGGCCGGGCTGACTCATGGCCGCAGGTCAAGCGCGGAGTCGACGACCCGGCGCAAGTGACCGGCGGCGGCCGCGATATCCGGTGCCGCTACCACAGCCGAGATGACCGCCACACCGTCGGCGCCCGCCTCGATAACCGATGCCGCGTTCTCAGCGTCGATGCCGCCGATGCCGACCAAGGGGAGCGTGACCGTCTCGGCCACCTCGCGGATGCGCTTGAGGCCCACCGGCTCGCCGGCGTCGACTTTGGTACGCGTGCTGAAGACCGGCCCAATCCCCAGGTAGTCGGCGCCCAGGCGCGCGGCCTGGATCGCCTCAACCAGCGTGGGCGGCGAATAGCCGACCAGCATGCGCTCACCCACCAGCGCGCGCGTCTCCGGCAGCGGCAGGTCGTGCTCGCCGATGTGCACACCGTCGGCCTCCAGCGCCAGCGCCAGGTCGATCCGGTCGTTGACCACGAAGAGAACCCCCGCCGCACGGCAGAGCTCGCGTAGCTCGCGCCCGACTGTCAGCGCCTCGCGTAGCGGTCCCGTCTTCCAGCGAAGCTGGATGGCGGTCGCGCCCCCGGCCAGCGCGGCGCGCACCACCTCGGCCTCCGAGCGCCCGCCCGCGAGCTGCCGGTCGGTCAGCACGTAGAGCCGAAGCGCGTTGCTCAGCGTGGCTCGCGCCGCCTCCAACGCCACCTAGCGCACCACCCCTTCGAGCGGGCTGCTGGCCGAGGCATAGGCCAGCTTCGGGACGCGCCCGGCACGGTAGGCGAGCCGCCCGGCGTCGACCCCCAGGCGCATCGCCCGCGCCATCGCCGCCGGATCCTGCGCTTTGGCGATCGCGGTGTTGACCAGGCAGGCGTCGGCGCCCAGCTCCATCGCCAGCGCGGCGTCCGAGGGCGCGCCGATGCCGGCGTCGACCACCACCGGCACCGTGGCCTGCTCCAGGATGATCTGCAGCTGCCGGTAGTCGGGGATCCCCTGCCCCGAGCCGATGGGCGAGGCCAGCGGCATGACGGTCGCGGTGCCGGCCTCCTGCAGCCGGAGAGCGAGCACCGGGTCGGCGTTGATGTAGGGGAGGACGACGAAGCCCTCGTCCACCAACTGTCTGGCCGCCTCCAGCGTGCCGATCGGATCGGGCAGCAGATACTTGGGATCGGGAATGACCTCCAGCTTGATCCAGTCCGACAGCCCGAGCGAGCGCGCCAGCCGCGCCACGCGCACCGCTTCCTCGGCGGTCTGGCAGCCTGCCGTGTTCGGCAGAATCTGGTAGCGCGTCCAGTCCACGTCTTCGAGGATGCTGCGGCTCTTGGGATCGTCGAAGTCGATGCGCCGCAGCGCCACCGTGATCATCTCGGCGCCGGAGGCCGCGAAGGCCGCCAGCATCTCCTCGCTCGAGCGGTACTTGCCGGTTCCCAGGATCAACCGCGACGAGAAGGCCTTGCCGGCGATCGTCAGCGCCTCGTCGCGCGCGCCATTTGTCGATTGCATCAGTCGCTCCCTCCGAACTCCGCCTCTATCGGGCTCCAAAGCGCGTGAAAATGGTGGACGGGTGAATGGCCGGCGCCCACCCGGTAGGCGTGCCGCAGCGCCTGGTAGAGGTATTCCTTGGCCTCACCGATGGCATCCAGCGGCGCGACCCCCGCCGCCAGGCGCGCCGCGATCGCGGCCGAGAAGGTGCAGCCGGTGCCATGCGTGTGCTGGGTGGCGACGCGGGGCCGGGAGAGCACCTCGAAACCGGCGCCGTCGAAGACCACGTCGGCCGCCGCGCCCTCCAGATGACCGCCCTTGACGACGACAAGATTGGGGCCGAGCGCGCGGATCGCCCGCGCCGCCTCGCGCATGTCCGCTTCCGACTGGATCGCGCGCCCCGCCAGCACCTCGGCCTCGGGGATGTTCGGCGTCACCACCAGCGCCAACGGCAGCAGCGCCGTGCGCAGGGCGTCGATGGCGTCCTCGCGCAGCAGGCGGTCGCCGCTCTTGGCCACCATCACCGGGTCGACCACCAGCTTGATGATCCCGTGGCGCCGCGCGCCCTCGGCCACCGTGCGCACGATCTCCGGCGAGGAGAGCATCCCCGTCTTGGCGGCATCGGCGCCGATGTCGCTCATCACCGCGTCGAGCTGTGCCGTGATCAACTCCACCGGCAGGTCGAGCACGGCGGTCACGCCGAGGGTGTTCTGGGCCGTGATGGCGGTGATCACGCTGGCGCCGTAGACGCCGAGCGCGGCGAAGGTCTTCAAATCGGCCTGGATGCCGGCGCCGCCGCCGGAGTCGGAGCCGGCGATGGTCAGCGCCTTGGGGATGGCGATGTCCGCTGCATTGGCCATACACGCCTCCGTGGCTCGCTTGCCGTGCCGGCACAAAAAACGCCGGCCCAACGGCCCGGCGGAGTGCGACTTGGAGGCGGTTCTATGATTCCCGTTGCCGTCCCTTCGCTGGTATTGCCCAGATCAGGTTCGGAGGGTTGGTGGCCATTGCCACGCTCTCAGCGCCCGCGCGCACCCCTGGCAACCGTTTGACCAAGCCTAGCATGTGTCACCCGGCGGCGCTAGCCCGCAATGCTGGAAAGGGAACCGCTCATGGCACGCGGCCTCAGGCTTGCGCGTCGGAGTGGAACGCTGCCCATCGAGAGGCTTGGTTGCCGCGTGCGGAGGGATCCCTCGACTGCGCTCGGGATGACCGGGAGAGGGAGGCGGGCTACCGGACGAGAAGACGCGTCGTCGTTCGCCCCATCCTTATCCCTGTCATCCCGAACGTAGTCGAGGGATCCGTCGTGGCCCGGCACTCAACCTACTCGGTGGCCACACCCCCCCGCCCAATCTCGTAGCCGAACGGAGACCCGCGCGTCAGAACCTGGTCGGTTCCCGAGTAGGCAACTCCTGCTCCTCGCGGCCGCGTAGCCAGCGATAGACCCAGACGATCGCCGCGCCGATCAGCGCCAGGACCAGGAGGAAGTAGGCGCAGCATCCACAGCCGCAGCCGCCTGTCATCATAATGTCGTCCTCCCTTCGCCACGCGTCGCCCGCGGATATGGTGCCGCCGCCGGCGCGGGCCATTCATCCCAGCCTAGCGGCAGGCCCGCGCTTCGTCACCTGTCCTCCGGCGCCTCAACTGATGAAAGGGAGCGTGCGTCCGAGTTCAACTCGGCGGTTCTCCCGGCCGCCAGGCACGGGAATCGCGTCCAACCGCGCGGCGTTGTGTTCTGACGAACGCACGACCGGCTGCGATCCTGGGCAGAGCGCCGGATGGTGAAGGGAGCGTCGTGCCGGATGGAGCGCGGCAAAACGTAGGCCCAAGCGCGACCACGAATCGGGCCATCGAGCCGGGTATCACCCCCGGCACCCACAAGTGGTTTGTGCTCTCCGTCGTCTCGGTCGGAACCTTCATGGCCACGCTCGACGGAAGCATCGTCAACATCTCCCTGCCGACGATCCAGTCCGCCTTCGGTGTCTCCCTCTCCGCCATCGAGTGGGTCGTCGTCGCCTATCTGCTGACGGTCGGAACGCTCCTCCTCCCCTTCGGCCGCGCCGGAGAGCTGCTCCGCTACAAACGCGTCTACGTGACCGGTTTTGCCTTCTTCACCGGCGCCAGCGTCCTCTGCGGGCTCTCGCTGACAATCTGGATGCTGGTCATCTTCCGCACCATCCAGGGGATCGGCGCCTCGATGCTGCAAGCCATGGGGCCGGCGATCGTGGCGGCGACCTTCGGGCCGCGGGAGCGCGGGCGGGCGCTCGGACTCAACAGCGTCAGCGTCTCGGTCGGGCTGAGCCTCGGCCCGACCATCGGCGGCATTCTGACCGAGTACGCCTCCTGGCGCTGGATCTTCTACATCAACCTGCCGGTCGGCATCTTCGCCATCCTCTGGTCGATGCGGGTATTGGAGCGGGAGCGCCACGGCGGTCCGGCCCAGTTCGATGTCCGCGGGGCCACGCTCCAGCTTACCGCGCTCCTCTCGCTCCTGCTGGCGCTGATCGAGGGGCAGTCCTGGGGTTGGACAAGTCCGCTGGTCTTCGGACTCTTCGCCGCCTTCGTCCTTTTCGGTTCAGCCTTCATCCTCACCGAGCTGCGTTCGCGGCATCCGATGCTCGACCTGCGCCTCTTTAAGATCCGGTCCTTCTCGGCTGGCAACGGCGCGCTGATGATCTCCTTCGCTGCCCTCTTCACCGCCACCTTCCTGATGCCATTCTTCCTGGTGCAGGGTGAAGGCTTCTCGACGCTCAAGGCTGGCCTGCTGCTGACGCCGATCCCGCTGACGACCATGATCTTCGCCCCGGTGAGCGGCGCGCTCTCCGACCGCATCGGCCAGCGCGTCCCGGCCACGGTTGGCCTGGCGGTCATGGCGCTCGGCCTCTTTCTGCTGACCGGCATTCGGGTAGGCATGCCCACCTGGGACCTGGTCGCGCGCCTGATGGTGATCGGCGTCGGCCAAGGGCTTTTCACCAGCCCCAACAGCAGCGCGGTCCTCGGCTCGGTGCCCCGGCCGCGCCTCGGCACCGCCTCCGCCACGCTGGCACAGATGCGCATCGACGGCCAGGCGGTCGGTATCGCCGCGGCCGGCGCGATCGTCGCGGCACAGACGGCGGCCTACGTGGCGCAACTCACGGGGAAGCTCTCACCGGAGTTGGTGCAGCGCCAGGCGTTCGTCAACGCTATCCACGACGCCTTCTTCGTGGCCGCGATCGTCTGCCTCTTCGCCATCCTGGCCAGCATGGTGCGCGGCCCGAGAATGGAGGAAGAGACGACATCGAGCCCGGCTCCTCCCGGCTGATCCAGACGCGTCGCGTCGACAGCATCGCTCGCCGGTGCCATGGCCGGCGACCACATTGGCTGCCCCACCCAAGCCAGTAGAGGACCGCTCGACCCACCCATGCCCCCCACCGTGTTTGACAGCCCGTCAGGCCCTGCCCTATAGTGCCGGGCTGTCTGATGCCGGCCCAGTAGGGGAGCCGTGATGCCCGATACCCGCCGCATGCACCTGAAACCGACCAGCCGCGCCGTCCACGCCGGCGAGCGCCCCGCGCCGCGTGATTTCATTCCCACCGCCACACCGATCTACGCCACCTCCAGCTTCGTCTATCAGGACATCGAGCAGATGGACGCCGCCCTCGGCGGCGCCAGCGGCGTCTTCGTCTATGGACGCTACGGCAACCCCACGCTGGAGGCGATGGAGACGGCGGTCGCGGCGCTGGAGGAGACGGACGCGGCGTTGGGGGTCGCCTCTGGCATGGCCGCGGTCAACCTGCCGATCCTGGCGGCTGCCCCGCGCGGCGGCCGCATCGTCGCCTCCCGTGATGTTTACGGCGCCACCGTCAAGCTTCTTGATCAGATCTACCGCGACCTGGGCATCGAGACGGTCTTCGTCGACATCCTCGACCTCGACGCCGTCCAGACCGAGCTGGCGCGTGGCGACGTGCGCGCGGTCATCTGCGAGACGATCTCCAACCCACTGCTGCGCGTGACCGATATCCCGGCGGTCGCCAAGCTCGCCCACGCGGCCGGCGCGGCGCTGACCGTCGACAACACGTTTGCGACCCCCTGGCTGGTGCAACCGGCCAGGCTCGGCGCAGACTACGTGGTCCACAGCTCGACCAAGTACCTCGGCGGCCACGGGGACGTCACCGCCGGCGTGATCGCCTGCGACGCCGAGCGGCGTTTGCAGCTCAACGAGCTGAACAAAGCCGTCGGCAGCGTGCTCAGTCCCTTCGACGCCTGGCTGATCCTGCGCGGCATCAAGACGCTACCGCTGCGCATCGTGCGGCAGAGCGAGAACGCTCTGACCGTGGCAAGCTGGCTGGCCGAGCAGCCCAAAGTCGCCCGCGTCTTCTATCCCGGACTCCCAGGACACGAGAGCCACCAGACCGCCAGCCGCCTCTTCCGCGACGATCTCTACGGAGCCATGGTCTCCTTCGAGATGCACGGCTGCGACCGCGAGGCCGTCTTCCGTTTCCTCGCCGCACTGGAGATGGTCGTTCCGGCGACCACGCTCGGGGACGTCTTCAGCCTGGTGCTCTACCCGGTCATGTCGTCACACCGTGCCCTGACTCCTGAGCAGCGGGAGACGGTCGGCATCGGC
>DASSHC010000070.1:0-8779 GCA_035693105.1 Thermomicrobiaceae bacterium | reverse complement strand
GCCGCCAGTTCGCGCAGCCGGGGTAGGATCTCGGCGCCGTAGAGGCGCAGGAAACGCTCCTGATCCTCCGTGGGCGAGTGGAAGACCAGATAGTTGAAGCCGAGATCGATGTACGGCTGGATGCGCGCGATCTGATCCTCGGGGTTGTCGGAGACGATCCAGCGCGTGGCGGCGCGCTCGGTCGCGAGCTGGCTGGCCAGCCGCTCCATCTCGACCGGGTCCTCGACGCCGGTCTTCTCCTCTGAGGAGAGCGCCAGCGCCGCCCAGTTGCGCGTGTCCTCCATGGCCCGCTTCCGATCGTGGTCGTAGGAGACTTTGACCTCGATCATGCGCGTCAGCGCGTTGGGGTCGCGCCCCGCCTTCTGTGCCGCCTCGACGAAGGCCGGCAGCAAGTTGTCGCGATACAACTCCATCCCCTTGCCGCTGGTCACGATCAGGCCGTCGGAGACGCGCCCGGCCAGCTTGGCGGCGGTCGGCCCCGAGGCGGCGACCAGCAGCGGGATGTGCTCCGGCGGGCGCTCATAGATCGTGGCGTTGACCGTGGTGTAGTACTGGCCCTGGTAGGAGACGCGCTCCTCGGTCCAGAGCCGCTGGATCAGCTCGATCGCCTCGCGCAGGCGCCCGAAGCGCTCCTTGAAGCCCGGCCACTCCATCCCCGTGGCCGGCACCTCGTTCATCGACTCGCCGGTGCCGACGCCGAGGAAGACGCGGCCGGGGAAGAGGCTGGCCAGCGTCGCCATCGCCTGGGCCACGATGGCCGGGTTGTAGCGGAAGGTGGGGGCCACCACGCTGGTGCCGAGCTGCACCGTCTCGGCACGTTCGCCGACGGCGCCGAGCCAGGCGAAGGCGTAGGGGGCGTGACCGCCGGTGTGCTTCCACGGCTGGAAGTGATCGCTGACCACCACCGCGTCGAAGCCGACCTCCTGCGCCAGCACCGAGAACTCGAGCAGCTCGCGCGACCCGAACTGCTCCGCCGACGCCTTGTAGCCGAGTGTAAGCACGCTGGACTCCCTTCATCCGCCACGGTCGATCGCCACTGTCTGCAACCTCGCTCGATTCTCGACCATTCCGCATCCCTATCGCATCGCCCGTACCAATCGCGACTCCAGACGCGCGTGCCGAAAAGCATCCGTTCGCGATATTCGCACGTACATCGGCAGAGAGATCCCGCCCGACCGGTTGGACTACGCCGCGTTTTAGGACCGCAGCGGCCATTCTTGCGCTTCCCACAGGAGTGTGCCTGTCCGAGAGCCGGATCTCAAAATGAACGATTGACAGCTACCGTGTCGGTCGGTACAGTGAGAATGTCTCGGTGTGTCGGAATGGGAAGTTCCTAGCTGCTCGCGCGAGGAGGAGAGCGGTACGGTTCGACCAGTTGATCGGAGGAACTCGGAGAGCGGTTGTACGCACCGCGGAGGAGGAACAGCGTGATGGACCCGGTCGATCGGAAATGGCTGTTGGAGTCGCGGGTTACTCGTCGGTCGATGCTCGGTGTCGTCGGCGCCGCCGGCGCTGCTGGATTGCTGGCGGCCTGCGGCAGCAGCAGCAACAACACGACGCCGGCCGCCACCAGCGCGGCCAGCGGCGGCGGCACGACAGCGACGAGCGCGGCCGCGAGCGGGGGGACTACCCCGGCGGCGACCGCCAGCGCGAGCCCAGCGGGCAGCGCACCGGGATCGCCGGCGGCCACGGCGGTCGCGGCTGCCACCCAGGCGCCGCAGGGGAAAAAGGGCGGCACGCTCACCTACGGCTACAACGTCCAGCAGTTGCTGCAACTGGATCCAGCCCGCATCAGCACCGGTCGCGTCGCGGGCGAGCTGCTCCCGCAGCTCTTCTCCGCGCTGGTGCAGTTCGACGAGAAACTGAACATTGTCCCCGATCTGGCCGAGAAGTGGGACATCTCGAACGACGGCCTCAACTACACCTTCCATATCCGTCAGGGGCTGAAGTTCCACAACGGCGATCCGCTGACGGCGAAGGACTTCGTCTATACCTATAACCGCACCTTGGACCCGAAGCTCGCCTCGCCGCACGCCAACAAGCTGAAGGGAATCACGAAGGCGGATGCGCCAGACGACCAAACCTTCACCCTCACCTTTAGTGCGCCCTTCGCGCCCTTCCTGGCCACCACCTGCACCCGCGGGCCGGGCCGCGCCCTGACGCCGGTGCCGCAGAAGGCCGTCGAGCAGATCGGCGAAGACCAGTTCCTGCTCAAGCCGGTCGGCTGCGGGCCGTTCAAGCTTGTGCCAGAGTCGATGAACGCGCAGTCCGGCTTCACCATGGAGGCCTTCGATGACTGGTATGCAGGACGCCCGCTGCTCGACAAGATCGTGGTCAAGTTCATCCCGGAGCCGTCCAGCCAGGTGAACGCCCTGGCCGCCGGCGACATCGACGCTATGAACGAGGTGCCGCCACAGGGCTACGCCCAGCTTCAGGGCAATGACAATGTCGAGGTCTTGAAGGTTCACGGCACCAACTGGATCGCCGTGCAGTTCAACACGGCCACGGCACCGTTCAACAATCAGGACGCGCGCATGGCGATCGCCAAGGGGATTGACCGCGACCAGTTCATCAAGACGGCGCTCTTCGGACTGGCCGAGCCGAGCGTCGGCGCGATCGCCCCGGCCTTCGCCTGGGCCACCCAGACCGAGGCGGACCTCAAGGACGATCCCGAGAAGTTCGATGTGGACGCCGCCAAGCAACTGGCCGAATCCTCTGGTCTGACCAAGATCAAGCCGGAGTTGCTCGCCGGTGCCAGCGACCACCGCAACGAGGATACGTTGCGGAACCTGATTTTGAAGATCGGGGTCGATATCAATCTCGTCTTGCTGCAGGACGCCGACTACAACAACCGCTGGCAAAACGGCCAGTATCAAATGGCCATCCAGGGCAGCGTCGTCGATGCCGACCCCGATGACAACGACTACAACTTCTTCTACCCTGATGGGCCGTGGAACACCGGCAAGTGGAACAAGCCCGAGGCGAAGCAATTCCTCGACGACGAGCGCGCGACGACCGATCAGGCGCGGCGTGCCAAGGACTTCCAGGACCTGCAAGACCTGGCCCGCAAGGAGGCCGCGTTCGCCTTCCTGTACCACGCCTACTACCTGCCGGGATTCCAGAAGTACGTCAAGGGCTACCGCCAGATCCCGGAGATCTTCTACGCCGAGACCATCTGGCTGGATAAGTAGCGAGCGCCGATCCGAGCCGGGGGAGCGGGCGGCGAGCTGACACAGCTCGCGTCCGCATCTCCTCGGGAATCTCGAACCAGAGGGGCGCCTCATGACGCAGTACATCATCCGCCGGTTGATCTACTCAGTTTTCATCATCTGGGGCTGCACGACGGTCGTCTTCTTCATGCTGCGCCTGGTTCCCGGCGACCCGGTCGCGGCGATGCTCGGCATCGAGTACACGCCCGAGGCCGCGGCGCAACTGCGCAAGAACCTCGGCCTCGACCAGCCCATCTACGTGCAGTACGTCAAGTGGATGGGCGAGATTCTGCACGGCGATCTGGGCAAGTCGATCGACACTCAGCAGCCGGTGCTGGCCCAGATCAAGAGCGCGTTCCCCAAGACGCTTTCGATCACCATTCTCGGGTTCCTGATCGGCGTGATCGTCGCGGTGCCGATGGGCGTGCTGGCGGCGCTCAAGCGCGACAGCGTCTTCGACTACGTCGCCAGCATCTCGACCTTCATCGGCATCAGCCTGCCGACGTTCTGGTTCGGCATCGTCTTCATCCTCATCTTCGCGGTGCAGATCCGCCTGCTGCCGTCGGTTGGCTACGTCCCACCGAGCAAGGGCGTCTGGCCCTGGTTCGAGCACCTGATCCTTCCCGGCCTGGCCGCCGGCGTCGGCGAGGCGGCCATCCTGATGCGCTTCGTGCGCGCCGGGCTGCTGGAGGCGATGGGGAGCGACTACATCCGCACCGCGCGCGCGAAGGGTCTCTCGGCGAGCCGCGTCGTGCTCGGGCACGCGATGCGCAACTCGTTGATCCCGGTCGTCACCGTCGCCGGCCTTTCGCTGGCCGGCTTGCTCGGCGGCCTGGTCATCACCGAGACGGTCTTCGCGATCAGCGGTATCGGCCGGCTATTGACCGTCGCGATCTTCGCCAAGGATTACCCCATCGTGCAGGGCGTGATCTTGCTGATCACCATGGTCTTCGTGCTGGCGAATCTTGCGGTCGATATCCTGTATACGTTCTTGGATCCAAGGATACGCTATGGCTGATGAAAAATCGGTTGAACGCTTGGTCAATGCTACCGGAGCGGCGGAGCTGCCGGTCGCAGAGCAGCGGCTCGACCATCTGGCCGGGCAACGCTCCATCGAGGGGAGCCGGTTCTGGCGACGGATCAGGTCCGAGAAGAAGGCCTTCCTCGGCCTGATCTTCGTCGTTTTGCTGGCGTTCATCTCCATCGCCGGGCCCTTGCTCGCGCCGTATGGTGCGGACGACGTCAGTTTCGATCAGCTCGCGGCGCCTAGCCTGCATCATCCGATGGGTACGGACTCCTTCGGCCACGATTTGCTCAGCCGGGTGATTCTCGGGACCCGCATCTCGTTCAGCATCGGTATCATCGGGGCGCTGGTTTCGATGATCGCCGGCGTCGCGGCCGGTATCGTCGCGGGCTACTATCTGGGCTGGATCGACAACCTGATCATGCGTATCGTGGATTTGATCTGGGCCTTCCCGGCCATCGTGCTGGCCATGGGCCTGGTCTCGATCTATGGCGCTGGCGCCAAGAACATCATCATCGCGATCGCGATCTCCAACATGGTCGCCTTCGCACGCATCGTGCGCGGCGATGTGCTTAGCCTGCGGGAGTCCGATTTCGCGGTGGCCGCACGGGCGATCGGCGTGCGCGATGGGCGGATCATGCTGCGCCACCTGCTGCCGAACGTCGCGGCGCCGATCATCGTCCAGATGACCCTCGTCGTCGGCTTCGGCATCCTGACGGAGACCGGGCTGACTTTCCTCGGGCTCGGCGTCAACCCGGCCACTCCGACCTGGGGGCAGGCGCTCAACGACAGCCGCAACTTCATTCATCAGGCCTGGTGGCTGGCGGTCTTCCCCGGGCTGGCCATCGGCTTCACCGTGCTCAGCATGAACCTGCTCGGCGACGGCCTGCGCGACGCGCTCGACGTCCGCAACGTCAGCGAGGTGTAGTCCATGCCGGACGAGGGTGGTTCGCTGTAGGGCAGACCCCTGTGTCTGCCCTCGCCGCCCTGGCATGCATTTTCACCGAAGCCGCTGCTGCTGCCCATTCCCCGTTGCCGAGTCATAGGGGCAACAGGGCAGACACGGTGGTCTGCCCCTATAGCGAAATCGCCGCAGTGACCGAAGTCAATTCCAGGCGCGTGCTGCCATTTGCCGCTACACCAATCCTAACGCCTGCTGCCAGGCGTGGACCGGGGGAGTCTCCTCCAGCTCCGATTCGGTCGGCACGTCGATGAAGACCGGGCCGTCGGCGCGCAGGCTCTCGGCGATGGCGTCGCCGAGCTGATCGGCGTGCTCCACGCGCACCCCCGGCACGCCGAGCGCCGTCGCCGCCCTGGCGTAGTCGACCGTGCTGGTGAAGTCGACGTTGTGGTAGCGGTCGCTGAAGTAGAGCTTCTGCAGCATCTTGATCCAGCCGAAGCTGCCGTTGCTGAACTGGATGAACGTGACCGGCAGGTTCATCCGGCCGACCGTCTCCAGCTCGGTGCCCGCCATGCCGAAGCTGCCGTCACCGATCAGCGCCACGATGCGCTCGCCCGGGCGCGCGCAGGCCGCGCCGACCGAGGCCGGCAGGGCGTAGCCCAGCCCGCCGTGGGCGCGCGGGATGACCACGCTGCGTCCGGTCTGGTGCACGCGGAAGTTGGCCGCGGTGAAGGGGGTCATCGTGCCGGGGTCGGCCACGATCACCGCGCGCTCCGGCAGCAGCTCCTCCAGCGCCGCGATGATCCGCTGCGGCTTGACCGGGAAGCTGTCGTCGGCGGCCTTGGCCTGAAAACCCTGCCAGAAGTCGGTGGCGCGATGCTCCAGCTCGGCGGCGCTGACCTCGCGCACCAGCAACTGCTCCGCGTCCGACTCGGCCAGCGCCACCAGATCGCGCAGCGCCTCGCGCGCGTCCGCCGCTGCCCCCGCGCTCAGGCGCACGTTGTTGCCCAGCTCGTTCGGATCGACGTCGATCTGGAGCACCGTGACACCCGGCGCCGGGATGGTGCCGTTGAGCGTGGCCAGGTAATTCACCTTGGTGCCGAGATAGAGGATGGTGTCGGCCTCGCGCATCAGCTGGTTGGCGTAGGGCCGCCCGCCGTTGCCGCCGATCACGCCCACGCTCCAGGGGCTGTACTCCGGCATGCTCCCCTTGCCGTTGATGGTCGTACCGACCGGAATCTCCAGCAGCGCCGCCAGCCGGACCAGCTCCTCGCCGCCCTGGGCGATGGTCACCCCGCCGCCGGCCACGATCATCGGGCGGCGCGCCGCTCTCAGCGCGCGGTAGATCGTCTCGGTTTCGCTGCGGCTGGGGCGCGTGCGGTAGCTGGGGAAGCTGGTGCAGGCGGCCTCGGCGTAGATGCGCGGGTCGTCGACCTCGGCCTCCAGCACGTCCTCCGGCAGCGACAGGTGCACCGCTCCGGGCCGGCCGCTGGTCGCCTCGCGAAAGGCGCGCCGGAGCAGATCGGGCAGCCGGTCGGCCTGCTTGACGGCGGTGTTCCACTTGGTAGCAGGCTTGAGCAGCGCGACCTGATCGATGGCGGTCAGCGCGCCGGTGTGCTCCCAGCGCAGCGGATTGTCGGAGGTGAAGCAGATCACCGGAATCGATGAGCCGTTGGCCTCGGCCACGCCCGGCACGATGTAGGTCGCGCCGCCGCCGCTCGGCCCCTCGCAGATGCCGGGCCGATTGGTCAGCCGGGCGTAGGCGTCGGCCATGAAGCTGGCCGAGCGCTCGTCGCGCGCCAGCACGTGGTTGATCTCGCCGCGCGCCTGGTAGAGCGCGTCGTAGAGCGGCATGGTGGTGTCGCCGGGGACACCAAAGACGTAGTCGACCCCGTAGGCCTTCAGCATCTCAACAATCACGTCCGCCCCGCGCATCTGTCGCTCCCCTCATCGAACACCGCCGGCTGGGAGTCGCGCCGGGACGACTCCAGTTGGTAGGCTACGACGAGCGGCGCCCCGCCGTCCAGAGCCGGGCGCCGGCGCGCGATTGCAGCTGGAAACGAGTCTGACCACATGCACGCAGAGGATGTCCGGACTGTCGCGCTCCCCGACGGGCGTCAACTGAGCTATGCCGAGTACGGCGATCCCACCGGACGGCCGGTTCTCTATTTCCACGGCATCCCCGGCTCGCGCCTCTCGTCCGCCTTCGCCGACCAACCGGCGCGGGCGCGCGGCGTCCGCATCATCGCCATCGACCGGCCCGGCATCGGGCGCTCGACCTTCCGGCCCGGGCGCCGCTTCCTCGACTGGCCCCGGGATGTCGCCGCGCTGACCGGCGCGCTGGGGCTGGAGACGTTCGCGGTGGCCGGGGTCTCGGGCGGCGCGGCCTATGTCGCCGCCTGCGCGCTCTGCCTGCCCGAGCGCATCAGCTTCGCCGGGATCATCAGCGGCATGGGGCCGCTGGAGACCCCGGGCGCGACCAGCGGCATGCGCGGCATGACCCGCCGCCGGCGCCTTGAGATCGCCCTGGCTCGTCGCGCGCCGCGCCTGACGTGCCGCCTGGCACAGGGCCACATCGCCCGCGAATCCGACCCACGCCGCGGGGATGTGATCGCCCAGATGTGTGCCGAGGTGGCGCCGGCGGACATCGCGCTCCTGGGGCAGCCGAAGACGGCCGCGGCCGTGCGCCGCGACTTCGCCGAGGCCTTCCACCAGGGCCCGCGCGGTGTCGCCTGGGATCTCATCCTCTACGCGCGCCCCTGGGGCTTCTCGCCGCGAGACATTCCGATCGAGGTCCACCTCTGGCACGGCGACGCGGACGTCACGGTGCCGATCGCCTTCGGCCGCGCGCTGGCCGGGTCCATCCCGCGCTGCCGAGCGCGTTACTTCCCTGGCGAGGGGCACCTGCTGGCGATCAGCTACATCGACGAAATGCTCGACCTGATCGCCACGCGCATGTGACCGGCTGCCTGCTACCATGCGCCGGACGATCCGACCTGGCTGAAGGAGCGTAGCGATGCAAGCTGAGGAACTGCGGGCGCTACAGGCGCCGTTGAAGACGCGCTACCGCGAAGACCCTGAGTCGGCGCTGCTGACGCTGCACGCCGACGGCAAGCTCGACGGCACGGCGATCACCTGCCACGTCGCCACGCCCCACGGCGCGGTCGAAGCCGGGCTGCACCCGGCGACCGGTGGCAGCGGATCGGAAGCCTGCTCGGGCGACATGCTGCTGCAGGCGCTGGTGGCCTGCGCCGGCGTCACGCTGCGCGCGGTGGCGACCGCGCTGGGGATCGAGATCCGCGGCGGGCGCGTCCACGCTGAGGGCGACCTCGACTTCCGCGGCACGCTCGGCGTCAGCAAGGAGGCGCCGGTCGGCTTCAAGGAGATCCGCCTGCGCTTCGAGCTGGACACGCCGGCCGGTGAGGAGCAGCTCGCCTCGCTCCTGAAGCTGACCGAGCGCTACTGCGTCGTCTACCAGACCCTGCGCCAGCCGCCGCCGGTCGAGGTGAGCATGAACGGGGGTTCTCTCTCCTAGCCGGACGGGCCCTCACCCCCGGCCCGGACGGAGCCTCTCCCAATGCTGGGAGAGGGGAGAATGCTGGGGGAACATCCGGATGTTCCTGTCGCGAGCTCCCCTTCTCCCAG
>DASSHC010000069.1:0-2730 GCA_035693105.1 Thermomicrobiaceae bacterium | reverse complement strand
ACGAAACGCCGTGGACGAAGGCCCTGCTCACCTTCGTCGATCATGCCCCCAACGCGGATAATTGGCCCCTCTCGGTGTAAAATTGCGGCATGATGAACGACGCGCTCCACGGCCGGCTGGCGGCGCTCGCGTCCGAGCCGGGCGTCTACCTCATGAAGAACGCGCAGGGCGAGGTGATCTACGTCGGCAAGGCTGCCTCGCTGCGTAACCGCGTGCGCTCCTACTTCGGCTCGCAAAAGGGGATGGACGGCAAGACGCGCGAGCTGGTCGAGCACATCGCCGACTTCGACGTGATCCGCACCGACACGCCCTCCGAGGCGCTGATCCTCGAGAACGAGCTGATCAAGCGCTACCAGCCGAAGTACAACATCCTGCTGCGCGACGGCAAGTCGTACCCCTTCATCCGTATCACCAACGAGCCCTTCCCGCGCGTCGTCAGCACGCGCCACGTGGTGCGCGATGGCAGCCGCTACTTCGGTCCCTTCACCAACGTCGGCTCGGTCCACCGTACGCTCGACCTGCTCAAGCGCCTCTTCCCCTACCGGCCCTGCGACATCGAGATCACCGGCGACGCGCCGCGTCCCTGCCTCTACTACCACATCGGCCGCTGCGCCGGACCCTGCATCGGCGCCGTCGACGCCGAGGCCTACGGCAAGATCATCGACAGCGTGGTCCTCTTCCTGGAGGGACGCGGCGAAGAGCTGGTGCCCGAGCTGGAGGCCCGCATGGCCAGGGCCGCCGAGGAGCTGGACTTCGAGCAGGCCGCCAGGCTGCGCGACGAGATCCGCGCCATCGAGCACGTGCTGGAGCATCAGAAGATCGTATCGGACAAGGGACGCAGCTTTGACGTGCTGGCTCTGGCCCAGGGCGCCGGCGGCGACGCCGGGGTGCAGGTCGCCTTCGTGCGCAACGGCAAGATTATCGGCTCCGAGCACTTCGTGCTGCGCGGCGCGCGCATCGACGACGTGCCCAGTGCGGTCCTCTCCTCCTTCGTCACCCAGTTCTACGAGCACGCCGCGCTGATCCCGCGCGAGCTGGTCATGCAGTCAGCCATCGAGGAGGAAGAGATCGTGCGCGCCTGGCTGGCCGAGCGGCGCGGCGGGCCGGTCACGCTGACCGTGCCGCAGCGCGGCGACAAGCGGCGGCTGGTCGAGATGGTCGCCAAGAGCGCCGAGGAGAATCTGGAGCAAAACCGGCTGCGCTGGCTCAACGACCAGCAGCGCACCACCGCCGCGCTCAGCGAGCTGGCCGACGCGCTCAAGCTCGAAGGGCTGCCGCGCCGCATTGAGTGCTTCGACATCTCCAACCTCCAGGGCACCAACACCGTCGCCAGCATGGTCGTCTTCGAGGACGGCAAGCCGCTCAAGAGCGACTACCGCCGCTTCAAGATCAAGGCGGTCGACGGCCCTAACGATTTCGCCAGCATGCAGGAGGTCGTCGGGCGGCGCTTCCGCCGCGCCGCGCGCGAGGACGCCACCGAGGAGTGGCGCACCATGCCCGACCTGGTGATCGTGGACGGCGGCAAGGGGCAGCTCAACGCCGCCCGCGAGGTGCTGGCCGAGCTGGAGGTCGACGTCCCGATCGTCGGGCTGGCCAAGGAGAACGAGGAGATCTTCCTGCCGGATCAGCGCGACCCGGTCATGCTGCCGCGCGACGCCCAATCGCTCTTCCTGGTGCAGCGCATTCGCGACGAGGCGCACCGCTTCGCCATCACCTTCCACCGGGAGCGGCGCAAGAAGAGCGACTTCAAGTCGGCGCTCGACGAGCTTTCCGGCGTCGGCCCGCGGCGCAAGAAGGCGCTCCTGCAGGCGTTCGGCTCGGTCAAACGCATTCGTGACGCGAGCGAGGAGGAGCTGTGCGCGGTGGAGGGGATCGGCCCGGCGCTGGCGCGCCAGATCAAGACGGAGCTGGCGGGATGAGCGCGGCCCCGCTGGTCCCGGCCTCGGCCGAGAGCGAGGCGCGCGCGGCGGAGCTATTGCGCGCCGGTGAGCTGGTCGTCTTCCCAACCGACACCGTCTACGGCATCGGCGCCGCCGTCTACAATCCGAAAGCGGTGGCTAGACTCTTCGTCGCCAAGGGCCGGCCCTCCGACCGTCCAATCCCGGTACTCGTCTCCGGTTCCGATCAGATCGCCCGGCTCACATCCCACGTCGACCCGCGCGTCGCCCGGCTGATCGAGCGCTTCTGGCCGGGCGCGCTGACCGTGGTCCTGCCGGCCGCCCCCTGGCTGCCGGGGGAACTGGTGCGCGGCACCGGGACGGTCGGGCTGCGCTTCCCCGACAACGAGGTCGCGCGCTCGATCATTCGGCAGGCGGGCGGGGCGGTCGCCACCACCAGCGCCAATCGCTCCGGCGAGCCCGAGGCACGCACAGCAGCCGAGGCGGCGGAGGCGCTTGGCGCCCACGTCGCGCTGATCGTCGACGGTGGCCCAGCGTCGGGCGGCGTGCCCTCCACCGTGATTACCTTCGAGGGCGACGAGCTGCGCGTCCTGCGCGCCGGCGCCATCCCACCGGAAGCTCTGCCCCAGCGCCTCGGTAGCGCCTGACCCGCCCCTGCTCCTGGTCCACAACTTGCATCTGCCCCATCGTCGAAAGGCGAGTGGTTCATCGCCTCGCGCGACATCAAGGTAGGGGCAGACCCCTGTGTCTGCCCTGCTTCCCCTGGGTCAAGGCTTCGGGGAGCGAGGGCGGCCACGGGGGTCTGCCCCTACAGATATTGGGGCTGAGAGCC
>DASSHC010000068.1:0-2756 GCA_035693105.1 Thermomicrobiaceae bacterium | reverse complement strand
CTCGTCTACCTCCGGGCACGCTACTACGACCCGAGCACGGGCCGTTTCCTGGCGCAGGACCCGCTGGGGTTCACGGGCAGCGGCGTCAACCTCTACGCCTATGTGAGCAACGATCCGGTCAATGCGAGCGATCCGAGCGGGCTGTGGGGTGTTGCCAGCGCACCGGGGATGGGCGGCGCCTCCCTCGCCGGTCGCCAAGCATGCGGCGGGACGACACGCCTGGTCGATGATGAGCTAGCCGGCGGCGGCGGTGGTGGTCCAATTTCAATTGCAGTACCGGCCGACCCATCGTTGGGGGGTCTTGGCGACGCGCTCATCGCCGGAGCCAAAGCATTTGGTGCCGTGGGCAGTGGCATCATCAGCATCCTCAACTCAGACGCGGGACCTGAGGTTCACCAAGCGAGCCCTACCCTGCTTCCCAGGAGCGGCGAGCGACCGTACATGCCGCCAAAGCAAAAGGGGAATCCGCCATTTGTTCGAGATCCCGGCGGTGGGTTCATTGATCAAGAGGCAATATCTGGGAGCGAGGAAAGATCAACATGCTGGTCCACATTGGGATGTCCAACACAAGGATGGTAGTCATACGAAAGTCGATCCGAGTGGCCATGTGATAAGTGATCCAAAGGACGATCACTTCCCAAATAAACCGAGAGGCGTTCCCTAATGGATGGAGTGAGCAGGTGAGGCGGCCCACGTCAGCGGAGATTGTTGGGCTACTCGAACAGCCGGTCGAAGATCGAAGACCAATCGTGCACCGGATTGAGCAGCAAGCCCGCATTAGGGATCTGATCGCGGCTCTACGAATCGCCACAATTCCGCTGACTCGCGAGATTCTGATAAATATTTTGGGGAACCGGCATAGCAAAACTGCTGTTCCGGTGCTCCTCGATGCACTCGTTGATCCCTGTCGAAGAGTCCGCGTCGCGGCAGCGACCGCCTTAAGAAACATCCCCAGCCCTGCGGTAGGCTCTGCCCTCCTTGCGCGTTTTGAGAATGAAGAGGATCTGGGTGTCAAAGCCTGGATCGCGAGTGCGCTGGGAGGAGTTGGCTATGATCCTGCCATTCCCCACTTGATTCCGGCCTTGGCGTCAAACCATCGGGGCCTTCGTTATTTGGCAGCGTGGTCACTAGGCGCATTACGCGCGGCAGAGGCTGAGGGAGCTATAGAACAGGCTCTGACGCGAGAATCTGATGCTGAAGTTCAAAAGCGCATGCGGGAGGCGCTAGGCTTCATTCGCGAAGGCCAAGACTGAGAATAGCGAAGCACGGCGTTTCTCGGTGCCGGTCTCTCCCAAGTGTTTCGCGTCCCGCCGATCAATGCGATGATGCCGCCACGGTCGAGCGCGAGCGATGAGCAGTGGGAGGCGGCGATGGACTATCCGCGGCGGCTGGCGGCGTTCCGGGAGCGCATGGGCGAGGCGGGCGTCGATCTCGTCTATCTCCCGCGCGGCGCCAACCTCTTCTACCTAACCGGCGTGCGGCGCCACTACGACCACGGCACCGACCACAACGCCTACGGCGACTGGGCCACCGGCGCCTACCTCGGCCGGCGCGGCGGGCTGACGCTCCTCGCCCCGCGCATGGGCGGCAGCTTCTACCTGAGCGAGGCCGAGGGCAAGCCCTGGATCGAGGACGTGCGCCTGATCCAGGAGGCCGAGCAGCCGCTCGACGTGATGCGGCAGACGGTGGCCGCCTTCGGCCCGGTGCGGAATGTCGCGCTCGACGAGCGCACCTGGGCGCGCACCGACGAGGCGCTGCGCGGGCTGCTGCCCGAGGCGCGCGTCTCGCTCGCGTCCGATTTGATCAACCCCCTGCGCATGATCAAGGACGCCGAGGAGCTGGCGGCGATGCGCGCGGCCTCGGCGCTGGCCGACCGCGTCTTCGCGCTGGTCGCGCCGCAGCTCCGGCTCGGCGCTAGCGAGCTGGAGATCACCCAGGAGGTCGACTACCAGTTCCTACTCAACGGCGCCGAGAGCACCTCCTTCCAGACCGGCGTCTACATCATCGGGCCGGAGCAGCGCGGCGCCTGGCCGGGTGAGTCGCACGGCGGCGGGCGACGGCTGCGCCCCGGTGACTCGCTGATGTTCGACTTCGGCTGCGTGCTCGACGGCTACTGCGCCGACTTCGGCCGCTGCGCCTACGCCGGCGAGCCGAGCGCCGAGTACCGGCGCGTGCACGAGCTGGTGCTGGCGTCGCAGCAGGCGGGCATCGACGCGTTGCGCGCCGGGGAGCGCACCACGGCTGAGGTCAACGCCATCGCCCGGCGCGTGCTGGAGGAGGCCGGCTACGGCGACGCCTTCACTCACCGGCTGGGCCACGGCATCGGCGTCACCGTACACGAGCCGCCCTTCCTCGACGTGACGGACCAGACCATGCTGCGGCCCAACATGGTCTTCACCGTCGAGCCGAGCGTGATGTTGCGCGGCAAGCTTGGCAACCGGGTGGAGGACGTGGTGGTGGTGACCGAGCGTGGCGGCGAGCGGCTCAACACCGCGCCGCACGAGCTGACGGTCATTCAATAGGAGGAGGCGACCATGGCGCGACATCCGTGGGTGGCGGCGGCGGATCAGGATGGGGTGCGCTTCGGGCCGCAGATCGGCGCGATCCGCAGCCGCCCGGTGCTGCCGCGCTGGGAGCTCTACGACAATCCGATGGGGATCCTGATGGAGACCGGCCGGCTGGTGGAGCGGCTCGGCTTCGACGCCGTCTACCTGCACGACCACCCGCTCAACAGCCCGGAGCCCTGGCTGGGGCTG
>DASSHC010000067.1:0-5331 GCA_035693105.1 Thermomicrobiaceae bacterium | reverse complement strand
CGCGATAGCGGCGCGGAGCTCGCCCGGCGCTGCCGGTGCAGAGATAGACCGAGCGGCCCGACTGATAGAGCTCCTCGGCGATCTGGCAGCCCGACTGGGCGGTGCCGACGACGAGCACCCCGCCGCCCGGCAGCGCGGCGGGGTTGCGGTAGGCGCTGCTGTGGAGCTGCGTGATCTCCGGCGCCAGGCCGCCGGCCAGCGCCGGGATCCTGGGCAACTGCTCCAGGCCGGTCGCGACCACCACGTTCGTCGCCGCGATGCTGCCTTCGTCCGTCCGCACGCGGTAGCCGCCCGCGTCCACCGGCTCGACCGCGACCACGCGAGTGTTGTAGCGCACCGGCAACTCGAACCGCGCGACGTACTGCTCGAAGGCGGCCACGACCTCGTCGCGCGGCATGAAGCCATCGCGGTCCGGGCCGTCGTACGGCGCGCCGGGCATCCTGACCGACCAGTTGGGCGTGACCAGGGTGAAGGAGTCCCAGCGGCCGGTGCGCCAGGCGCTGGCGACCTGCGCCGCCTGCTCCAGCACGACGTGCTCCCGCCCAAGCCGGCTGAGCGCGTAGCTCGTCGCCAGCCCGGCCTGTCCCCCGCCGATGATCACGGTCTCTATGCGTTCCATCGTCGCTCTCTCCCTCGCCTGTAGCCCGTTCGACTTGACCTGCTTACAGGCTAGGTCGCGCGGAGAGCGCGGTCATGCCTCCGATGGGGTAGGCGAGTGGGGTATTTCTCGCTGTCTCGGAGCGTGATGGCGTGGGATCAATCGAGCAGATGGAGCGCCCTGGCGCGGGCGACCGCTTCGGCGCGGCGGCGGACGCCCAGCTTGCCGTAGATGTTGGCGGCGTGCTTCTTGACCGTCTCCGGCGAGATGAAGAGCTGGGCGGCGATCTCGGGGTTGGTCAACCCGGCGGCCAGCAGCCGCAGGATCTCATGCTCACGCTCCGTGAGCGCCTCCGCCGGAGCCGGCGCCCGGGTCGCGCCGGGGAGACCGGCGTCGCAGGCCGCCAGCAGCCGCGCGGTGTAGTCGCGCATGACACCGCGGGCGTGGGCCTCCTGCAGTGGCCGGATCAGCGGCGGGCCGAGATCGGCAAAAAGGCGCACGTAGCCTTCGGGCTCGGCCCGCCGCAGGGCGCGCTCCAGGCTGGTCAGGGCCGCGGGCCGGTCGCCGTCCTGCCAGTGGGCGAGGGCCCGCAGCGCCAGCCCCTCGATCCACACCGCCGCGCGCCCCTCTGCTTCGGCGTCCTGGAGCAGCGGCCCCAGCAACGCCAGCGCTCGGGCGAGCGCCGGCGGATCGCCGCGGGCGATCAGGGCGCGGGCCGTGGCGAGCTGGCCTCCGTCCTGCTCCGGCCGCGCGCCGGCCCAGTCGACAGCTTCCCGCAGCCGGCCCTGCGCCAGCCAGAGCTCGATCTGGAAGCGCTCGAAGCGGCTGATCCAGTCGGGGAAGGGCGCCTGCTCGACGAGCGCCCGCAGCCACTCAAGGTACCCGGCCGCGGCCTCGACGTTGCCCTCCGTCAGGCTGATCCGGCCCGCGAGGAGGTAGCCGGTGGCCAGCGCCCGCGCGTCGCCGCCCAGCTCGGCGCGTGCGAGTCCGGCCGCCAGGTGCTCCCGCGCCGCCGTCAGGTCGTTCCATTCGTAGCGCACCTCGCCCAGGCGCAGGTGCACCCAGCCGACGACCGGGAGCGCCAGGCGTCCCCAACTGTCCGGATCCTCGATCGCCGCCAGTGCCCGCGTCCAGTAGTCGGCGGCGTGCCGGAGCCGGCCCTGCTGCAGCTCGAGATCCGCCAGCGCGCCGCAGACGTGGACCGATTGGACCGCCGACTGAACGTGGTACTCCGGGAGTCCGGCGAGCGAGGCCGGAACCTTGAGGTAGGACTCCCGCGCGGCCTCCCAGAGTCCGTTGCGACGGTAGGTATCACCAAGCGCGTGGTAGATGCCGGCGCGAAAGGAACGGCTCTCATCTCGCAAGGAGCGCAGGGCACGGTCGGCGTAGATCTCAGCCAGCGCCAGGTCGTTCTGGATGCAGGCCAGGTAACAGCGCACCGCCGTCACCAGCGCCAGTTGCCACTCCCGCTCTTCGCCGTCCTGCCGCAGCAGCCGCTCCTCAGCCTCGTCGATGGCGCGCAGCGACGCCGCGAAGTCGCCGGTAATGGCCCAGAACCCCGCACGCGCGAGACCCAGCACGGGGTAAGTGGCATACCAGTCTGCCGGGAGCGAGTCGAACCACCGTACCAGGGCCAGGATCTCGCCGCTGTTCAACCTGAGGTTCAGGTAGCGCTCGAAGATCCGGATGACGAAGTCCGGGTCGGCGCCGGCCAGCGCGTGCTCGAAGGCATCGTCTGGGAGGTCATGCGCCAGATACCAGGGGGCGGCCCGGCGATGCAGCTCGGCAGCCAGCGTGGGCTGGCGCCGCTGCAGCTCGGCCCGCAGGTAGTCGCCGAAGAGCCGGTGATAGCGGAACCATCGCCGGTCGTCGTCCAGCGGCACGAGGAAGAGATTCTGGCGCTCCAGCGCCTCCAGCAACTCCTGCCCGTCGGCGCGCTCGGTGACCGCATCGCAGAGCGGGCCGCAGAGCTGCTCCAGGATGCTCGTCTGGAGCAGGAATTCCCGGGAGCCCTCGGCTAGATGGTGCAGGACCTCCTGGGAGAGGTAGTCGGCGATGAAGCGGTGCCGGCCGCTGATCGCCCCCAGCGCGGCGGCCTCCGGGGCACGCTGGAGCGCCAGCCCGACCAGTTGCAAGCCCGCGGCCCAGCCCTCCAGGCGAGCCTGGAGCGTCTCGATCTCAGCCGGCGAGCGGTCACGCCCGGCCAGCCGCTTCAAGAACTCGCCCGTCTCCTCCAGGCGGAAGTGGAGATCCTCGGCGCGCAGCTCCAGCAGCTCACTACGCGCCCGGTAGCGGGCCAGCGGCAGCGGTGGCTCGGAGCGCGCGGCCAGCACGAAGTGGAGGGTCGGCGGCAGGTGATCGAGCAGGAAGGTCAGCGCCTGGTGGACCGCCGCGTCCTGGATTAGGTGATAGTCGTCGAGGACGAAGACGGTGTGACGCGGCGTGCCCTCGGCGGCATTGATGAACGCCGTCAGGACGGCGTCCCGCTCCGGCGACATCGCCCCGAGCAGCAGGCCGAGCCGGCTGTCCCGCAACTCCGGCTGCACCGCTTCCCAGGCCCGCAGCAGGTAGCGCAGGAAGCGCTCCGGGTCGCCCTCCTGCTCGCCGAGCGTCAGCCAGGCGATCGGGTAGCGGCTGGCGCGCGCCCACTCGGCCAACAGCGTCGTCTTGCCGTAGCCGGCCGGCGCCGAGAGCAGGACGAGCTTGTGGTCCGCGATGCGGTCTTCGAGCGCGTCGAGCAGCCGTTCACGACGCACGGCGTGGCGCGGCGGTGGCGGGATGCGGAGCTTGGTTGCCAGGAGTGAGGAATCCATGGGCTGCCACCAGATCACGTTGGTTCGCGCTCGTGGTGATTCTACCAGCCTCACCTGTGGCGCATGCGCCGCGAGCACGGGGAGATGGCCGGCTCCGCACAAGCCCACCGCCGGCCTCCGGCGCGCCGCCGGTCGCCTCGCTGACGATTCGCGCGCACCGCCATGGGTGCTTCCGGCATCATCGCATCCGCCGCTGCCAGGCGACGACGCTGACGGCCGCCACCCAGATGAGCAGCACGATCAGCAGCACGGCGTAGGCGGCGTACTGGGTCGACGTACCGAGCACGAAGTTCCAGCCGGCCACGATCAACAGCGGCGCCAGGACGGCGGCGACCCAGCCGAGCCAGGTGGGCAGGGCGCGGGTGCGCAAGATCAGGATGGCGGCCGCGCCAAAGAAGACGCCGAGCGCCAGCAGCTTGTAGGTGTCGCCCTCGGTGTTCAGGTCGTAGAGCGCGCGGATGGCGGCGGCGTCGCCCATGGCCGCCACCCGGTCGGCCAGCACCTGGGTGAAGAGGCCCTGCAGCAGCGAGACGGCCCCGGCCGCGATCCCGGCGCCGAAGAGGATGCGCGGCAGCGGGCCGGTCTCGTCGTCGACGCGCTCGAAGACCCCGCGCAGGGCGGCCACGAAGGCGATCAGCGCCACGCCGGCGACGCCGTCCACCAGGTAGCCCTGCAGCATGGCCAGCTGGCGGTGGCTGTTGAAGTAGGCGCCGATCTGCTGCGGCGTGTCGCTGGCCGAAGGCGACGAGGTGGCGAAGCCGATGATCAGCCCAATGATCCAACTGAGCACGTAGACCAGTCCGGCTCCGGCTAGCCAGCGCCAGCCGGGGAGTCCTGCTGCTGCCGGCCCCGCGCGCCGCTCGGCCGCTCGTCTCGGTGTCACCCGTGCACCCCCCGGATTCCTACTGTCCCCAAAGCGCTATCAAGATCGCGTTGACGATCACCAGCGCGGCGAAGATCAGCGCCAGGCGATCGCGGCCGGCAGCCGCCAGCCCCAGCGCCGCCGCGCCGAAGATCAGCACTTGCAACAGCAGATGGATTGCCCCCGGCGCTTTGACCGTGGCATTGGGGGCGACGAAGAGACCCCAGACGATCGCCGCCAGCAGCGGCACACCCACGGCCAACCCAAGCTTGACGGCCCGTCCCGAGCCGGCGTGATAGCCCCAGTAGGCGAGCGCCGCCAGCGCGCCCAGCTCCAGCAGGAAACGCAGGCCGAGATTGGCGGCTTTGATGAGGTCCAAGAGGGCGCTCCTTCAAATCGGGCGGCGGGTGGAGAGAGAAGCGATGCAGCGTCGCGCGGGGCTGATGGAGTTGAGGAGTTATCCTGGAGTTCCGTCGCCGGGGGTCGCGCGGGGTTGAAACCACCGCGCTAGCAGACGAAGCCTGTTGAAACAGGCTAAGGTGGGGATGCCGTACGCCAGGTTATTTCCGCAAACGCCATAAGCCGCCGCGCTAAGGACGAAGCCGGCTGGAAGCCGGCTGAGGTTCGCGATGGGGAACGCCAAACTATTTCCTCAAGGTCCATCAACCCCGCGCGCCATGCGGCATCCACCCTCCCGGTCCACGGTAAACCGTCCACCAGCCGCGCCCTCCAGCGCAACTTCCTCGCCCCTGTAGGTGAGGCGGGCCATAGAGCCAAGGGCTGGCGATCTATCAGCACATCATGCCAATTGCTGGCGGGCACACTGATGGTGCTATAGAGGCGTGCCCTGAATCACCACGGCGATCTCGGCGGCGATCTCCTCTATCGTGTAGGTTGCCGTGCTGCGCGCCAGCTTGTCCGCTAGCGACGGGCTCTCCTGCATTACCCGCTGCTTCGTTATGTCGTGCCAGATCGGCAGAATGATCTGCTCGCCGCCGACCGAACGGGTTACGAGGCCGTCCAGTTCGTAGTTAGGCCACCCTTTGGCGAAGAAACTC
>DASSHC010000066.1:0-2663 GCA_035693105.1 Thermomicrobiaceae bacterium | reverse complement strand
CAGGTGCGCGATGGCGGCTCGCGGCTCTGCTTCGTTCGCGATCCGGACGGTTACTCAACAACATTGAGCTGACGAGCCGCCGGTCGCCGTAGCGCCAGCGGGCAGTAGGTGCTCAGGCGTAAGGACGCTCGCCCATGCGAGTGTTCGTGTATGTTCCCTGAATGGCCACAGCGATCGCTCGTGCTCCTGTCCGAGTCGGGATCTACGCGCGGATCTCGTCGGACCGCGACGGGGATCAGCTGGGCGTTCAGCGACAGATTCAGGATTGCGAGCGTCTGGCGCAGCGGCGCGGCTGGGTGGTCGCGGACCGGTACGTCGACGACGACATCAGCGCCTGGAGCGGAAGGCCTCGGCCGGAGTTTGAGCGGCTGCTGGTCGATGTGCGCTCGGGCGCGATCCGCGGCGTGCTCGTCTATCACCTTGACCGGCTGACCCGCGGGGACTTGCGAGAGCTGGAGTCGTTCGTCGCCTTGTGCGAGGAGTTGGGAGTCGAGCTTGGGTGCGTGGCGGGCGAGGTTGACCTTGCAACCCCCGCGGGGCGGCTGACCGCTCGTATGCTCGGGAGCTTGGCGCGCTACGAGAGCGACCATAAGAGCGAGCGGATCCGCCGCAAGCACCTGGAGATCGCCGAGAGCGGCGGCGTCTCGGGCGGAGGATCCCGTCCCTATGGCTACGAGGAGGACAAGGTGACCGTGCGCCCCGCGGAGGCGGCCGTCGTGGCCGAGTGCGCGAAGCGGCTGCTCGCTGGGGAGCCGGTGCGCTCGATCGCACAGGACTTGAACGAGCGTGCGGTCCCCGCAGCGAAGGGCGGCCCGTGGTCGCCGCAGAGTCTCCGCCGGATGCTCGCCTCTCCGAGGATCAGCGGCCAGCGCGAGTACCACGGCGAGATCCTGGCCGCTGCAGCGTGGCCGGGGATCATCAGCCCGGAGGACGGAGCGAAGATCCGCGCCCTGCTGGCGAACCCGGAACGGCGCACCAACAAGGCAGCCCGCCGCTACCTGCTCGGCGGCCTGCTCGTCTGCAGCCACTGCGGCGAGAAGCTGGTAGCGAGGCCGCGGACGGGCGGCAAGCGCCGCTACGCCTGCGCCAAGGGAGTCGGCTTCTCCGGCTGCGGCAAGACCTACATCAACGCCGACGAGGTTGAGCAGTTCGTCACCGAAGCGGCCTTGCACCGGATCGACTCGCGTGACCTGCAGCGGGCGATGGAGCGGCGCCAACAGCGAGCCCCCGAAGCACGACAGTGGCTCGAGGAGGTCGAGGCAGCGCAGAAGCAGCTCGACGAGCTCGCCGACGCCTACGGCCAGCGCGAGATCACGATGAGCGAATGGAAAGCCGCGCGGAAGCCGATCGAGCAGCGCGCGACCGCGGCACGCAAGCAGCTCGCCAAAGTGACCCACGGCGGTCTCCTTGATTCCTACGTGGGCCACAGCGACCGCCTCCGAGCCGACTGGGATGCGCTCGATCTCAGCCAGCAGCACGCGATCGTCGCCGCGGTGATCGATTCCGTCCAGGTTGGCCCTGCCCGCCGCGGCTACAACCGCTTCGACGAGTCGCGGCTCACGCTCTCGCGGCCCTGAGCCAGCAGCTCCGCGACCTTCTCCAGGACAAGCGGGTCGGAGATTTTGACCGGGACGTTTTGGTCCGCGCAGGCTTGCTCAACCCACGCGATCGCGCGGGCCTTTAGATCGTCAGTCCCACTGCGCCCAGCAGGCGGGCGGCCCACGCCACCCCTCCACCGATGACGACAACCAGATCCGCCCCGGCTCCGATCCCATGACGCGAGACGCGCGCTCGATCGCACCCTCCGCCGACTCGCCGTAGCAAAGGATCTTGTCCGGCTGGAAGCCTTGCGCGACTTCGTAGCGGTGCAGTCCTGCCGGCCGGCGCTCGTCGCCGAGATCGCGGCCCGCGTAGCCGGCCAGATAACGCGCGGCCAGCCTTGCCTCTCCCAGCTCGCCGGAGCCCACCGGCAGCCCGTTCAGCTGCTTAATGTGCACGAAGCCGCGACCCCAGGCGCGCTCAATCAGCCCGCGCGGCACGAAGCGCCCGACCGCGAAGTGCGCGTGCAGGCCGTGCCCGCCCGGATGCCACTGCGGCACCCACACATACGGCAGCGGCCCTGCCCCCAGCTCATCCCGCAGCTGGCGGAAGAACCCGCCGAGATGCGAGCGCAGGGCTACCGGATCGTGGCAGCCCTCGCCCCGATAGGTGAGAGTGCCGAGCCGGTTGAGACGGTTCGCCGCCGCATACCGGCGCACCTTGGCCCGCGCCCGCCGCGCCGCTTCCTCCTGCGCCCGCTCCGGGTCAGGCCGCCGATCCGACTCGGCGAACATCGACCGCCGCACCGAGAGACTGCCCCCACCCTCCGCCGCCTCCGGGTAGAGCGAGAACGCCCACAACGACTCAACCTGTAGTCCCACATCGGAGACTATGCCCAGCGGGTCGGACGGAGTCTCAGCTCTGCGACTTCGCCTTCGCTTTCTTCATCTTCGCCCAGCCCTCCCGATGCGCCCCGAGATCGAGCGTGATCCCCGGCAACACGAACTCGTCCGGGTGCGAGCCGAAGGCAATCCGGAACAGCTTGATCCGCCGGTAGATGCTGGCCCGGCTCATCCCCATCGCCAGCAGCCCTTCGAAGCCGCCCTCCAGATGCCAGACCACCC
>DASSHC010000065.1:0-10832 GCA_035693105.1 Thermomicrobiaceae bacterium | reverse complement strand
TCCTCTCGCTATCGCGGCACGCCGGCAAACGCCGTGACCTCGATGCACGACATGGACCACGCGTGACCGGGCAATATCGCTGGGGTTGGATGTAGCTGGGTGTTGGGTTGGTCGCGACTCAGGGACGCTCGCCGCTGCCGGTGACGACGATGCGGTTGGCCTCGCCCTCAGTGGCGTAGGCGCGGGCGCCGAGCGAGCGCAGGTAGCTGGCCGCTTCCGCGATCAGGTGGGCATCGGCGGGGTGACAGGGTTCGATCAGGACCAGGCCTTGCTCCTGCCAGGCCCAGAAGACACCGTAGCCGTAGGCCAGGCGCAGCACGGTGGCGACATCGCTCACGGAGATCGGCTGCTTCATCAGAATCACATCTCTCAGCGCGGGTGGGCAAACGCCAGGGCCGACGTTCCGGCCTGAATTCTATCACCGGGCGACTATGGTCCGATGGGAGTGATCGTGGGGAAAGGTGCGCGGTCGTCCTGAAGTCTGTGGTGCTGTCCAGGACGGATCCCTCGACTGAGCTCGGGATGACCGGGTAACGGATGAGGCGTACGAGTACGTTGAGTCGTCGTCGTCAGCCCCGAACTTCCCCTGTCATCCCGAGCGCAGTCGAGGGATCCGTCCTCACCTGCCGCAACCTGACGTCGTTCGCCCGCTACCGCTCACGCGCTGAAGTGGTGGTGCTGGTAGGCGTGCTCGTTGGGCGGGCCGACCGCCACCCACATCTCGCCGGCCGAGGGCGCGGCGATCACCGAGGCGAAGGTGATGACATCCGAAGCGCCGTCGCCCGGCATGCGGCAGATGGTGTCGGGGTAGCAGGCACGGTCGCGCAAGACCTCCTGCATCACCCCGGCGTCCAGCTCTCCGCGCCGCTCGGCCAGCAGCTCGCGCATGCGCCCCAGCCGCACGCGCGAGTTGCTCAGCCCGGGATCCTTGGAGCGCTCCTCACCCTGCAAGGAGGCGGCCACGTAGTGATTCGAGTGCGCCAGCAGGCCATCCTCGGGCTCCAGGCGGGCGTCGCGCGTCGGCGTCGTCTCCAGGTCGGCCGCGCCGTGGCGGTCGAGCAGCATCAGGTTGCGCGACGAGGCGCGCGGCACGGCGCGCACGGCCGCGATGGCGCCGTCGACCGACTCCTGGCTCAGCCCCAGACGCGAGAGGAAGTAGCGCGGAAAGCCAAGGCGCCAGCCGTCGCAGGTGACGAAGTTGGCGAAGATGCCGAGGCCCTGGTCGTTCATGCCGATGTACGACACCTGCCCGGCGGGCGTCAGCATCAGCACCCGCGGCTGGTCGTCGGGCACGATCTCCAGCACCACCCCGATCTCGCTGTAGAAGGCGGGCAGGTCGGCGTTCTGGCCCACCAGCGGCGAGCCGTCGCTGGTCGCCTCGGCCAGCACCGCGTATGAGGTGCACTCGTCTCCCGCCTCGGCTTCGACGGCCACCGGCGCCCGCACAATGCTCGGCGTCCCCAGCTCGGCGCGCAGTTGCAGCAGGTAGGCCTCGGCCAGACTGAGCCCTGCGCCCTCGGCCACGCCCTGCACCTCCTCGTCGAGGAAGGGCGCGTGCTCCAGCACATAGGGGCGGAAGCGCAGCGCCGCCGCCAGCGCCGCCTCAAGCGGGACCCCCTGCACGCGTTGCAGGCGCTCGACCGCCCGCGCCTGGTGCCGGTGGATCAATTCGGCGCAGGCCGCACCAAACTGGCGGCCGATCTCCCGGTGCGTGCCCGAGAGCCGGTAGAATGGAAACGTATCGGGCACCTGAGTCTGGCTGGTCATCGCTCGCCTCTCCCTCGCCACCACTCCGCGACGCTGGCCGCCAGCCGGGGGACGGTGCGGCCTTGGGGCGATTATGACACGGAACCGGGCGCCGGGCGCCCGGCGATGAGAGGAGCCGGGGATGGCCGAGCGCAGCGTCGACGTGGTGGTGGTGGGGGCCGGCAACGCGGCCATGTGCGCCGCGCTGGCGGCGCGCGAGCAGGGCGCCGAGGTCGTCGTGCTCGAGCGCGCGCCCCAGGCTGAGGCGGGCGGCAACAGCCGCTTCACCGGCGGCGCCATCCGCTTCGTCTACAACGGCCTGGACGACCTGCTGCAGGTCATGCCCGACCTCGGCCCCAGCGAGATCGAGAACTCAGACTTCGGCAGTTACACCCGCGAGCAGTTCTACGCCGACATGGAGCGCATCACCCAGTACCGCGCCGACCCGGAGATGATCGGCATCCTGATCGACCGCTCCTTCGACACGCTCGTCTGGATGCGCCAGCAGGGCGTGCGCTTCGTGCCCAGCTACCAGCGTCAGGCCTTCAAGGTCGACGGCAAGTTCAAGTTCTGGGGCGGGCTGGCGGTCGATGCCTCCGGCGGCGGCCCTGGCCTGGTCGAGAACCTGACCAACGCCGTGCGCCGCGCCGGCATCGAGATCCGCTATGAGACGAAGGCGGTGGCCCTGCTCACGGAAGGGGGCGTCGTGCGCGGCGTGCGCGCGCGCCGGCAGGGGCAGGAAGAGGAGATCCACAGCCGCGCCGTCGTGCTGGCCTGCGGCGGTTTCGAGGCCAACGCCGAGTGGCGCACCCGCTACCTCGGCCCCGGCTGGGATCTGGCCAAGGTCCGCGGCACGCGCTTCAACACCGGCGACGGCATCCGCATGGCGCTCGACATCGGCGCCATGGCCTACGGCAACTGGTCCGGCTGCCACGCCGTCGGCTGGGACCGCAACGCGCCCGAGTTCGGCGACCTGCGCGTCGGCGACGGCTTCCAGAAGCACAGTTACCCCTTCGGCATCATGGTCAACGCGCGCGGCGAGCGCTTCGTCGACGAGGGGGCGGATTTCCGCAACTACACCTACGCCAAGTACGGCCACGAGGTGCTCAAGCAGCCGATGCAGTTCGCCTGGCAGGTCTTCGACAGCAAGGTCTTCCACCTCTACCGCGACGAGTACCGCATCCGCGAGGTGACGAAAGTGCGCGCCGACACGCTGGAGGAGCTGGCGGCGAAGCTGGACGACGTCGATCCCCAGCGCTTCCTGGAGACCGTGCGCGACTTCAACGCCGCCGTGCGCACCGATATCCCCTTCAATCCGACGGTCAAGGACGGCCGGCGCACCGAGGGGCTGGCGCTGCCCAAGTCGAACTGGGCCAACCCGCTCGACACCCCGCCCTACGAGGCCTATCAGGTCACTTGCGGCATCACCTTTACCTTCGGGGGCCTCAAGATCACCGACGAGGCGCAGGTGGTGGATTCCGACGGGCGTCCGATCCCCGGCCTCTTCGCGGCCGGTGAGCTGGTGGGCGGCATCTTCTACTTCAACTACCCCGGCGGCACCGGCCTGACCAACGGCGCCGTCTTCGGCCGCCTCGCCGGCACGTCAGCCGCCAAGCGGGCGTAACCTCAGCGCCGCCGTAACCGGGCGGGTTTCAAACCCGCCTCTACATTCCGTCGTCTCCCCTCTCCCAGCATTGGCTCGAATGGAGCCGCCCGGAGAGGGGCGGGGGTCTCGAACGGAGACGTATGTGAGAGCCCGCTTTAGCTCAACAGCAGCACCGCGTAGACGGCCAGCCAGTGCTCCAGCAGATAGTCGCCGCCGACGACCTCGGGCAGCGAGGCGGCGGCGTGCCGCTCGGCTGCCTCGCGCATGAGGGGGATGCGCGGGTCGCCCGGCGGCAGCGCCTCGGCCAGGCGCAGGAAGGACCAGGCGCGGCTCAGGTTCAGCCCGTGCAGATGCCCGGTCTGGCCATCGGTGGCGTCGGCCACGATCGCCGGGGTGAAGAGGTTGGCCGGTTCGCCCGCCGCCAGACCGGGCAGGAAGCGGTCGAACCAGGGGACGAACTCCGCGGGCTGCAGCAGGCGCGCCAGCAGCACGGCCTCGACCAGCGCCGGCGAGAGGAAATCGCTGCCCGAGGGCTCCCAGGTGGCGGGGTAGTCGCGATCGTCCATGAACCAGCGCCGCGCGGCATCGCGGATGGCGTCGCGCAGCCGCGCGTCCCCGGCGGCGGCGCGCAACGCGGCGTAGGGGAGGGCCAGCGTCAGGGCGAAGGCGGTGTTGGGGTGCACGCCGTAGCGCACTGGGTAGGTCAGGCGCGGCAGCCACTCGGTCAGGCGCGTGGTGAAGTGGTCGCTCAGCGGAGCCAGATTCTCGGCCCAGCGGCGTCCCCCGGCGTCGTCCAGCAGGGCTGCCTCATACCGCAGCGCCAGCAGCCAGGCCCAGCCGTAGGGGCGCTCGACTGAGCGGTAGCGCGGCTGGCTGAAGAAGGCCAACTCGCCGGCCAGCGCCTGCGGCGCCAGGTGCTCGTCCAGCGCCGCGCGCACCTCGGCCTGGGGCAACTCGTCCGGCGCCAGCCGCAGCAGGCGCACCAGCAGCCAGTGCATCTCGACGCAGGAGTGCCAGTCGTAGCTGCCGTAGAAGGCGGGGTGACGCTGGCGCGGCAGCGGCAGCGGTTCGGGGCCGTCGACCACGTACATCCCGGCGGCCGGATACTCGCGCGCGATGTTGGCCAGCGCCGCCCCTGCGTACTCCGGCGCCAGCCGCCGCAGCAACTGCTCGCGCCCCGCGCTCGTCTCGATCATCACCGCCGCTCCTCTCTGGCTATCGGTCAGCCCGGCGCGATGGTAGCATGCCACCGGGCAGGGCGAGTGACTGAACCGGAAGCTGGGTGGTTGGGCACGAGGGATCCAAGCCGCACGCGGCACCCAATGTAGTTGGCGGTGCAGCAACCGCACCCAGAGAGAGGCGACCATGACCACCCGCCTGCGACTGGCCAGCTTTCCCCACGTCTCCTACCTGCCGCAGTTCATCGCCCAGGCGCTCGGCTACTTTGCTGACGAGGGGCTCGCGGTCAGCCTCACGCCGCACGCCGGCGACTGGGTGGCCTTGCTCGCGGCGCCGGGCGCGCATGCGGTCGAGCTGATCGTCGGCAACATCTGGTTCGCGCTGCGGCCGTCACCCGGGGCGAGCCGGCTGCTGCCGGTGGCCCACGCCATGCAGCAGTCACGCTTCATGCTCTATCGCGGCCCGGGTCTGCGGCAGCCCTTTGACTGGCGCCAGCTCGAAGGCGCGGTCGTCCTGATCGCCAGCGAGGTGCCCACTCCCTGGATCGCCTTCCGCGAGGCGCTCCAGCGCCAGGGCCTCTCGCTCGACCGCGTGCGCGCCGTCACCGGCTATCCGGCGCGCGACGCCGCGGCCGCGCTCGCGCGCGGCGAGGCCGACTTCGCGCTGCTCGGCATCGAGGACGGCTTGCGCCACGGTTTTGATGAGGCCGCCGCGCTGGCCGACACCATCGGGCCGGTCCCCTGGTCGGTCTACCTGACCGGCGCGAGCGAGCTCGCCGCCCATGCGCCGGTCTACCGCGCGTTCCAGCGCGCGATCGGGCGCGCTCTGGCGGACATCCAGCAGCGCGAGAGCGCCGAGCTGGCGGAGCTGGCCGCGCCCTGGTTCCCCAATCTGGATCAGCCGACCGCGACGCGGATCATCGACCGCTACCGCGCGCTCGACGCCTGGCCGGCGACTCCCGACCTCGTGCCCGAGCACCTGGCACGCTGGCACGACGCCATGGTGCGCTGGGGCCTGCTGCGCGAGCCGGTCGACTGGCAGCCGCTGCTGCGCTTCATCGACGATCCCGCCGCTTAGTCGCGCTCGCTGCCGTTGGGTCGCGATTGGCTCGCCCATTCCATTGACATTCAATATATTTGCTGTACCATACCGTGGCAGGTGAAGAGTCCCGCTCGCGACTTGGAAGGCGAGGCCGTTGGATGGTTGGAAGCACGGAGATCGCGCGCGGCAAGCGCCCATCGCCCCGCGCCGCGCTGCGTCAGACATTTCGCGCCCTGCGCAACCGCAACTACCGCCTCTTCTGGTCGGGGCAGGTCATCTCCTCGGTCGGCACCTGGATGCAGCGGATCGCCCTGGCCTGGCTGGTGCTCAAGCTGACCAACTCCCCGCTCGACCTCGGCCTGGTTACCACCTTCCAGACCCTGCCGGTGCTCCTCTTCGCGCTCTTCGGCGGGGTGATCGCCGACCGCGTCGCCAAGCGCCGCTTGCTGCTGGTCACGCAGACCACCATGCTGCTGCAGGCGAGCGTGCTGGCGCTGATGACCGCCGCGGGATTCGACAACCTCTACGCGATCTACCTACTGGCCGCCATCCTCGGCACCGCCAACGCGCTCGACAACCCGGCGCGGCAAGCCTTCGTCAAGGAGCTGGTCGGCCCGGACGACGTCGCCAACGCGGTGGCGCTCAACTCGATCGTCTTCAACACCGCCCGGCTGATCGGCCCGGCGCTCGGCGGCGTAACCATCGCCGCGATCGGCGTCACCGGCTGCTTCACGCTCAACGCGCTCAGCTTCCTGGCCGTGCTCGGCGGGCTGATCCTGATGCGCCCGGCCGACTTCTACGAGCTGGCCAGACCGCCGCGCGGCAAGGTGCTGCGCCAGATCGCCGAGGGGGTGAACTACGCGGTGCGGACGCCTGACATCGCGCTGGTGCTCCTCTTGATGCTGGTCATCGGCACCTTCGGCTACAACTTCACCGTCATCCTGCCGCTGATCGCCACCTACGTGCTGCACGCCGGACCAGTCGGCTTCGGCACGCTGACCTCCGCCATGGCGATCGGCTCACTCCTGGCCGCGGTCGGCATCGCCTACAGTGGGCGGGTCTCGCAGCGGACGCTGCTGGCCGGCGCCGGCGGCTTCAGCGGGTTGTTGCTCCTGCTGGCCATCTCCGACCGCTGGCCCACCACAGTGGCGATCCTGATCGCGCTCGGCTTCGCCAGCATCGTCTTCACCGCGACCGCCAACAGCCGCCTGCAACTCTTGGCGCCGCCCGAGCTGCGCGGCCGGGTGATGAGCCTCTACACGCTCCTCTTCTTGGGCTCTACCCCCATCGGAAGCCTGGTGATCGGTACCCTGGCCGACCACCAGGGTGTGCGACTGGCCGTCGGCGAGCTGGCGCTGATCTGCTGGGTCGGGGTTATCGCGGGGCTGGTCTATCTGCACCGCCAGCGCGCCCGCCGGCCGGCGCCGGCTCCAGAGGGGATCCACGGCGCGCCCGCGCCGGTCCTGGCCGCCGGGGAGTCGGGTTCACCGGCCGGTCCAGAGTAAGCAGGGGCCGGGATCGCTCAGCGGCGCATGGCTGCCTCGCGCTCCAGCGCCGGGACGGGGCCGGCGAGCTTGCGGTGCCGCGCCAGGTAGAGCAGGCCGAGGACGACGCCGAGCGCGCAGAGCACGGCCATCAGCAGAATCGCGTCGGAGACGCCGTAGCGCTCGGCCACCCAGCCCACCACGAAGCTGCCCAGCGGCGCGGTACCCATGTTCAGGAAAATGTAGAGGCTCATCACCCGCCCACGCAGCTCGGGCGGCGCCAGCAGTTGCAGGCGGCTGTTGGCGGTCGAGCTGAAGGTGATGCTGGCGAAGCCGAGCACGACCAGGATCGCGATCGTCAGCGGGTAGATGCCGGAGAGCCCGAGGAAGGCGAGCAGAATGGTGAAGCCGGCCGCGCCGAGCACCAGGATCTTCTGACTGGGCCGGCTGAGGTAGGCCATTCCCAGCGCCGCGCCGAGCGAGCCGACGCCCATGGCGGTCAAGAGGCTGCCGAAACCGAGCGCGCCGGTGCCGAGCACGAACTTGGCCACCAGCGGCAGAATGGTGGTGAAGTTGTAGCCGAAGGTGCCCAGGAAGCCCATCAGGATCAGCACCAGCGCCACCTGGGGCGTGCGCGCGGCGTACTTGATGCCTTCGCCGATGCGCTGCAGCATCTTGCCCCGCACCGGCGCCGGCACGTTGTGGAACTCGGCCGGGCGCATCAGCAGCAGGCTGCCGATCACCGCCAGGTAGCTGACCGCGTCGATGAAGAAGGGCACGCTGATGCTGAAGCCGGCCAGCAAGGCGCCGCCGATGGCCGGGCCGATGATGCGTGCCGTGTTGAAGAGGCTGGAGTTGAGCGCCACCGCATTCGGCAGATTCTCGGTTCCCACCATCTCGCTGACGAAGGCCTGACGCGTCGGGTTGTCGAAGGCGGTCGCCAAGCCCTGCACCATCGCCAGCAGGTAGATGTGCCAGATCTGGATCACGCCGGTCGCGATCAGGACGGCCATCGTCAACGACTGAATCGCCATGATCGACTGCGTGGTCACCAGCACCGGGCGTTTGGGGAAGCGGTCGGCCAGCACGCCGCCGAAGAGGGCGAAGGCGGTCATCGGCAGGAATTGGAAGGTGCCGACCAGGCCCAGGTCGAAGGAGGAGTTGGTGAGTTTCAGCACCAGCCAGGCCTGGGCCACGCGTGAGATCCAGGTGCCGATGACCGAGACGAGCTGACCGAACCAGTAGAGGCGGTAGTTGTGGTTGCTGAAGGAGGCGAAGGTGCGGGTAAACGCGATTCGTCCTTTACTCCCCGCTCCGGCTCGCTCCCGCTCTGTCCGCCGCTCCTCCACGGTTCTCCCCGCTCCTACCCATCGATTGCACCGGAGCCGCGGGCGCGCCCACGGCCCGTGGCCTTCCGGAATACCTTCTTACTCAACAATATAACGTGTGAAAGCATTCCGGTTGCGCGCCGCCGTCATTCGCGGCCAGCGTTCGCACGGCCCCGGCCATCAGCAGAACGATCCCACCCGGCCGCCGGATGCGCCGCGCGCCGAAACGCGACTATCGTCCTAGCATCGCCGAGTCGACGGAGACGTTAGTAGCAGCAGCGAGCGACGAGAGCGCGACGGGAGTGAAATGGTGCACCGAGTGCTGGTGGTGGACGACGACGCGGCGATCCGTGGACTGCTCGGCGAGGTGCTGCGCGACGAGGGGTACGAGGTCCTGGAGGCGGCCGACGGGGCGGAGGGAGTGGCGCTGGTACGCGCGCGGCGTCCCGATCTGGTGATCATGGATCTCCGCATGCCGCTGATGAACGGAATCGAGGCGATCAAGGCGCTGCGCGCCGATCCCGCGCTCGCCGGCCTCGCGATCCTGGCGATGTCCGCCGGCACGGTGCTGCGCGCGGAGGCGACCCAACTCCCGGTCAACGGCCTGATCGACAAGCCCTTCGACCTCGACGCGCTGCTGGCCCACGTCGCGCTCTCCCTCAATCAGCTGTCCCCGCTGCGTTGACGCTGGCGCGCCGGAAGCGGAGCGATTCGTCGCACCGGCTCAGGATCACCGGGGTGGGGCCTCAGCATCTCTCCAAACGTTGCCCATTTCCTCGTTGCCGATGCGCGTGCCAACGAGGGCAGCCACGGGGGGCTGCCCCTACAACGGCGAACCATTCGGCGATGCGCGCTACGCGTCCGCGCGCTTCGGCGCGAGCACGTCGGAGGTCAGCAGGCCACGCTCGATGCGCTCGGCCGGAACGCCGAGCCTGACCCGGTGATGGGTGCCCCCGGCGACCGAACCGGACGGCAGCTCCAGGTTGAAGTGCTGCAGCGGCGCGCCGATCCGCGCGAAGAAGCGCTGCACGGCGCCCTTGGCGTCGAAGTCGGCTCCGCCCAGGCTGCCGAGCTTCTTGCCGTCGCTGCCCATCACATCCGTCCCGCCACCGAGCACGACCGAATCGGCGCCGACGCTGGATTGCTGCTGGATCGTGGGCGCGTCGACCGGCGCGGAATCGTAGGCGGCGCGAATCTCGAAGTAATGATGGAACCCTGCTCCGCTCGGTCCGGAGCGCCACATGATCGGGCCGCCGCCGATCCCCTCCAGCGGATACGGGACATCCGCGTGCTCCGCGGCCGTGGGTGTGATCTCCTGCCGCTCCATCAGCGCCGGCAAGCCCTCGGCCTGCTGTGCCGTCAGCGCCAGGCGGATCGTGCCGTCGTCGTCGGTGCCCCCGATCTGCTCGGGACTGATGATCCGGTTGCGTGCGTGTAGGCCGGCGTGGTGCATGACCAGCGCCTGCAGCTCCGAGTCGGGGCCGAGGACCAAGCGCTCGACCCGCCCGATCTGCTTGCCATCCGATGAAACGACCGGTTTGCCGAACTCGACGCGCATGAAAGGCTCCCTTCCCACTACGCTGCGATCTTCGTGAACCGCGCATCATGCCCGCGGGCTGTACGTCGCCGGCCGGTCGTGCGCGCCGGCTCCGGCGAAATTGGGAACGAGTGTGCCTCTACTGTGAACGAGATCGCGCGAAAAAGCAACTGGTCCAGTGAACGAGTGCGGGCAGACGTCCGGGGCAGGTTGTCTCGGGGAACAAATAGGTCGAGCGAGGACGGTTGCTCTGGGGTGCGTGGACCATTGTCTCATGCGCAGACGATGGATGCTCACCGCTGGACCGCACCGCTCACCCTTCCCCGATCGCCACATTTCTGGCACCCTATGCCCGTCGAGAGCGAATCCGGTGGCTGGGAGTGGGGAGGCAGCGACTTGGACGATTTGTGCTTCATGACGGCGCGGGAGCTGGTGGCGGGGATGCGCGCGGGCGCGTTCTCGGCGCGCGAGGTGATGGCGGCGCATCTGGCGCAGATCGCGCGCGTCAACCCCGTCGTCAACGCCATCGTCAGCCAGATACCCGATGAAGCGGCTCTGGCGCTGGCCGACGCGGCCGACCGCGCCCGCGCCGCCGGTGAGCCGCTCGGCCCACTGCACGGCCTGCCGATCGCGCACAAGGACCTGGTCGATGCCAAGGGCATCCGCACCACCATGGGCTCGCCCATCTTCGCCGACAACATCCCCCAGCACGACTCCCTGATCGTCGAGCGGCTGAAGGGGGCCGGTGCGCTGACCATCGGCAAGACCAATGTGCCCGAATTCGGCGCCGGCTCGCACACCTTCAACCCGGTCTTCGGCGCCACCCGCAACCCGTACGACACGAGCAAATCCGCCGGTGGCAGCAGCGGCGGGGCGGCGGTGGCGCTGGCCTGCGGCATGCTGCCGCTGGC
>DASSHC010000064.1:0-4897 GCA_035693105.1 Thermomicrobiaceae bacterium | reverse complement strand
TGCGGCTGGTAATGGCGCGCGAAACCGGGCAGGGCAGCGTGGGGGCGCGTCTCCGGGCGCTCTCGCCCGGCGCGGCCCTGCCCTGGCTGGCGCTGGCCGGCAGCTCGCTGGTCACGCTGGCCGTCTACGGCCGCGCCCTCGGATTCTCGTACTTCTTCGACGATGCCTACGACCTGACCCGCACCGAGTCCTTCGGCTACTGGCAGATTCTGGCGCACCCCTTCCCCGGCTACGCCTACTACCGCCCGCTCAGCTTCATCATCTGGAAGGCGCTCTACCAGCTCACCGGGCGCTACGACCCGGTCCTGCTGCATCTCCTGCCGCTGGCCGCGCACGCCGTCGCCGGCTGGCTCCTCTTCCTGCTGCTGCGACGGCTGACCGGCTCGAACTGGTCGCTCTTGCCGGCGCTCCTCTTCCTGACCTACCCCTTCAGCTTCCAGGCGGTCGAGATTCTGGGCACGCTGATGCACACCCTGGTGACAGCGGAGCTGCTGGCGATGCTCGTCCTCTGGTACGACGGCCGCACGCGGGCGTCGTGGCTACACCTGGCGCTGGCCAGCCTGCTGGCGGCGGCCGCCCTCTGGACCCACGAGTACGGCGCGCTGGCGGCGCCGCTGCTGCTGGCGCTGGAGGGACTGCTCCTCTTCCAGCGCCGCATCCGGCGGCCGTCGCTCTGGCTGCTCGTGCCGCTGGTGTTTGAGGCGCTCTATCTTCAGCTCTGGTTCACCATGGACAAGCCCGGCTCGGGCAACTTCACCCACGCCGACGTGGGGAGCAATGCCGCCATCTGGCTGCAGAACGTCGCCTACCCCTGCTCGCGTCAGGTGGCCTGGATCAGCGACCAGCTCGGCGGTGATCCGCTCACGCTCGTCTTCGTCCTCTCGCTGGCCGGTATGGCGCTGGCGATCGTGGCCTACCAGCTCGGCGGGCGGCGCTGGCTGCCCCTGCTGGCGCTGGCGGCGGGCGCGGCGGCCTTCGCCCCCTCCGCCGTCTCGCTGACCTATGAATACGTGCAGAACGGCCCGCGCCTCTTCTACGTGGTGGCGCCGGCCAGCGCCGCCTTCTGGGGCTTCCTGCCGGCGCTGCGCTTCAAACGCCCCGCTCTCACGCTCGGCTGGCGCGTGGCGACGCTGGCGCTGCTGGCCGTGGTGGTGGCGCAGAGCGTCCTCTTCATCCAGCGCCGCACGGTGATGCTGGCGTACGGGACACAAATGGCCCAGGGCATCATCCGCGAGGGCGCGCGGCACGACGGCGGCTCGCTCCTGATCCTGAACGTCCCCGCCTGGTTCGCGCCCAAGACGCAGGAGTACCCGCGCGGCCACCTGGGCGTGCAGCTCGAACCGGGCTACACCGGGCTCGACCGGCTGGTCTACGCCGGCTCCGGCGCGCGCACGACGGTCGACTCCGGCGCGCTCGACCCCCAGATCAACAGTTGGCACTACAACTTCCAGCCGCACGGCGAGCCGCTCAGCGTTGAGGCGATCGACGCCAGGCTGCGCGCGGGCGAGCCGCTGGCCGTGGCCGAGCTGGAGCCGGACCGTATCGCCGTGCGCGAGCCCGGCAGCCTGACCGCTGGCCAGCCGGCGCCCGCCGAGCACCAGGCCGCCTTCAGCGGCCTCTGGCTGGTCAGCGCCAGCACCACCCGCGACGGCGACCACCTCACCGTCGTCAGCCGCTGGTACGTCGCCGGCTCGATCCCCGGCGACCCCCGGCTGCGCGTCGAGCTGCGCGACCCCGGCGGCAAGCTGCTGGCCGAACGCAGCGGCTACGCGCTCGACGGCTGCTCCCCGCCGCGCCTCTGGCGGCCAGGCGATCTGATCGAGGACCGCGAGGTCTTCGCCCTGCCGGGCACGCGCGGCCCGATCGCTGCCCGCATGGGGCTGGTGGATACGAGCGGTGCGTTGCTCCCGGGTCGGGATACAGCCGGGCAGCCACTCCCCGGAGATTGGGTGGCGCTGAACGGCACGCGCTGAGTGCGGCG
This sequence comes from Thermomicrobiaceae bacterium, assembly GCA_035693105.1. Classification (GTDB taxonomy): domain Bacteria; phylum Chloroflexota; class Chloroflexia; order Thermomicrobiales; family Thermomicrobiaceae; genus DASSHC01. The sequence goes on along the minus strand of DASSHC010000064.1, from coordinate 2,916 downwards.
CGCTTGACAGCGCGGCTCGACGTGTTTACACTGTACACTCGTTGTGTACGCTGTAAACAACGGAGGCTGCCGAGATGATCGAAGCTGTTCAGACATTCAGCTCCACGGACGGCACGGTGCTGAGCTATCACACCACCGGCCACGGACCCGGAGTCATCGTCATCCCGGGCGCGTTGGCGGAGGCCGCCGACCTGGCGGGTTTGGCTCAGTGCTTGGCATCACGGTTTTCCGTCTACACGCTGGACCGTCGCGGGCGGGGAAGAAGTGGGCCCCAAGGGGACGGCTACAGTCTCACCACCGAGTGTGACGATGTCCTTACACTCCAGGAGCTGACCGGGGCCCGCGTCCTCTTCGGTCATAGCTTCGGGGGTCTGGTCGCGCTCGAGGCGGCACGAAACAACCGGCACCTGCGGCAGGTTGTCGTCTATGAGCCGGGCGTCTCGATCGCTGGTTCGGTGCCGACCGGTTGGATGACGCGCTGCCAGGCGGAACTCGACGGCCATCACGGCCTCGATGCCTTCGCCACGTTCGCGCGGGGGATCAATCCCGAGACCGCCGGCAAGCTCCCTCGCGGGCTGTTCAAGCTGATCCTGCGCGTCGCCATGCGCACGGACGAGCGACGGCAAAAGGTGCGGCTGCTCCCGGCGGCGATACGAGAGCACGCGGCGGCGGCTCACCTGGATAATACCTACGAGCACTACCAGCAAGTCACGGCCGGTGTCCTGTTGCTCAGGGGCGGTCGCGGCGTCACGGCGGCCGGCGCGACCCGGACCGCGACCACGCTCGCCACCGTGCTGCCCTGTTCCAGGGTTGTACTGCTGCCACGGCTCGACCACTTTGGGCCGGAGAAAGAGCCCGCGCTCGTGGCGCGGACCCTACTTGATCACGTCGAGTACGCTCAGGACCGCCGGGCGGAGGCGCACGACGCTGCCTGATCGGAGGCGGCGCCGCACCTGGCCCGTTCGGTGGCATGCGCCCTATGGGACAGTGATGACGGAGAATGAAGGCGCCGGTGAACATTCCGCATGCCGTCCAGCTCGCCTGGGATCTGCGGCGCGAGGGTACGGACGCGGCCGATACAGGGTTGAGTGTGCCCAAGCTCGTGGGAGCCGCCATCGCGCTCGCCGACCGGGACGGTCTAAGCGGTGTATCGATCCGCAAGCTGAGCCGCGAGTTGGGCTTCACGCCGATGGCCGTCTACCGCCATGTACAGTCGCGCGACGAGTTGCTCGTGCTGATGTTCGACGTCGCGCTCGGCGCTCCCCCAAACGCGATCACCCAGGCGTCGACCTGGCAACAGGGTGTCCGGCTGTGGGGCACCGAACTCTTCGCGCGTTACCAGCATCACGCCTGGCTCCTGGATACTCCGCCGCCCGGGCTGCCGACGACACCCAACCACATCATGTGGGTAGAGTCGTTCTTAGCCGTAATCGGTTCGACGCACCTGTCGCTGCAGCAACAGCTCGACGCCGCGTTGCTCGTCGACGGTCATGCCCGGTATATCGCCTACCTTCGACGCCTGGGCCACCAGGCCGGCGCCGATGACGACCGGGCTCAGCCGTCGAGCTGGCTGCGGTCGTTGATCAACCACACCACGCACCCGAATTTCTCGGCCGTCGTCAATGAGGGGGTCCTGAACGACGCCACTGGTCCGGATTTCGCATTTGGGCTGGACTGCATCATCGACGGGCTTGCCATGCGAGTGCCCGCCTGAGTCGCGTGGGGCAGCACGCCACGCGCGGCAGCGCCGAGGCGTTCGAGGGCATTGGATGATGGGGCAACACGGATCCCTCGACCGCGCTCGGGATGACAGGGGCAAGGATGAGGCGGACGACGAGGATGAGCCAGGCCCGGGAGGCCGCTCCCTCTCCCAGTCATCCCGACCGAAGTGGAGGGATCCGTCCGCACAAGGCAGCCAACGTCCTGGCGGGGCAGCGCCCCTCCGCTCAATCCTTGTGCTGGTTCGACTTCGCCTGCCACTGGCGGAAGGCGCGCAGGCCCTTGCCGGTGAGCTTGCCAGCCGCGCGCGCGCCGTCCTCCAGCGCTTTGGAGGCGACTGGACCGCCCGCCTCGGCCAGCCGCGCGACCTGCTCCTTGCCCGCTTCAAAGGCGTGAGCGGCTTGCTGGCTTCCGCTGGCGGCGATGCGCTCGGCCAGGCCACGCGTCGCCTGGAAGTCCGCCTCCACCTGCGCGCGCGTCAGGCCGACGTGCGCCAGGTGCTCCTCGGCTACCTCCGGGTCCAACTGCGTCAGCGCGAAGCGGATGGCGCCGACCAGCGAGAGGACGCGCGTGAGCTGGTTGAGCAGCGGCACGAAGCGCGCGACGCGCGCCAGCGGCCCGTAGCCGAGCGGCCCGAGGATGTCGGCCTGCTGGTTGGCCGAGAGAAACCCGGCGGCCACCAGCCCCTGCGACAGCCGCGCGTAGGCCGGCAGGCGCGAGCCGACGTCGCGCAGCGTCTCGCCGATGCCCGCCGCCTCGATCTCGGTCTCTCCGGCGAAGGGAACGAGAGCGCCCGCGTCGTCGCTGCTGGCATCGCTGTCGGTGTTGTCGTTGTCCTCGGCGGGCGGCTGGTTCAGCGGCGCGATCTCGTTCATCAGGCTCCTCTCTCCAGGCACATGCTTGCCTGAAGTCTACCGCCCGCCGGAAGGCGGCTACTGCGGCACGGTCAGGCGGCGGTAGATGTCGGCCAGCCGGGTGGCGAGCGCGGGCGCGTTCTCGACGACCACGTAGTGGTTGCGGCCGAACATGTAGGGCATGTAGTCGCGCGCCGCGGCGTCGATCGTCAGGGCGAAAGTGGCGATCCCCTGCCGGCGCGCTTCGAGCAGAGCGCGGCGCGTATCCTCGATGCCGTAGCGCCCGCCGTAGCCGTCGAAGTCGTTGGGGCGCCCATCGGAGACGAGCAGGAGGAGGCGCAGG
>DASSHC010000063.1:0-7645 GCA_035693105.1 Thermomicrobiaceae bacterium | reverse complement strand
GGGCGCGCGCAACGAGCTCCTGCTCGAGCTGTTGCAGGCCAACGTGCGCGTGCCCCAGCAGGTGGTGGGCGATCTGCTGGCCCAGGTCGCCGCCAACGAGCTGCTGGCCCGGCGGCTGACGGCGCTGCTGGACGAGCAGGGGCTGGAGGACCTGGGCGAGCTGGCGCGGGCGATCCAGGAGCGCTCCTCGCGCGCCATGCGGCGGGCCATCGCCGCCCTGCCGGACGGCAGCTACGCGGGCGAGGCCCACCCGGACGGGCTCGACGCGCCGCTCGACATCCGGCTGCGGCTGACGATCGCGGGCGAGGAGATCGCGGTCGACTACAGCGGGTCGTCGTCCCAGGTGGACTACGCGGTCAACACGGTGCTCAACTACACCTTCGCCTACACCGCCTATCCCATCAAGTGCATCACCAGCCCGGCGATCCCCAACAACGAGGGCTCGTTCGAGCCGATCCGCGTCAGCGCGCCGGAAGGCAGCATCCTCAACCCGCGCTTCCCGGCGCCGGTCGGCGGACGCGCGCTGATCGGACACTTCCTGGCGGCGGCGATCTTCCAGGCGCTGGCGCCGGTGGCACCGGCGGCGGTCCAGGCGGCCAGCGGCTCGCCCCTCTGGTGCCTGCACCTGACCGGTGAGGAGCGGGGCCGCGCCTTCAGCAGCATCAATTTTCTCAACGGCGGCCAGGGCGCTTCCCTGCGGCAGGACGGCCTCTCCAGCCTCAGCTTCCCCAGCAACGTCGCCAATACGCCGGTCGAGGTGATGGAGGCGCTGGCGCCGGTTGAGGTCGAACGCAAGGCGCTGCGGCCCGACTCGGGCGGCGCCGGGCGGCAGCGGGGAGGGCTGGGACAGGAGCTGCAGGTGCGCATCACGGCGGAGCAGCCGGTCACGGCGGCCTTTCTGGCGGACCGGCTGCGCCAGCCCGCGCCGGGTCTGCGCGGCGGCGGCCCCGGCGCGCCCGGCCGCGTGCTGCTCAACGGCCAGCCGATCAATCCCAAGCGGCAGATCGTGGTCAAAGGCGGCGACCGCCTGCTGCTGGCCACACCGGGCGGCGGGGGTTTCGGCGAGCCAGCGGAGCGCGAGCGGCGCGCGCTGCGGCGCGACCTGGCCAACGGGCTCGTCTCGGCCGAGGCGGCCACAGGAGTCTATGGCGCGGAGCGACTTGTTCCGGACGAGCCGCGATGAGGACGCGGGGGCGTGCCTGACGTCGACACGGCCGACCGCGCGCCCGGCCGGGTGCGGCGCGGGTTGAGCGGCAGCCTGAGCCGCGAGATCCTGGCGCTCTGCGGCGTGATCTTCCTGGCCGACGTCAGCACCGGGATCGTGGCGCCGACCTTCTCGCTCTACGCCGCCTCGCTGGGTGTCTCGCTGGCGCTGCTCGGCCTGCTCAACACGCTCGGTGGGCTCTCGCAGCTGCTGCTCTCGCTGCCGGCCGGGATCGCCTCCGACCGCATCGGACGCGTGCGCCTGCTGATCGCCGGCATGCTGGCCTTCGTGGTCGCCATGCTCGGCTTCGCGGCGGCGGGCGGGCCCCGGCTGCTGGCCGCCGGGCGGCTGCTCTACGGCTTCGGCACCGTGGCCACCTTCCAGATCGGCGCGGCGCACCTGGGCGACATCTCGGCCGAGGGCCGGCGCAGCGTGGCCTTCGGCGCCTACGCCACCGCCATGGGCATCGGCTTCACCCTCGGGCCGCTCCTCGGCGGGCAACTGAGCGAGCGCTTCGGCGCGCCGGCCGCCTTCGTGGTCAGCGCCGTGCTGGCCGCGCTCGGCGCGCTGCTCGCCTGGCGGCTCTTGACCGACCGGGTGCAAACAGGCCGCGCCCGCCAGGCCGCCCGCCCGGCGCTCCTCGCCGGACTCGGCTACACCCTGCGGCGGCACGACCTGCTGCTGGTCAGCTTCGGCAGCCTCTTGATGAGCGTCACTTTCAACGGCGCGGTGGTGACCTTCTTCCCGATCTACGGCGACACGCTGCATCTGACCGCCGCTGCCATCGGCAGTCTCTTCGCCATCCGGGCGCTCGTCTCGACGCTCGGCCGCCTGCCGAACAGCCTGGTCTCGCGCCGCATCGGCAGCACCACGGTCATGCTCGGCGCCCTTGTGCTCGACATGGCGGTCATGTTCGCCCTGGCCCACAGCGCCGGCAGGACAGTGCTGACCGTGCTGCTGGCCGGCGAGGGGCTGGCCTTCGGCGCCTATCTGGTCTCGGGCCAGACCTACGTGGCCGAGCACACGCGCATCGAGGCGCGCGGCGCGGCGGTCGGCGTCTACTCCAGCGCCAGCAGCCTGGGCGGCACGCTGGCGCCGCTGGCGCTCGGCCTGGTCGCCGCCCGGCTCGGCATCGCCGCCGTCTTCAGCGTCACTGGCTGGACGCTCCTGGTGGGCGCCGCCCTCTTCGCGGCCGGTATCGCCTGGCTACGTAGAAACTCGAGCATGCAGATCGAGATGAGCGAGCGTTCAGGTGGCGCGCAATGAACCGCGCCCGGTGCGTTTCTGTTGCCGCCCTCGCCTACAGGCGAGGGCAATAGCTCACCGCAGGCCGGTACGGTTCCAAAAGACCCCGCTCGGCCTGGTGGCCGAGCGGGGTCATGATGAACGCGAGCAGAAAGGCTCGCGAGCCGCGGCTAGTGGACCACCGCCAGCACCACGCCGGACGCCGGATGACCGGGATCAGGCAGGTAGCCGGATGGGTTATCCACCTTGACGACGACCAGCTCGGCTACGTTGCCGGAGATGGCACTGCCGTCCTGCTGAACATCGGTCGTCACGATGACCCCGATGTAGCTCGCCACGCTGGACGGCGGGCTGCTCGAATTGCCGGGGTCGGTCGTCCAGCCGGAGCCGTCAGCCGACAAGGAATTCGCATAGCCCTTGAAGCTGCTAGTGGCTTGGTAGTCGCCGCCGGTCACCTGCTTGGCCCACTGCGCGCCCCAGAAGAGGTAGTCGCCGCCGAGGGTGACGTTCGGGCTGGCGGCCGTGCCGCCGCCGTTGCCGCCCCAGATGCTGAAGCCGGTCGGCGCGTAGACGTAGAGGTGGGCTTGAGCCGCGGCATCGGCCGGCTGGTAGAAGCCGTCCGAGGAGAAATGCGCGGTCAGCAGGTAGTCGCCGGGCGGTAGCTGCAGATCGACGCTGGCGACACCATCGGTGCCGGTAGTGCCGCTACCCTGGTAGGTCGTACCGTCGTCGTTGCTGACGGCGGTGAAGCTCACGGTCCGCCCGGCGATCGGCGTGTTCGGGTCGTTGTCCTCCAGCAGCCGGGCGCTGACCGTCGTCGCGCCGGTCGCCAGCGTGTTGGAGGAGGTGATCGCCAGCGACGTCTCCTCCAGCGTCACCTGGAACGGGGCCGATACGTCACTGGCCAGGTAGTAGGCATTGCCGTCGAAATGCGCGGTCAAAGTGTAGGTGCCTGCCTGCTCGCTCGGCGTGAGCTGGCAGGATGCAAGGCCGGTGCTGTCGGTGGTGCCGGCGCATTGATCGACGCCGTCGAGGGTGAAGGTGACCGGCTCGTTGACGACCGGCACGCCGTCGTCGCTGGTCACCGTCGCCGAGACGATCGCCGGGTCATTGTAGTCGCTGCTGGTGGCGCTGGTAACGGTGAAGACCGTGGCGGTCTCTTCTTTCGTGACGTCGAAGGCGACGGGCGTAGCGTCGCTGCCGAGATGCGTGGCATCTCCGGCGAAGCTGGCGGTGATCTGGTAGCTCCCGCCCGGCAGCTCTCCCGGCGTAATCGAGCAGGCCGCCACACCGTTGGTGTCGGTATTGGCCTGGCAGGATTCGCTGCCGTTGAGCGTGATGGTCACGGGCTCATTGGCGACCGGGTTGTTATGGACGTCAGTCAGGGTCGCCGAGACGCTCGCCACGTCGCCGAAGTCGCCGGTCGTGACGGTGTGGTAGACCAGCGTGGTCGGCATCTTCTGCCAATCGACGGTGACACTGTTGGAGAAGATCGCCCCGACGGGGTTATCGACTTCGGCTATCACCGTGTCCTGCCCGGTCACGCTCCCCGCGTAGTTGAAGGTCGCGTGACCGTCACGGTCGGTCGGCGCCGATCCGTTGACGCCCGCGTTCGGCCCGGAGATGACGGTGAAGTTCACCGTGGCGCCCTGGAGGGGATCGTTACAGCCGTTGACCAGCGTGGCGGTCACTGACGCTTGATCGCCGAGGTAGGCCGTTTGGCTACTGGGATCGAGGGTGAGCGAGGCACTCTCACAGGGGTTGGACTGGATCGGCACCCATTGTGTGGACTCATTGGCGCCGCCAAAGCAATCTGCCTTGTCCACGCCCCCAGTGTTGAGGACGCGACCGGTATCTGGAATGCTGGAGGAGACGCCATCGATCGTTACGTCGACCTCGGGAATGATCCCAGAATTGTCGCAACGGCCTGCCCACCCCTGGCCGCCCGGGCCAACGTCCGAGGTATCCATGTGTCCGTTCGAGGTGCAGCCGCTATCCGCGCCGTCAGCCGTCTGGGTCACGATCAACTGCTGACCCGGGGCAAGCGACAGCGGCAGTGCTGATGACCAGAGCGCGAAGACGCACGTATCCATCCGAATTGCAAGAGCATTGACCGTCACGGACGAGAGGGTATTGTTAGCGATTCTGACCGCCCCCGCGTCATAGGTACAGTTGGTACAGCCGAGGAAGATGATCTCGGGGTCAGTCCACGGCGTTGGGAAGTTCGCTGGGTTGGCGCGCAGATTGTCGGCATAGCCGACGAACACATCGACGGATGGCGTAGCCGCCAGCGCTGGGGCGGCCGCGAAACTGGCAAGCGCCCCGGCGACGAGCATGACACTCAGGCTAAGCGCCGCGAAGAGTCGCGGCAGGATGTGCGTTCCTCGCAGTCGCATGATCTCTTCCCTCCCTGATGCTGCGGAGATCAAGACGCACGGCGGTTTCAGATTCCTGCCTGGCACCTCCCTTCTCAGACGATGCGGCATTCGTCGGGCGCCGGGCGCACGGGGCCGTCAGGCGGCACGAACGGCCTTTCGGCCAATCACGCCGCCAGTAGGCGAAGCGCATGAGCACGCGGATCTCAACCTGTCCCGCGCGCCGCTTTGCGAGTTGAGTCTGGTTCAGTAGCTACGCACAACGATCGTATCAGAGCACGTTCGGGTTTAGAAGACGCAAACGCGTTCCAGTCTGTTTCAGTTTCTCCGCGGCGCTTCTGAAGCAGACGGGACAGCTGGAAGCCGCGTCCAGCGCCAACGCCGGGCTGATCCCGGTCCGTTGGCTGGTTGGCGCGCACCCAGAGCAGCGGCGGTGGCACGACGACCCGCGCCACGATGCGTCAGAACCGCACGCTAGAGCATCGGTCAAGTAATGGCGTGGCACCCGGTACATTGGGGAGATCCTTCGGCTGCGGCCTCAGGATGACAGGGCAGAGGCCGCTGCTTTCCGTGTCATCCTGAGCCGCAGCGAAGGATCTCTCTTCGGTATCGACGGGCAGCGATCGTCGGAGATCACGGCCAATGCGCCCAGGCCGATGACTTGACCGACGCTCTAGCGCAGCCCCTGATTCGGGAGGTCGAGCGCCTGCTCGGCGAGGGTGGCCAGCATGGCCCAGGCGTGCTCGTGGTCGAGCGTATCGGCCGGGTTACCACGGTAGGTGTCGAGCAGGACGTACGTGGCGCCCAGCTCGTCCAGCTCCTGGAGGTCGGCGCGCACCTGTGCGAACGTCCCCTCGCCGGCCCGGCGCTCGGCCTCGTCGAGCGACCGCTGGGTGAGGTGGAGGCGGATGCGCGGGCAGAGCGCGGGGACCGGCTTGCCGGCCGCCTCGGCCACCCGGCGCAGATCGGGGAGCGCCTCGTCGCGCAACCAGGGGAGCCGGATGCTGATCGGGTGCCAGGCGGCGTCGAAGCGCACGGCGCGGCGCCGGGCGGCGGGACCGTTGCCGCCGACCCAGAGCGGCGGATGTGGACGCTGGAGTGGCGGCGGGCCAGTCTCCACCGCGTCGAAGTCGACGAAGCGGCCGTGATAGGAGGCAACCTCACCGGCCCAGGTCGCCAGGATCACCTCCAGGTATTCATCGGTCATCGCGCCGCGCTGTTCCAGCGGCAGCCCCAGCGCCGCGAACTCCTGCGCCGCCCAGCCGACGCCCACGCCGAAGATGAAGCGCCCGCCGCTGAGCTGGTCGAGGTTGCTGGCGAGCCGGGCGACCTGGAGCGGATGCCGGTAGGGGAGGATGATAACGGTAGTGCCGAGCTCGACCGTGCGCGTCCGCGCGGCCAGCCAGGCGAGGCTGAGGAACGGGTCGTAGAAGGGCGCGGGGTAGGTTTTGGCGACATCCGGGGTGAGGGCGACGTGGTCGGAGATCATCAGGAAGTGATAGCCGAGGGCTTCGGCCAGCCGGCTCCAGCGCAGCAGCGACTCGGGGCTGGCCCCCGGGCCGTAGTTCAGCAAGTTGACACCGACCTTCATCAGATGCCGATCACGAGCGACCCGGAGCGGCCCTGTGCCGCCCCGGGCAGATCAACCCACACGATCGGCGGACGCTAGGCGTTCTGGTCGATGAAGCCGAGCATCCGCTGCCAGGCGTCCTGGCAGGCGTCCTGCCACTCGGCGAAGGTGCGGTCGAAGAAGGAGTGCGGCGCGCCCGGGTAGGTGTGCATCTCGTGCTTGACCCCGGCCCGGTTCAGCTCGTGGTCGAACTCGACGTAGGCCGAGCCGGGGATGCCCCGGTCCGCCCCGGCGATCAGGATCAGAAGCGGGTTGGCCATCTCGGCGATGAACGGCTCGGAGCGCTCCGGCCGGCCGTAGAAGCCGATCGAGCCGGAGAGGTTGTGGCCCGCCGCCGCCTGGTTCCAGGAGCAGGAGCCGCCGAAGCAGAAGCCGACGGTGAAGATCTTCTCGACTTTACCGCCCTCGGGCGAGCGCAGGTAGGCGACCGCCGCGCCGGTATCGAGCGCCACGCCCTCGGGCGTCGTCTGCGCCACGTGCGGGCGGTAGTCCCAGTCGTCGGTGCGCTCGCCGTGGCCGGCGGTGCGGCCGAAGTAGTCGATGGCGACGGTGTCGATGCCGGTGCCGGCGAAGGCGTTGCTGAGGTCCTTGTAGTAGTTGTGCAGCCCGCGGATATCGGGCAGGATCACCAGGCCGATGCCGCGCGACTGGCCGGCGCGAGCGGCGTAGGCCATCAGCTTGTTGCCGTCGCTCGCGGTCAGCGTCAGATCGCCGTGCTGGCCGACCTCACCCTTGATCGGTGGCTCGGGCACACGCGCGCTGTCGGAGAAGCACATCGTGGGTCACTCCCTCCTGTCGGACCAAAAGCCGCGTGTCGGACGCGACCACACCCTCGTCGAGAACTGTAACATCTCCGATCGGAAGTCTATTCGGCCCGCGTCGACATCACCTTTTGCCGACTTCCAAATTGTTAGTATAGAGGCGGTGACCTTGCCGCAGGACTATTCGTGAAGTGTCGTTAGCGCCCCGAAATCACCGGAGACACAGGTGCTGAGGAACCTCGAGCTCACTGTGCCGCGTCCAGAAGGCATCTAACACCCCCTGACTGCCTTCCTGTAAGATCCACATCGAAACGTGCATCCGAGAGATGTAGGAGCAGCACGGGGAGGTAGGTCTGTTGCCCGTGCCGATCGAAACGCTGAATGAGATCACGCTCATCCAACAGATCCTCCGTGGAGGCCGGCAGGCGGC
>DASSHC010000062.1:0-9128 GCA_035693105.1 Thermomicrobiaceae bacterium | reverse complement strand
GTGGCCAGGGATTCCGGCTGGGTGCTCGCGCGCGTCGCGCCGGGTAACTGAGTACAGACCACGATGGCGGCCACGGCGGCCAGACAGAGCAGGGCGTAGAGCGCGCGCACGTGCCCGAGCGCCGGGTGCTCACCAGCCAGGAGCGCGGCCATCAGGGTCGAGCCGGCGATGCTGCCGAGGTAGCGCATGGTCGAGTAGAAGCCCGAGGCCTGGCCGGCCTGCGCGGCGGGCACCGCCAGCAGCGCGCTGGCCTGGATCGGCGCGGTGGCGAGACCGGTGCCGGTGCCGATCAGGATCAGCGCGCCCAGGTACATCGGCCAGCCCCAGGTCGTCGAGATCGCCAGTAGCGGCAGCAGGCCGAGCAGGATCAGCGACGCGCCGAGCGCGGCCGGCAGGCGAAAGCCACGGCCATCGGCCAGCCGCCCTCCGAGCGGCGAGAAGATGACCATCTGCAACGACAACCCCGAGAGGAGCAGCCCGGTGGCGCCGGGGTTCCAGCCGGCGTCGGCCGCCAGGAAGAGCGGCAGCGATAGGAGGACGGTGTACATGGCGAGATTGGTCAGCAGCACGCCGAAGACGGCGGCGGCGTAGCCCGGCGCGCGGAAGAGGGCGGGGCTGACCAGGGGATGCGAGCTGCGCGGGATGTGCCGCAGCAGCGCGGCGCCCCCGGCCAGCCCGAGCACGGCCAGCGCGGCCGAGAGCGCGCGGGGCGACGCCGGCACCTGCAGCAGCGTGACCGCAAGCACCAGCGTCACCAGCGTGGTGGTGAGCAGCGTGGCGCCGAGTAGGTCGAAGCGGCGCGCCGGGCCGGTCACGGGGCGGTCGGAGAGTCGCAGCAGGAGCGCCAGCGCCGGGAGGATCAGCACCACGTTGGCGGCGAAGATCCAGCGCCAGCCGGCCAGGTCGGTCAGCAGCCCGCCGAGCGTCGGGCCGAGCCCGGCGGCGATGGCGACGGCGCCGCCGATGCTCCCCAGCGCGCTCGCCTGTCGCTTTACCGGCAGCTCCGCACGCACCAGCGCCGCCCCATTGGGGATGGCGATCGCTCCGGCGATCGCCTGCGCGGTGCGCGCCAGCAGTAGGATCTCGATGTTCCAGGCCAGCGCCGCTAGCAGGCTGGCGGCCAGGAAGGCGACCAGCCCCAGCAGCATCAGCCGGCGCCGCCCCATCCGGTCACCCAGGCTGCCGGAGAGCGGCTGCACGGTCGCCATGGCGACCAGGTAGGAGATGATGATCCAGGAGCCCCAGGCCAGCGAGCGATCGAACTGATGCAGCAGCGCCGGAAGGGCGACCACGATCATGGTGGAGTTGAGCGGCGCCAGCATCGCGCTGAGCGCCGCTGCTCCGATGACGGTGCGCTGGGAGGTCGGAGCGCTATCCACTAACGATCCGCACGGTGCCGGCCGTGCCATCTACTTCGACCAACTGGCCATCATGCAGCACCCGCGTCCCGACGCCGGTGCCGACCACCGCCGGAATGCTGTACTCCCGCGCCACCACGGCGCAGTGGCTGAGCATGCCGCCGGTGTCAGACACCACCGCGCCGGCGGTGTTGAAGAGCGGCGTCCAGGGCGGCGTCGTGGTCGTGACCACCATGACATCGCCCTGCTGGAGCTTGTCGGCATCCGCCAGCGAGCGGAGCACCTTGACCGGGCCAACCATCGTTCCCGCCGAGGCAGCAGCTCCCTTGATTGTGTCCGCCTCCGTCGAGGGCTGCGGCGGGACGCCGAAGAACTTCCCAAACGTTCGGGCCAGCGCATTGTCCGGCGGTGGGCCGGGCGGCATGGAGCCGATGGCTGCCGGTGGGGTGAGTGCGCGGTAGCGCTCCATCTCCGTCGCGCGCTCGGCGGCGAGCGACCGCCAGTCACGCCCAGTCGGGTTCGCGGCGGCCTCGTGCAACTCGTCGAGCGTGAGGTACTCGACATCGTCGGCCGAGCCGAGCACGCCGGCCGCGGCGAGCTTGCGGCCGGTGGCGAGGGCGACACGTCGCAGCTCGTAGTTGCCGCGGAAGTCGATCCAGTGATTGTGATCCTCGTGGATGACATTGGCGTCCTGCGCCATCGTGAGGAATGCCTCGAATTGCTCACGAACCGGCTCGGGGTAGTTCTCCAGCTTGGCTCGCGCCTCCGCCACGGCCACCTCGCGGTCGGCGGCGGGCTGCTCCTGCTCGCGCGCGGGATCGTGATCGCCGCGTGCGAGGTAGTCCTGGAGCATGCGGATGACGTCGGTCGGGTTCTCGATCCAGGTCGGAGTGGTGATGCCGAGGCTGGCGCTCCCGTACCCCCACTGCTCCAGCCAGCGGTGGAAGTCGGCCAGGAAGGCGTGCCCTGGCGCCAAGTCCCCCAGCGCCGCGACGACCTCACCCGGCGCTCGCGTCTGGAAGATCGCGAGGACATCCGGTGATGCCTTCACGGCTCGGCTCAGTTGCCAGAGTTCGCGGCCCATTTGGAGCGTCAGGTTATCGAGCCCCTGGAGGAGCCGCAGGGCCTTCAAGGGGTCGCTCTCGTCGAAGATCTCGCGGTAGAACTCTTCGAAGAGGCTCCGCGCCATATGGATCGGAAGCACGAGCAGGAAGTGGATCACCCAGAGGCGCGCGCTGCGCTCGATGACCGTGTTGAGGTACTCGGCCTGCTTAGCAAGATCGGCCGCCTCGTAGTCGAGCGCCGCTGAGCTTTCGACCAGTTGCCGCACCTCCGGGAGATAGCGGTTCTCCCAGTCCTGGCGCAGCGACGCCATGGCCGCGCCGATCTTGCGTTCAAAGCTGGCGCCGAGCGCCTCCATCTCCTCCGGGCCGGCGCCACGCGGGACGATTGCCTGGTAGTGGTAGCCGCCGAAGCGCCGCACCACCAGGCGAATTGGCATGTCCAAAGCTGCCCCGGTTGTGTCGAGGCCGCGGTTGTACATGAGCCGAATCGCCGCTTCTTCGAGCGGGAGGACCGCGCGGGGAAAGTGCATCAGGTCCATGGTCCAGAACTGCTGCTCGTCGCCCGGCTCCTCCCAGGTGACCGGGAAGTCCGGCTGAATGGGAATCCGGCGCTCGGCTGGTTCGATTGAAACCAATACGGCCTCCTAGGGAACATGGGACAACTGTCCCTCGATGTTGTTGACGTGCTTCGCGGCGCCAGTCGCCGCGAGCCCGGTCGTGGTCAGCCGGCGCCGCGGCTGGTGGTGTGCTGGCGGCTCGGCTGGCTAGCCACCGATGATTCGGACGATGCCGGCGCCGCCGTCGACCGCCACCCGATCCCCATCCTGGAGTATCACCGTCGCCATGCCGGTGCCGACCACCGCCGGGATGCCGTACTCACGGGCCACGACCGCACAGTGGCTGAGCACGCCGCCGGTGTCGGTGACGACCGCCGCCGCCGTGTTGAAGAGCGGGGTCCAAGGGGGCGTGGTGGTCTGGACCACCAGGATGTCGCCCGGCTGCAGCTTGTGTGCTTCATCCAGCGTGTGGATCACCTTGACGCGACCGGTCGCGGTCCCCTTTGAGCCGGGCGTACCCTGGATCAGGCCCGGCTCCTCGGACGGCTTGGGCGGCGCGCCGAAGAAGCGCCCCATCGCCTGGCTGACCGGATCATCCGGCGGCGGGCCGGCGGGCGGCGTGCCAATGGTCGGTGCTGGTGGGGTGCGCGCGAACTCCTCCATCTCCCGCGTCCGCTCGGCGACAAGCGCGCGCCAGTCCCGCGCGCTGGGGCTGGTCAGCGCGGTCACCAGCTCGTCCAGACTCAGCTCGATCATGTCGCTCGGCTGGGCGATGACGCCCAGGGAGGCTAGCCGCTTGCCGGCCGCGACCACTACCCGGCGCAGCTCGTAGAGCGCGCGGAAGTCGATCCAGAAGGCGTGATCCTCGCTGATGACCACCGCCTCCTGAGCGGCCTTCAGCAGGAACTCGAACTGCTCGCCGACCTGTGCCGGGTAGTCGATCAGGCGGGCGCGGGCCGCGGCCACCGCCTCCTCGCGCGCCGCCGCGAGCTGCGCGTGCTCGGCCGCCGGGTCGTAGTCGGTGCGCGCCACGTAGTCCTTGAGCATGCCGATGACCTGCGTCGGGTCCTCGACCCAGAAGGGCTCGCTGACGCCGAGGATATTGCCGCGGTGGCCGTTGCGCTCCAGCCAGGCATCGAAAGCGGCCAGGAAGCGGCGCCCGGCCTCGGTCTCCTTCAGCACGCCCACGATCTCGGCCGGCTCGCGCTGCTGGATCACCGCCAGCACCTCGGGGTCCTGGCGCGCCTGGCGACTGAGCTGCCAGAGGTCGCGTCCGTACTGGACAGTGAGGTTGTCGAGCCCCTGCAGCAGGCGGTAGACGTTGAGCGCGTCGGTCTCGCCGAAGACATCGCGGTAGAACTGCTCGAAGACGCTCTGGGAGATCAGCATCGGCATCGCGATCAGGAAGTGGATCTCCCACTGGCGCGCGAGGCGCTCGCCGGCCTCCTGCACGAAGCGCGCCAGTTGCTCGGTGCTGGCCGCGTCGAAGTCAATCTGCTCGGTCTCCGCGATCTGGCGGCGGATCTCCGGCAGGTAGCGCTCCTCCCAGTCGCGGCGCTGGCTGCCCATAGCGGCCTGGAGCTTGTGCTCGGCGCTCTTGCCCAGCGCCTGCAACTGCTCGGGCGGCAGCGGAAGCATTTTCATGGTGTAGTAATGGTAGCCGTGGAAGCGGCGCATATGGTAGCGCACGGGGAGGTCGTAGGCTTCGGCCGCGCGGCGGAAACCGATGTTGTGGAAGATCGCGTCCACCGAGGCATCCAGCGGCGTCAGCGGAGTGGGGAAATGCATCGGATCGGCCATCCAGAACGCCTGCTCGTCGCTCGGCTGCTCCAGGTCAGCGTCGGCGGGCGTGGCGCCCGGTTTCCTGGTCGCGCTGGGATCCATTGTCTCCATCGTAGCCTCCACTCGTTCCCAACGATCGTGCTCGAACACGCACCGGCGCCACCGCCGGCGAAAGCTCCGCCCTAGGCTGCGCCGCCTCCCTTCGCCTGCAACCCCGCCGTGATCGGACGGCACTGCAAGAGGTAGAGGCGTCCCCGGTTGTAGGCGGCCTCGACATCGACCGGCCAGCCATTGAACTGCTCGAGCGAGGCGGCCAGGCCGGCTAGCTCGGTAACCTGCGTAGCGCTGAGGCACGGGGGCCGGCGCAGCAGATGGGGGACATCGACCTCTTGGGTGCCCGCCGCGGTCGCGATCGTCATGCGCCGCTTGTCGCCCAGCAGCTCGGAGCGAACCGTTAGGCCATCCTTGGCGACGGTCCAGGTGTCGGGCGTCACGGTGCCGCCGACCAGGCTCTCGCCCAGCCCCAGCGTGGCGGTGACCACGATCTCGTCGCGCGCGCCGGTGACCGGGTTGGCGCTGAAGACCACCGCCGAGACATCGGATTGGACGAGCTGTTGCACCAGCACCGCCAGCCGGAGAGTGTCGCCCGCCAGCCCGAACTGCGCGCGGTAGGCCAGAGCGCGCTCGGAGCTGCCGGAGTCCCAGCAGCGCAGCACCGCCTCGGCGATCTGATCGTCGCCGGTCAGGTTGAGGTAGCTCTCGTGCTGCCCGGCGAAGGAGCTCTGAGCGCCGTCTTCGTCGAGGGCCGAGGAGCGCACGGCGACGCGTGCACGCTCGACCTCGGCCAGTCGCGTCAGCTTGGCGTAGGCCGGTCCCACGATCTCCAGCAGTCGAGCGCGCGGATCGGTGGACGCCAGCGCCGCGGCGACCAATGGCGCCGGCAGGCAGAAGCCGGGCGGCACCGGATAAAAGCGGGACAGCCGCGCCAACTGCGACGCTTTGCCGCCCACCTGGTCCGGGTCGGCGCAAGCCGGCTCGTCGAACCAGAGCACCTGTTCGGCGGACGACCGCTGGATGGAGGTCATCGTTGCGCGTCTCCTCTGTGAGCGCGACGGCGCGCGCTTTCCGGCTGCGCGAACCCATCGGTGCCGGCGTGGCTCCATCTCACGTCGCCTGCGACACGAGAAAGACCC
The DNA here is from genome assembly GCA_035693105.1 of Thermomicrobiaceae bacterium. Classification (GTDB taxonomy): domain Bacteria; phylum Chloroflexota; class Chloroflexia; order Thermomicrobiales; family Thermomicrobiaceae; genus DASSHC01. Next base: position 3,174 of record DASSHC010000062.1, on the reverse strand, counting down.
ATGGAACCCCTGGTTCGCCCGGGAGTCGAGTCATCGTGAATTCAAGCCTGGCGCTAGATTATCCTCCCGAACATCAAAACGCAAGCCCACAACCTGCTCATTCGCTACTCACTTTGCTCACGTCTAGCCTGCCGCCAGGCACGCGGGGGAACTGAGGTGAGCGAACAAGAATTTCACAGCCGCCAGTCGAGCATCGTTCAGTGTATTTCGCCCGTTTGTCATCCTGAGCCGCGGCGATGGATCTCTTTCGGTCGTGGAGCACCGTGGTACTTGAACACCAGCGACGATGCTTCGGATGCGGCCTCCATGACAATGGCGGGCTCAGTACTCCGCCATCATTCGCCCGCTCGCGTGACCCCGTTGGCGGCTGCCCGGCAGCCTGCGTGTCGCCTGACGCGCGGGCTGATGGAGGTTGCGGAGTTAACCCTCTGTTCGGTCGCCGGGGTCGCGCCGGGCTAAAGCCGCAGCGCTAGCAATCGAAGCCTCTTGCAACAGGCTGAGGTTCGCGATGGGGCACAATGACTGCCCATCAAAATTGATAGACCGGTCTAGAAGAGATCTTCAGCCGGCTTCAGATGGATTCGTCTGCGAGCGCTGCGGCTTATGGCGTTTGCGGCAATAACCTGGCGTACGCCATCTCGATCTTAGCCTGTTTCAACAGGCTTCGCTTGCTAGCGCTGCGGCTTTAGCCCGGCGCGCCCCCGGCGACGGAGCATGAGGTTAATTCCGCAAATCCCATTAGCCCTGCGCGCCACAGGCCACGGAGCATGAGGTTCATTCCTCAGTCTCCATCAACCCCGCGCGTCCCCGCCACGGAGCATCAGGATATTTCCTCAATTTCCAAGACCGGCTGAGTTAGTGGTATGCCGCCGCATCAACGTCGAGAGGCCGCCGCGGCTTGCTCACTCCTCCGCGGCGGCCCTACGCACGATGGCTGCTCAGCGCGATTCGTCGCGCCTGGCGGCCCAATCAGCGGAGAGGGCCGGACGCGGGCGCGTCAGCACCTCCGGCTGCAGGATCTTGTCGAGTTGCTCCTTGGTCATCAGGCCGTGCTCCAGCACCAGCTCGGCCACGCCGCGGCCGGTCGCTTGCGCCTCCTGCGCGATCCGGGTGGCATTCTCGTAGCCGATGTAGGGGTTGAGCGCGGTCACGATGCCGATCGAGTGCTCGACGCTCTGGCGCAGCTTGTCGCGGTTGGCGGTGATGCCGCGCACGCAGCGCTCGGCCAGCGTCAGGCAGCCGGCGCGCAGGTGCTGCAGGCTGCCGAAGAGGGAGTGGGCGATGATCGGCTCGAAGGCGTTGAGCTGGAGCTGCCCGCCCTCGGCGGCGAAGCTGACCGTCACGTCGTTGCCGATGACCTCGTAGGCGATCTGGTTGACCACCTCCGGGATCACCGGGTTGACCTTGCCCGGCATGATGCTGGAGCCGGCCTGCACCGCCGGCAGGTTGATCTCGCCCAGCCCGGCGCGCGGCCCGGAGGAGAGGAGCCGCAGGTCGCTGCTGATCTTGGAGAGCTTGACCGCGATGCGCTTGAGCACGCCCGAGAGCTGCACGAAGGCGCCGGCGTCCTGGGTGGCCTCGACCAGATTGGCGGCGGTGATCAACGGGATGCCGGTGATCTGAGCCAGGTGGCCGCGCGCCAGCTCGGCGTAGTCGGGGTGGGTGTTGATGCCGGTGCCGATGGCGGTGGCGCCCAGGTTGATCTCGCGAATCAGGAGCGCGGCCTCGCGCAGCCGCTCCTCATCTTCGCCGATCATGATGCCGAAGGCGCCGAACTCCTGGCCCAGCGTCATCGGCACCGCGTCCTGCAGTTGCGTGCGGCCCATCTTCAACACGTCGGCGAACTCGGCTGCCTTGGCCTCGAAGGCGCTCCGCAGCACGCCCATCGCCGCCGCCAGCTCGCCGATCATCACCTGCAGCGCGACCTTGATCGCCGTGGGATAGACATCGTTGGTGCTCTGGCTCATGTTGACGTCTTCCACCGGATGCAGGTAGCCATACTCGCCGCGCTGGTGGCCCAGCAGCTCCAGCGCGCGATTGGCGATGACCTCGTTGGCGTTCATGTTGGTCGAGGTGCCGGCGCCGCCCTGAATCACGTCGACCGCGAACTGGTCAAGCAGCGCACCCTGGCGGATCTCCTCGGCCGCGCGCACGATGGCGTCCGCCTTCTCGGGCGGCAGGAGACCCAGCTCGCGGTTGGCCAGCGCGGCGGCCTCCTTGACGGCGGCCAGCGCCTTGACCAGCTCCGGATAGATCGAGATCGGCGTGCCGGTGATCGGGAAGTTCTCGAGCGCCCGTAGCGTATGCACCCCGTAGTAGGCCGCGGCCGGCACCGCGCGTTCGCCCACCAGATCGTGCTCCTGCCGTGTCGTAGGCTCCGGCACGCTCACTCGCCCTTCTGCCATCGGTCATTCCTCTCCCATAGACGCACGGCGCCACCGGAGTGGCAGAATCCACCACAAAGCTAACCATACGCTACGAAGCGCCGGTCTCCCAATGGTCGCGCGGGGGCGCCGGACGCTTTGGCAGCGTATACTGCCGCAAGACGCGTGAAGGGGGAAGTCCATGAGCGAGAAGCGGGACGGCGCCTGGCCTGCCTGGGAGATCGACGCGGCCATCGAGCGCGCCTCCACCTTGCCGGCCGAGATCTACGGCGATCCGCGCTACTATGAGCTGGCGCGCGAGCGCATCTTCGCCCGCAGCTGGCAGTTCGTGACCGACAGCGACCGCGTGCGCCACCCCGGCCAGGTGCTCCCCTGGACCATGCTGGAGGGCTGCGTCGACGAGCCGCTGCTGCTGACGCGCGACGCCGACGACTGCCTCCACTGCCTCTCCAACGTCTGCACCCACCGCGGCAACATCGTGGTCGAGGGGGAAGGCCACGCCCAGGTGCTACGCTGCCGCTACCACGGGCGCCGCTTCGCGCTCGACGGCCGCTTCCTCTCGATGCCCGAGTTCGAGGGCGTCGCCGGCTTTCCCAGTGAAGCGGACAACCTGCCCCAGGTGCCACTGAAGTCCTGGAGCAAGTTCCTCTTTACCGCCCTCGATCCGGCCTTCAGCTTCGACGAGCTGGTCGCGCCGATGCAGGAGCGGCTGGGCTGGCTCTCGCTCGACGAGTACCGCTTCGACCCCGCCAGCTCGCGCGAGTATTTAGTGCGCGCCAACTGGGCGCTC
>DASSHC010000061.1:0-13320 GCA_035693105.1 Thermomicrobiaceae bacterium | reverse complement strand
CGGCGTTTGCCGGCGTGCCGCGATAGCGAGAGGACGCGAGGGTGGGCGTGAACGACGACGAGCCGATCGCGCAAGCCGACCCGGAGAGCCGGGCGCGCACCCATCTGGCGAACGAGCGCACCTTCCTGGCCTGGCTGCGCACCGGCACCGGGTTGATCGCGCTCGGGCTCGGGGCGGCGCAGTTCTTGACGCATGACGTGGAGCCCGGCTTCCCGCTGGTGCGCATTCTCGCGGTCACGCTGGTCCTGACGGGGATCGTGGTCACTGTCACCGGTGGTCGGCGCTACCGCGGCAACGTGCGCCGCATCGAGCGGCGCACGTTCCAGCCGGCCGAGCGCTCGATCGTCCTCTCCGCCGCCGCGGTGTCACTGGTCGGCCTCCTGGCCATCGCCTTCATCATTATCCTGCGCGGCTAGCTACCCCAATCGCAGCACCCCTCTTCCCGATTCGCTCATACTCCCGTACAATCCGCTGCACGCGCGACGGCGTAGGGATACAGAGGGTTTTCAGGGGCAAGCAGCAGGTCGGGAATCCGGTGACCAGAATGAGTGCCATCCGGTTTGAAGCTACGTCAATCGCATCGCAGCCATCTCCCGGTTCAAGCGACGCGCTAGCGGCGGCTATCTTACACACGGTGGCCTATGCCGACATCTTCGACTACCCGCTGACGCTGCCGGAGATACACCGTTATCTCATTGGTCTCGCCGTGTCGCGCGATTCGGTGCGCACCGGGATCGAGCACGAGCTGGTGCCGGCCGGGCGGCTGGTCGTGCGCGACGGCTACTACGCGCTGCCGGGGCGCGAGGCCGCGGTCGCGGCGCGGTTGGAGCGGCGGGAGCGCGCCGCGCGCGTCTGGCCACGGGCGCTGCGCTACGGCCGGCTGATCGCCAGCCTCCCCTTCGTGCGCCTGGTGGCGGTGACCGGCGAGCTGGCGATGGACAACGTGCGGCCCGAGTCGGACATCGACTTCTTCGTGGTGACCGAGCATCGGCGGCTCTGGCTCTGCCGCGCGCTGATCCTCGGCGTCGTACACGCCGCGGCGCGGTTGGGCGACACCATCTGCCCCAACTACCTGCTCTCGGAGCGGGCGCTGGCGCTGGACGACGGCGATCTCTACAGCGCGCACGAGATCGCCCAGATGATCCCGCTGGCCGGGCTGGAGACCTACGCGCGCTTCCGGCAGCTCAACCCCTGGGTCTTCGACTACCTGCCCAACGCGGCGGCCATGCCGCGCGATCTGCGCGCCCGGCCCACCGCGCGCCCGGCCCGCGCCCTGGCCGAGAGCGCGCTGCGCACGCCGGCCGGCACGGCGCTCGAGCGTTGGGAGAGCGGGCGCAAGCTGCGGCGCTTCCGGGCCGAGGCGCGCGGCCACGCCGAAGCCTCCTTCACCCTCGACTGGTGCAAGGGGCACGTCCACGACCACGGCCAGCTGATCCTGGAAGCCTTCGCCAGGCGAACCCCGGCGCTGGCGGGCGACGACGGCCAAGGCTGGAGGGAGCCATGAGCGAAGTCCTCTTCGGCCAGTCGTACTACCTGCATTTCGACACCAAGCTCTACGAGGCCATGCAGCCCTACCCGCCGCTCGGCACGCTCTACGCCGCGGCATACCTGCGCCAGCGTGGCTACGACGTGGCCCTCTTCGACGCCATGCTTGCCGCGTCCGAAGCGGAGTGGCAAGCGGCGCTGGCGCGCGAGCGGCCCCGCTTCGCCGTGCTGTTCGAGGACAACTTCAACTACCTCTCGAAGATGTGCCTGCTGCGCATGCGCGACGCGGCCTTCACCATGATCGCGATGGCACGCGCGTCCGGCTGCACCGTCGTCGTCTGCGGCGCCGACGCCACCGACCACGCGGCGCAATACCTGGCGCGCGGCGCCGACTACGTCATCCAGGGCGAGGGCGAGGCGACGCTCGGCGAGCTGCTCGACCGGCTGACCGGCCGCGCCGACAGCCCGCTGGAGTCGATTCAGGGGCTGGTGTTCAGCGATCCAGCCAACGGAATGCTGGTCTGCGCGCCGCGCCGGCCCGACCTGCGCGACCTCGACGCACTCCCCTTCCCCGCCTGGGATCTGGTCGATATCCCGCGTTACCAGCGCATCTGGCGCGAGCGCCACGGCTACTACTCGATGAACATGGTCACCACGCGTGGCTGCCCTTTCCACTGTAACTGGTGCGCCAAGCCAATCTGGGGCCAGCGCTACCACGCGCGCAGTCCGGAGAACGTGGCGTCCGAGCTGAAGTGGCTGAAGGAGACCTACCGCCCCGATCACATCTGGTTCGTGGACGACATCATGGGGCTGAAGCCGGGCTGGGTGGAGCGCTTCGCCGCGCTGGTCGAGGAACAGGGCTCGCGCGTGCCCTTCAAATGCCTCAACCGGGTCGATCTGCTGCTGCGCGGCGACACCATCGACGCGCTGCGGCGGGCCGGCGCGCGCACCGTCTGGGTCGGAGCCGAATCCGGCTCGCAGAAGATCCTCGACGCCATGGACAAGGGTACGCGCGTCGAGCAGATCTACGAGGTGAGCCGCCGGCTGCGCGCCGCCGGGATCGAGGTGGGCTTCTTCCTGCAGTTCGGCTATCCCGGCGAGACGCGCGAGGACATCGAGCGCACCCTGCAGATGGTGCGCGACTGCCGGCCGGACGACATCGGCATGTCGGTTTCCTATCCGCTACCCGGCACGGCGTTCCACGAGCGGGTGCGGGAGCAGCTCGGCGTCAAGCAGAACTGGCTCGACTCCAATGACCTGGCGATGCTCTATCGCGGGACGTACTCGACCGAGTTCTACCGCCAGCTCCATGTGGTGCTGCACAAGGAGTTCCGCTCGCGCAAGTACCGCGCGGAGCTGGGCCGCGCGCTGACTCGCACCATTCCGCGCCGGGCCAACCTGCGCCAGGCTGCCGGGCTGGTCAAGTGCCGGCTGACGCTACCGCTGGAGCGCCGCAAGCTGGAGCGGCTGGCGGCGACGGGAAGCGGCGAGAGCGGCTCGCCGGCGATGGACGCCGCCGGCGGCGCTTGACGGGAGAAATGGGGGCAGATGGACATCTTGCTGGTGCATAGCTACTGTCTGGCCGAGGACCCGCACGAGCTGGCGGTGATGAAGCCCTACCCGCCGCTCGGCATCCTCTACATCAGCTCGCACCTGAAAGCGCAGGGCTTCGACGTCAAGGTCTACGACACCACCTTCAGCACCGCCGCCGATTTTCGCGCCTACGTCGAGCGCGAGCGACCGCCGGTGGTTGGCTTCTACGCCAACCTGATCACCCGCTCCAAGGTGATTCGCAACGCCCGCTTCTGCAAGGAGCAGGGCTGCACCGTGATCGCGGGCGGCCCGGAGCCGGCCAACTACCCCGAGGAGTACCTGGCGCAAGGCGTCGACGTGGTGGTCATCGGCGAGGGCGAGCGCACCCTGGAGGAGCTGCTGCCGCACCTGGCGCGCTACGGCCCGACCGGCATGCAGGAGATCGACGGCATCATCTACCGCGAGGGCGACGGCCAACTGGTGCGCACCAAGCCGCGCGCCTACCTCGACAACCTGGACTTGCAGCCCTTCCCCGACCGCGAGGCGATCGACCTCGACCAGTACGTGCGCGCCTGGCGCGAGCATCATGGCATGGGCTCGGTCTCGCTGATCACGGCGCGCGGCTGCCCCTACCGCTGCGCCTGGTGCAGCCACGCGGTCTACGGCTACACGCATCGCCGCCGCACGCCGGAGAACGTGGCCAACGAGCTGGAGTTGATCATCGAGCGCTATCAGCCGGACATGGTCTGGTACGCCGACGACGTCTTCACCATCCACAAGGGCTGGTTCTTCCGCTACGCCGACGAGCTGCGCCGGCGCGGCATCCGCATCCCCTTCGAGACCATCTCGCGCGAGGACCGGCTCAACGAGGACATCGTGCGCACGCTGGCCGAGATCGGCAGCTTTCGCATCTGGGTCGGGGCCGAGAGCGGCTCGCAGCGCGTGCTCGACGCCATGAACCGGCGCACCAAGGCGACGCGGGTGGAGGAGGTCGTGCACCTCTTGCAGCGCTACGGCATCGAGGCCGGCATGTTCATCATGCTCGGCTACGACGGCGAGGATCAGCAGGATCTGCAGGACACCGTCGAGCTGCTCAAGCGCGCCAACCCCAACCAGTTCCTGACCACGGTGGCCTACCCGATCAAGAACACGCCCTACTACAACGCGGTGGCCGAGCGGGTCATCCCGCTCAAGCCGTGGGATACGGGCTCCGACCGCGACTTCACCGTCGCCGGGCGGCACTCGCGTCGCTACTACGATCTGGCGACGCGCTGGATGGTCAACGAAGTGGCGCTGCACCAGGAGCGCCAGAGCGAGCGGCCGCGCTACCGGCGCATGGCCAAGGCGCTGGTCAACGCCCAGATCGGCCGGGTTGGGATGCGCGCCACGGAGCGCGAGGTCGAGCGTGGCTGAGCGCGCCGTGCACGCGTTCGACGGTGTCGCGGGCCGCTACGACGCCGATTTCAGCCGGCAGCAGCTCGGGCGCTGGCTGCGGGCGGCCGTCTGGCGCGTGCTGGGCGATGCCGTCGCGCCGGGTCAGCAGGCGCTCGATCTCGGCTGCGGCACCGGCGAAGACGCGCTCTGGCTGGCCGGGCGCGGCGTGCAGGTCACGGCGCTCGATGCCTCGGCGGGGATGCTGGCGGTGGCGCGGGAGAAGGCGCAGAGCGCGGCTCTCATGGATCGAATCAGCTTCGCCCAGGCCGATCTGAACGAGCTTCCGGCCGCGCACCTGCCGGAGGGCGGCTTCGACGGCGCCTATGCCGATTTCGGCCCGCTCAACTGCGTCGCCGATCGCCCGGCGCTAGGCGCTGAGCTGGCGCGGCTGATCCGGCCGGGCGGGCGGCTGGTGGCGGTGGTGATGGGGCCGCTTTGCCCCTGGGAGGTCGCCTGGTACATCGCCCACGGGCACCCGCGCACCGCCGCGCGCCGCCTGCGCCGCCGGGTGCGCTCACGCGTCGGCGGCGGGGAGATCACCGTCGATTACCCCTCGCCCCGGCGGCTGCGCGCTGAGTTCGCGCCCGGCTTCCAACAGATCGCGCTCGTCGGGTTGGGCACGCTGCTGCCGCCCTCGGACCTCGGGCATCTGGTCGGGCACGCCCCGCGCCTTTTTGCCGCGCTCAACGGCGCCGACGAGCGGCTGCGGTCCCGCTTCCCCTTCACCTGGCTCAACGACCACTACGTCGCGGTCTTCGAGCGGAGGTAGCCGGATGATGGTGGACGCGATCGCAGCCAGGCAGCAGCAGGCATCGCCGCCAGCGGCGCTGCTGCCACGCTTCGCCTGCCCGGTCTGTCACGGCGCGCTGGCGCCGTGCGGCGAGGATCGCCTGCGCTGTGAGCGCGATGACCTCGACTTCGAGCGCATCGAAGGTATCTGGCGTTTCCTGCCTCCGGAGCGTCTGAGGTACTACGCGCGATTCATGGCGGAGTACGAGACGGTGCGGGCGCGCGAAAGGCGCGGCAGCCGGGACGCGGCTTACTACCGCGCGCTCCCCTTCGCCGACCGCAGCGGGCGCTTCAGCGCCGACTGGCGCATCCGTGCCAGGAGCTTCGAGGCGCTGGTCGATGAGGTGCTCGCGCCGCTGGAGGAAGCGGTCGCACGGCCGCTGGTGGTGCTCGACCTCGGCGCCGGCAACGGCTGGCTCTCCCACCGGCTGGCCCAGCGCGGCCACGCCGTGATCGCGGCCGATCTGCAGACCAACGCCGCCGACGGACTCGGGGCGCACGTCCACTACGCGCACCACTTCACCCCGGTGCAGGCCGAGTTCGACCACGTGCCGCTAGCCGGCGCGCAGGCGGACCTGGTGATCTTCAACGGCTCGCTGCACTACGCGGCCGATATCGAGCGGGCGCTGGCCGAGGCGCGGCGCGTGCTGCGGCCCGCTGGCCGGCTGGTGATCATGGACACGCCCTTCTACCACGACCCGAGCAGCGGCCAGGCGATGGTGCGCGAGCGCGAGGCACAGTTCGCCCGGGAGTACGGCTTCCCCTCGAACGCGGTGCCGATGGAGGGCTTCCTGACCTTCCAGCGGCTCGACGCGCTGGGCGCCGCGCTCGGACTGCGCTGGCAGCGGATCGAGCCCGACTACGGGCTGGGTTGGGCGCTGCGGCCCTGGCGGGCGCGCCTGCGGCGGCGGCGCGAGCCGGCGCGGTTTGTGCTGGCGGTGGGGAAGCGCGAAGAGGTGTTCACGGCGGTTGATGGTTCCCCTGTTGCCGGGCGGCTCGTGGCGCGCGGCTCCGTCCGGGCTAAAGCCGCCGCGCTAACCTTCACGAAGCCCACTGAAGGGGCTGAGTCTGGGAAGCGATCCGAGCCAGCGCGTGCCATCGACCGCGTGAAGCGGGGAATCTGGCGGCGCGTGCTGCGGCTGCGCCTGCGCTGGGTGCGCGGGCGACAGGGGCGCGTGGCGCTGGAGCGAGTCGGCGACCTCGAGCTGGTGATCCTGCCGGGAGTATTCAACCCGCGGCTGCTGCGCTCGGGGGCGTGGTTCGCCGAAGCGCTGAGCGGCGGGCTGGTGCCGCCGGATGCGGCGGTGCTCGATCTCGGGACCGGCTCGGGGGTGGCGGCGCTGGCATCGGCGCGGCGGGCCGATCAGGTGGTGGCGGTCGATATCAATCCGGACGCGGTGCGCTGCGCCCGGATCAATGCGCTGCTCAATAACGTCGAGCGAATCGAGGTGCGGCAGGGCGACCTCTTCGCGCCGGTGGCGGGCGAACGCTTCGATCTCGTGCTGTTCAATCCGCCCTACTACCGCGGGGAGCCGCGCGATCCGGCCGATTTCGCCTGGCGCTCCCCGGATGTCGCCGAGCGCTTCGCCGCCGGACTGGCCGAGCATCTTACACCCAGCGGCGCCGCGCTGGTTATCCTCTCCAGCGACGGCGACCCGGCCGCCTTCCTCGTCGCCTGCGAGGCCGCGGGCCTGCGCACCGACGTCGTCTCCCGGCGCGACCTGATCAACGAGGTCTTCACCATCTATCGCATCGCGCCGTCTCACAGCGAGGGCGGGTTGCAAACCCGCTCCTACAGCCATTCTCCCCTCTCCCAGCATTGGGAGAGGGGCCGGGGGTGAGGGCCTGTCCATGAACATTCTCTACAATCCGACCAGCAACGCGACCCACAAGCCGGTGCTGCCGATGTCGCTCCTGGCGCTCGGCGCGCAGCTCGAGGGCCGGCACGACTACCGCATCGTCGACGGCAACCTGGAGCGCGATCCACTGGCGGCGCTGGATGCGGCCATCCGCGAGACTGGCGCCGACCTGCTCGGGATCACGGTCATGCCCGGCCCGCAGCTCAGCCAGGCCGTGCCGCTCTCGCGTGAATTGAAGGCGCGACACCCCGGGCTGACCATCGTCTGGGGCGGCTACTTCCCCACCCAGCACTACGAGGTCGCGCTGCGCTCAGATTATGTCGATTACGCCGTGCGCGGCCACGGCGAGCTGGTGTTCCGGTCGTTTCTGGATGCGCGCGCGGCCGGCGAGGATCCGCTGGCCACGCCGGGGCTGGCCTACCGCGTGCCGGGTACGGGTGAGATCGTCAGCAACCCGATGCCGCCGATCCCCCACCCCGACCGCATGCCGGACTTTCCCTACCAGCGTCTGGAGATGGGGCGTTACGTCCGGCCCACCTTCCTGGGCCGGCGCACGCTGCCGCACCATTCCAGTTACGGCTGTCCCTTCTTCTGCAACTTCTGCGCGGTGGTCAACATGGTCGGGGGGCGCTGGTTCGCGCAGTCGGCCGAGCGCACCGCCGGCGTGGCGCGCGAGTTGGTCCAGCAATGGGGCGTGGACGCGGTCGAGTTCTACGACAACAACTTCTTCGTCCATCAGGCGCGCACGGCGGAGTTCGCCGAGCGCATCATGGACCTCGACATCGCCTGGTGGGGCGAGGGGCGTATCGACACGATGCTGAAGTACAGCGAGCGCACCTGGGAGCTGATGCGCGACTCCGGCCTGCGGATGGTCTTCCTGGGCGCGGAGTCTGGCTCCGACGAGACGCTGAAGCGCATGAACAAGGGCGGCACCGCCTCGACCGAGAAGACGCTGGCGATCGCGCGCAAGATGGCCGACTACGGCATCGTGCCCGAGTTCTCCTTCGTGCTGGGTAATCCGCCCGACCCGGAGGGCGATGTGCGCCAGTCGATCGAGTTCATCCGCAAGCTCAAGCGCGTCAATCCGCGATCAGAGATCATCCTCTACATGTACACGCCGGTCCCGCTGGCCGGGGAGCTCTACGACCAGGCCAAGGCCGAGGGCTTCCTGTTTCCTGAGACGCTGGAGGGCTGGATCAGCCACGACTGGCAGGAGTTCGCGCAGCGCCGCAGCGCCCACATGCCCTGGCTCGGCGACCCGCTGCGCCGTAAAGTCCACAACTTCGAGCGTGTGCTCAACGCCTACTACCCGACGGTGACCGACCCACGGCTGCACGGCCCCTGGCGCCGCATCTTAAAGTCGCTCAGCGCCTGGCGCTACCACCTGCGGGTCTACGATCACCCGCTGGAGCTGCGGGCGCTGCAGAAGGCGCTGGCCTACCAGCGGCCGGAGACGAGCGGGTTCTAGGGAGGCTGTGGCTGACGACAACGATGGGAGGCGCGTGCGGTACGGATCCCTCGACTGCGCTCGGGATGACAGGGTGAGATTGGGGCGTACGACGTCGCGATGCGATTTCGTACGCCACCTCCCTTACCCTGTCATCCCGAGCGCAGTCGAGGGATCCGTCCTCGCCTGGCACCCAGCCTTCTCGATTGGCACGAACGGACGACAGGATCGAGGTAGCCGATGCGCTCGCCGGTGAAGATCGCCAAACGGCAGTTGACGCTCAGCACGCACCACATCCACACGCTGCCGGTGGTGGTGCTGATGGCGCACAGCCGCTGCAACTGCCGCTGTGTGATGTGCGACATCTGGCGCGCCAACCGCCACGGCCAGGAGATCGCGCCCGAGCTGCTGGCGCGGCACGTCGAGACGTTCCGCCGGCTGGGCGTCGAGTGGGTCATCCTCTCCGGCGGCGAGGCGCTGATGCACTCCAACCTCTGGGCGCTCTGCGAGCAAATCGAGGCCATCCCGGCGCGCATCACGCTCCTCTCGACCGGTCTGCTGCTCAAGCGCTACGCCGCCGACGTGGCGCGCTGGTGCAGCGACGTGGTCGTCTCGCTCGACGGCAGCCCGGCCGTCCACGACTCGATCCGCAACGTGCCGCGCGCCTTCGAGCGGCTGGCGGAGGGCGTGGCGGCGCTGCGGGCGATCGCGCCGAGCTACCGCGTCACCGCGCGCTGCGTGGTGCAGCGGCGCAACTACGCCGACCTGCCCAACATCATCGACACGGCGCGCGAGATCGGCCTCGACCAGATCTCGTTCCTGGCGGTCGACATCTCCTCCAGCGCCTTCAACCGCCCGGTCCCCTGGGGCGACGAGCGGGTGGACGACGTGGCGCTCAGCCCGAACGAGGTAGCGGAGTTCACCCAGATTGTGGAAGACGTGATCGAGCGCTACGCCGCGGACTTCGCCTCCGGCTTCATCGCCGAGAGCCCGGACAAGCTGCGCCGGCTGGCCGGCTACTTCGCCGCGCTCAACGGTCAGGGCGACTTTCCGACCACGGTCTGCAACGCGCCCTGGGTTTCGACCGTGGTCGAGACCGACGGCACGGTGCGCCCTTGCTTCTTCCACGCCGGCTATGGGAATATCCACGAGCGCCCGCTGGAAGAGTTGCTCAACTCGCCCGAGGCGCGCGCCTTTCGCCGCAACCTCGACGTGACCCGGGACCCGATCTGCCGCAAGTGCGTCTGCACGCTGTCGCTGGCGCCCACGACCTCGGTGACGAGCGTGGACTGAGAAGGGAGGGCCGTGACGACGGATTCGGCGGTCAATCCCGCGGCCTACCCTCCGGGCTACCCTCCGGGCCTGGCGTATGACCGGATCGCGCCCGACTACGACCAGCAGCTGCTGGGGGACCAGTGGATGCGCGCCGTCCTCTGGCGCCACTACCTGCGCCTCTTCCGCCCCGGCGATCAGGTGCTCGATGTCGGCTGCGGCACCGGCATCGACGCCGTGCGGCTGGCCCAGGCCGGCGTGCTGGTGACCGCGATCGATGTCTCGCCGGCGATGGCCGCGCTGGCACGGGCGCGAGCCGAGGCCGCGGGGCTGGATGACCGGATTCTGGTGAAGGTGCTGGACGTGGCCGAGATCGGCCGGTTGCCGGCGCTCGGCGCGGGCCCCTTCGACGGCATCATCTCGGCCTTCGCCGGCCTCAGCACGCTGCCGGACCTGACCGGCTTCGCCCGCGACGCTGCCGCGCTGCTGCGCCCGAACGGGCATCTGGTGCTCCATCTCTTGAACCGCTTCAGCTTGTGGGAGTGTCTCGGCCTGCTGCGGCACGGCTGCTGGGCCGAGGCGCGGCGGCTGAGATTCCGCCACGAGCGCGTCTTCGTGATCGGGGGCCTGCCGGTGCGGCATTACCTGTACTACCCACTGGAAGCGGAGCGGCGCTACTTCGATGCCCGCTTCGAACTGCGCCAGGTCTACGGCCTCGGCGCCCTGCGCCCGCCGTACACGCTGCGCCGCGTGCCGGCGACGGCCGCCGCCGGGCTGGGCTGGCTCGACGACCGCCTGGCGCGCCGGGCGCCGCTGCGCGACTGTGGCCGCTTTTTCGTGCTCGACCTGACGGCACGATCGCCCGAGCGCGGCCCGCACGACCTGGAGGCTCGGTAGGTGACCGCCCGGCCGCTGCGCGTCTGCTTCGTGGTGCCCTACTACGCCGAGGGGCGCGAATCAGTCGACATCGACCGCTACCTGAGCGAGACGCCGATCCACCGCGCGCTGCCGCGCGCGCTGGCGGCGCGCGGCCACCAGGTGCAGGTGGTCCACCTCTTCCCGCGCGAGGTCGAGTGGTGGGAGGGCGGGGTGCGCCACCACTTCGTGCGTGCCGGACGCGGGGCGCGCACGCTCGGTCACTGGGTCGGGCGGCTGCGCGGGCGCGACCGCGCCTACTACGAGCCGGCCTGGCGTGCCATCGAACGGGTGCGCGCCTGCCGGCCGGATATCGTCCACGTCCACGGCGCCACGCTGAACCTGAACCTGCACCTGCTGCTGCGCGCGCTCGGCACGGAGACGCCGGTGGTGCTGCACTACCACGGGGGCTACCCCTCGCGGCACCGGCTGGTGCGGCGGCTGCAGCGCGCCAACTTCGCGCGCGCGGCGTGCTACTGCTTCACCACCCAGGAGCACGCCCAGCCCTTCGTCGAGACGGGCGTCATCGCCCGGCCGGAGCGCGTGGTCGAGCTGATGGAGACTTCAAGCAGCTTTCGCCCGAGCGAACGGGAGCCGGCCCGCGCGCTGACCGGCATGCAGGGCGATCCGGTCTTCCTCTGGGTCGGGCGGCTGCACCCGATCAAAGATCCGCTGACCGCGTTGCGTGGCTTCGAGCGCGTGCTGGCTGCGTGGCCGGAGGCTCAGCTCTACCTGCACTATCTGAGCGACGAGTGCCTGCCGCTGCTGCGGGGTTATCTGACCGAGCGGCCGGCGCTGCGGGCGCACGTCCACCCGCGCGGCCCGGCGCCCTTCGAGCGCATGGAGACGATCTACAACAGCGCCGACTTCCTGTTGCAGGCCAGCCTGCGCGAGTTCAGCGGCTGCGCGGTGCTGGAAGCGATGGCCTGCGGCACGATCCCGGTCGTGACTGATATCCCCTCCTTCCGCCGCATGACCGGCGACGGTCAGGCAGGCGTCCTCTTCCCGCGCGGCGATGACCGTGCGCTGGCCGCAGGGGTGCTGGCGCTCGGCCGTGACCAGATCGCCTCCTCCGCGCGCGAGACGCGCGCGCGCTTCGAGCGCGAGCTGAGCTTTGCCAGTCTGGCGGCGCGGCTCGAAGAGGTCTACGCCGGAATCGCGGCGCCATGAGCCCGCCGGCCGCGCCGCCGGCCCGCCGGCTGGCGCTGCTGGCGCTCTGGTGCG
Source organism: Thermomicrobiaceae bacterium (assembly GCA_035693105.1). Classification (GTDB taxonomy): domain Bacteria; phylum Chloroflexota; class Chloroflexia; order Thermomicrobiales; family Thermomicrobiaceae; genus DASSHC01. The sequence continues at coordinate 1,362 of DASSHC010000061.1, read as the reverse complement.
TGAGCCTGCTCCTCGCCGTACAGCTTACGTTCTTCGGGGTCGAGGTGGCGCGGCTGCCGACTAACGGCTTCGTCGCCTATCACGCGGCCGCGCGGCTGCTGCGCCAGGGCGCCCCGGTGGCGCGCTTCTACGACGACGACTGGTTCGAGGCGCAGGTGGCGGCCGAGACGCCGGGCGTGCGCGACAACTACTTCAATCCGCCGACCGCCGCGCTCCTGCTGCTGCCGCTCGGCGGCCTCCCCTACGGCACAGCGCGCGTGATCTGGACCGCCTTCAACCTGCTCGTGCTGGTGGTGGCCGCCGGGTGGCTGATTCGCGCGGCGGGTCTGCGCGGCTGGCTGGTCCCGGCCTTCTCGATCGCGCTGCTGGCCAGCCAGCCGCTCCGTGAGGAGCTACACCAGGGGCAGGCGTATCTCCTGCTCCTGCTCCTGCTGACCGCGGCCTGGTGCGGCTACCGGAGCGGGCGCGCCGGCCTGCTCGGCGCCAGCCTGGGGTTGGCGCTGACACTGAAGCTGGCCGGTATCTTCATCCTGCCCCTGCTGCTGGCGCAGCGACGCTGGCGCGCGCTCGGTTGGACGGCGGCGACCGGGCTGACACTGGCGCTCGTCTCGCTTCCCTGGATCGGGCTGGACGCCTGGTGGCGCTTCGCGGGCGCGCTACTCCGGCTGCGAGCGGAGCCGGATCTGGCCGTCACCGCCTACCAGTCGCTGCCGGGGCTGATCCGGCACCTGACGACCGGGGATGCGCAGTGGAACCCCGGCCCGCTGCTCGACGCGCCGCTACTGGGCCGGGCGCTGCAAGTCGTCGTCTTGCTGGCGGCGCTCGGCGTGGTGGCCGTCGTCGCCCGGCGCGCCGATGGCGACCTCGCCTTCGCGGTGGCGGTGATCGTGGGGGTGGTGGCCAGCCCGCTCTCGCTCGACTACCACTACGTGCTGCTCTTCCTGCCGGCCGCCATCCTGCTCGGCCGGACCAGCCGGAACACGCCGAACAGCGCGTGGCCGTTGCTGGCGGTGCTGGGGTTGGCGCTGATCCTGATGGGAGCGGACCTGCCGATCCATTCCCCGCGGCTGCGCGACGGCTGGCCGGCGTTGCTGGCCTATCCCAAGCTCTACGGCGCGTTGCTGATGCTGACGTTGGCGCTCTGGGCCAGCCTGCGGCCGGGAGGAGCGTGCGGTGAAGCTCGCGCTGATCCTGCCTGGCTTTAGCGCTGCCGAGGACGACTGGTGCATCCCGGCGCTGCTCGACCTGGCGCGGGTGCTGGCTCCCGAGGTCGAGCTGCACGTCTTCCCGCTGCGCTACCCACCGCGCCGAGGTCGCTACCGGATCTACGGCGCCACGGTGCACCCCCTCGGTGGCGGCGTC
>DASSHC010000060.1:0-9246 GCA_035693105.1 Thermomicrobiaceae bacterium | reverse complement strand
GACGACGAGGCATGCCTCGGTCGGTAGGCCACGTCATTCACCCTGTCATCCCGAGCGCAGTCGAGGGATCCGTCTTCACGCGGCACCCGACGTCCTCGGTGGGCGTTGAGTCTCCCCCTCAGTACCGCTGCCCGTAGAGTTGAGCGCCGAGGCGGCCGAGCTCTACTTTGTATGCATCGGGGTTGTCGGGGTGGTACTCGAAGCGCGCGCGCTCGAAGTACTGCACCGTGTAGATCTGGCCCGTGTCGGCGTTCTTCTCCTGGAACTCCTGGCTGATCGGGTAGCCGAACATCCACAGACCGCCGTGCTGGTCCCAGTAGGCGCGGAAGCCGTTGCAGAGCGTGTGCCCCGTCTGGACGTAGGCGCTGCAGTGGGCGTCGGAGGCCATGCTGCTCAACGGCTGGAATGGCGCCTCGTGCTCACGGCCCGCCGACACGCTGCGCCCGACCAGTTCGCCGACCACTTGCCAGTCCGCATTGGCTGACTCCGGGTGGTACTCCAGCTTGGCGCGTTCGAGGTACTGCACCGTGCGCCCGTTCTCCTGCAGCTCGCCCGAGAGGGGGTAGCCGAAGATCGCCAGGCCGCCGTAGCGCTGCCAGAAGTCGAGGAAGAGCCCGCAGAGCGATTGGCCGGTCACGGCGAAGGACTGGCACTGGCCGCTGCCAGTCGCCTCAAACGCGGCCACCCCGGTGCGCACCACCAGCACCGGGTCGTTGCCCACCGGGATGCTGACGCTGCCGTTGCTGGGGTTGAGCGTCTGCTGGCTGCCGTCGAGATGGATCACCTGCACGGATGCGCCGGCGCTGAACGCGGCGACGCGTGGGCCGGACTCGTCCCAGAGCACGTCGAGCGTGCGATCGGGGCCGTTGAAACGGCTGTCGCGGATGGTGCCGTCGCCCAGGTTGATCAGCGCCTGGAAGCGCAGTCCGGCGAGCTGGGCGGCGTAGGTTTGGTAGACGGTATAGGCCGGCTTCTTGCTGCCGTCGAGGCGCACGAGGCCGAAGGTGTTGGGCTGATTTCCCGGATCCTTGAACTGGAAGAGCGAGACGTGCGCCACGTTGCCGAGCGAGAAGAGCATGGGCAATTCGCGCGCGATCCAACTGGCCTGGGCCGTTTCCGAGCCGGTCGCCGCCGGACCGGTGCCGCTGCTCGACCAGCCGAACTCGGTGATCCAGATCGGCTTGCCGGCGCGCTGGGCGGCCTGGCGCAGCAGGGGCCAGATCGTGTTGTAGTAGACGTCCTCGGCGTTGGGGTCGATGTAGCCGTGGATGCCGACCATGTCGAAGTACTGGCCGCCGCCGAGATCGAGGAGCCGGTTGATGAAGTCGGCGCCGCGCGCCGTGCCGGTGACGCCGCCGGTGACGATGGTCGCGGACGGATCGGCCGCTTTGATCGCGTCGTGGGCGCGCTGCAGCAGGGCGAGGTAGCTGGCCGCGTCGCCGCCATCCTGCCCGCCCCAGGCCCAGGCGGTGTCGGGCTCATTCCAGATTTCCCAGGAATGGATGGTGCCCTTGTAGCGGGTCACCGTCTGGCGCACGTACTCCTGCCAGGCCGCCAGGTCGCTAGGCGGACCGAAGACGGCGCTGCTGCCGCTGCCGCCGCTGGCCCAGCCCACGGAGTAGACCAAGAGCCCGAGCTCTTGCATGCCGATCTGGTGGTAGCCCTGAACCAGCGCGTCGCTGCTGCCCCAGTCCCATTTGCCCCGGCTAGGCTCGATCTGCTCCCAGCGCAGCTCGACGCGGGCCCAGCCGGCGTGGCTCTGATCGAGGAGCTGCGTCATCGTGCCGAAGTTTGCTTCCCAGGGGAAGGCGTTGCCCGAGACGCCAAGCAGATCGGCCCGATTCGCGGGAGCCGCCTGCGCGGCGCGCGCACCGAGGGGAACGGTGGACAGGGCAAACGTGGCACCAATCACGATGCAGAGCGCGATCGCGGTCACCCAGCGCGAACGCAGCACGCGCGGCGGACTCACGCGGTCGCCCCCGGTCTCAAGCACCTCGTCCAAGCCACACTCCCCTCACGTCTCACCATACGCAGACAGCCGTCGATACTCCGTCGCCCGTTGGTCCCGACGGCGGCAGTCGTTCGTTTGCGAGAACCCGAGAGGAACGGAAAATTGAGTGACGGTTCCAGGGCCTCGGCGCAGGGATCAGGGCCGGACTACGGCCGGCCGCGACAGATCCTCGTGTGATCGCGTGCGCATTCAACCACATTCAGTGACAGGCAAACAACGTGTGTGGCACGAAGCGCCTAGGTGCCTTGCCAGATCCAGCCGTGGATCCGATACTGCCCGCATCGACCGGACACCAGACGCGGGAAGTGAGGCTGAGTCATGCGTATCGTGACGGGCGGGATCGCACAGGAGACTAACACCTTCCAGTGGGAGCCGACGACGCTGCCGGACTTCCAGAAGGGGTCCAGCGGCATTCTGCGCGGGGAAGAGATTCTCGGGCTCAAGGGGACGAACACCATCTACGGGGGCATCATCGAGCAGGCGGAGAAGCACGGGGTCGAACTGATCCCGACGACCTACGGTCACGCCGTGCCCGGCGGGCGCGTCAGCCGCGAGGCCTTCGAGACGATGCGCGACGAGATCGTCGAGGGGATCCGCCAGGCGATGCCGGTCGACGGGGTGCTGCTCGGCATCCATGGCGCGATGGCGCTGGAGCACAACGACGACGGCGAAGGCCCGCTGATCACCGCCATCCGCGAGGTGGTCGGCCCCGACATCCCGATCATCGCGCCGCTCGACCTGCACACCAATCTCTCCGACGAGATGATGGAGGAGGCCACCGCCTTCGTCGGCTATAAGCACTATCCCCACATCGACACCGGCGAGACCGGTGCGCGCGCCATGGAGATGCTGATCGAGACGATCCAGGGCAAGATCACGCCGGTGATGGCCTACACCCGCGTCCCGCTGATCGCTCCAAACCAGTCGATGGTCACCACCTGGGAGTCGCCGCTGAAGAAAGTCATCGACCGCGCGCGCGAGATGGAGCAGGAGCCCGGCGTGGTCGCGGCCACCGTGCTGGGCGGGTTCTCCTTCTCCGATACCCCCTTCACCGGCCTGGCGATGATCGTGGTGACGGACAACGACAAGGCGCTGGCCCAGCGCTACGCCGACGAGCTGGCGGCGATGGCCTGGCAACTGCGCGACGACTTCGAGATTCACCCCACCCCGATCGCCGACGCCATTGCCGAGGCCATGGCCGGCGAGCCGGGGAGCGTCTATGTGCTGGCCGACATCTCCGACTCGGGCGCCAGCGGCACGGCCGGCGACGGCACGGCGGTCCTCAAGGGGCTGCTGGAGGCCAACGCCAAATCGGCATCGGTCGCCCAGATCATGGACCGGCAGGCGGTCGAGGATTGCATCGCCGCTGGAGTCGGCAACACGGTGACGCTCTCGGTCGGCGGCAAGCACGACGGCTTGCACGGCAAGCCGGTGGACGTCACCGGGATGGTGCGCCTGATCCACGAGGGGCGCTTCGTGATGGGCGGCCCGATGGGCACCGGGACTACGGCCAGCCGCGGCCGTACCGTGGTGCTCGAGATCGGCGGACGCGACGGGATCGAGCTGCAGCTGACCGATCTGCGCGGCCACCCCAACGACCTGAATTTCTTCCGCGCCTTCGGTATCGAGCCGACCCAGCGCCGCATCCTGGTGCTGAAGAGCGCGGCCCACTTCCGCGCCGCGTTCGAGCCGATCGCGACCAAGGTGATCGAGGTGGACGCGCCGGGCATCAGCAGCCCGAAGCTCGATACCTTCGACTACCAGCGGCTGAGCCGGCCGCGCTACCCGCTCGATAAGGACTTCGACTGGTCGCCGCCGAAGCGAGACGCCTGACGAGCTCTCACGTGCCCTCACCCCCAACCCCTCTCCCAATACTGGGGGAGGGGAGCGCGGGGGGGGAGCACATTGCCTATCGAAAACGTTGGGTACCGCGTGCGGCACGGATCCCTCGACTGCGCTACGGTGAAAATAGCGGCCCGCAAGCCGCCCGTTTTCATGCCGCCGTGGCGAGCCGAGGCTCCTGACGACTCGGGATGACAGGGAAAGAGAGGTGGACTATTGGGCGACAATGAACGTTGTCGTCAGCCCCCCACTTCCCCGGTCATCCCGAGCGTAGACGAGGGATTCAACGTGGAGCGGCACCGAGCGTTGGCGTCAGCCAGGCCCCGTCCGTTAATTGACGCTGACGAGCGAGCCGTCGCCGGTCTTGACGACGTCGATACGGGTTGGGAACAAATCCTTCAGCTCGGCGATATGGGTGATAACCAGGATCATGGCGAAGTCCTGCTCGATGGCGTGGATCGCCTCGATCAGCCCATCCCGCCCGCGGCTGTCCTGCGTGCCGAAGCCCTCGTCGATGACCAGCGTCTGCAGGCGGGCGCCGGCGCGGCGGGCCAGCAGCGTGCTGAGCGCGACCCGGATGGCGAAGTTGACTCGGAAGGCCTCGCCGCCGCTGTACAACTCGTAGGGGCGACGGCCAGCCTCGTCGCCGATGATGATGTCGAGCGTCTCGATGGTATTGTCGCCGGTGAGCGCCTGGCGCTGCGTCTGGAACTCGATGCGCATGCTATTGCCGGGCATCTTGTCCAGGATGGCGTTGGCTTCGTCTTGCAGCTCCGGCACGATGTTCTCGATGACCATCGCCTGGATGCCGCGCTTGCCGAACGCGAGGGTCAGCTCGTCGTAGAGCGCCTTCTCGTCGGCGGTGCGGCCGCGCTCCGTGAGCCGCTGGTCGCGTTCCTCCTCCAGCTTGCGGCAGGCCGCCAGCCGCTCCTGCGCCGCGCCGAACGCCTCCTGCGCCAGCGACCGCTCGCGCACCATGCGGTCGAGCAGGGCTTCCAGTTCGTCGTGAAGCGCGCGGTGCTCGTCGATTTGGGCCACCTGCGCCGCCAGCTCCGCCTCCTGTTTGACCCGCCCGGCGCGCTCGTCGCGGCAGCGTGCCGCCTGCGTGGCGATCCAGGCGACTTGCTCCTCGTCCTTGGCGAGCGCGGTGCTGGCGACCAGTAGTTGCCGCACGTCCGCCTCGACCCCGTGCAGTGCCTTGATCTTCTGCTGCAGCGCTAGATGCGCGTCGTGGTCGTAGGCGAGGCCGCTCAGCTCCCGCTCGAGCCGAGCGAGTTCGGCGCGCTCCTCCGCCGCGATCGCGCCGCAGATGAGCCGCTGCCGCAGCGTTTCCGCCCGCGCGGCCAGCGTCGCCTCCTCGGCCGCGGCTTCGTCGCCGCGTGCCAGGCGCTCTTGCAACGTGGCCTCGCTGCGGCAGAGGCTGTCGAGTTTGGTACGCTGGCGCTCCAGCGCGGCGAGGTCGTCGGCTTGCTCGGTCAGCTCAGCCTCGATCTCCTTCAGCCGAGCCTGGTTGGCACGGTAGCGGTCCCCCAGCAGCGTGCCCTCGGCCACATAGTCGGTCCGGATGTCATGGCGCTCGTGCTCGCCGAGCGGGCGGCGGCAGACCGGACAGGCGGCGTCCTCGTCGCCGATCTGCTCCATGCGCTGCTTGAGCGCGGTCATCTCGGCTTTGAGCTGGCGGTTCTCGGCCTGCAGCTCGCCGCGCCGCGTCTCCAGCGCCGATTGCTCGGCGCGGGTGTCGTCGATCTCGCGCTTCAGGATCGGCAGCGCCGCGGTCTGTTTCCGCACCTGATCGAGCTGCATGGTCAGCGTCTGGCGTCCGGCGATCAGCGTGGCTAGGGCCGCGCGTCTATCCTCCAGCGAGCGCAGCTCGCTCTCGACCTCGTGCTCTTTGCCGGTGATGACGCGCTCGGCGGCGCGACGCTGCTCGAGCAGCCCCTGGCGCGCGGCGAGCTGGGCGGTCAGCTCCTCGTTGCGCAGGCGCAGGGCCGCCAGACGCTGGTAACCGTCTTCGATCTCCTGACGGCGGGCCAGGATGGCGCGCTGGGACTCGATGCGGCGCTCGGTCTCGCCGCGCAGCCGCACCAGCTCGTCCAGCTCCTGGTCGAGCGAGCGGATCTCGCCCAGCAGACGCTCGCGCTGCTCGGCGGTCACCTCCAGCGCCTGCAGCAGCCGCCGCACGGTCTGTAGGCGGGCGTCGTGGCTGTCGATCTGGCGGCCCAGCTCAAGGATTACGTGGCTGAGCCGCGCCACCTCCGCCTGGTGCTGGGGCGCCGACTCCAGCTCACGCTCTAGCCGCGCCAGCTCCAAGTCGATCTCGCGCAGTTGGCGATCGCGCTCCCTGAACTCGGCCCGCGCCATCTCCTCCAACCGGTCGTACTCGCTCAGGTTCAAGATGTCGGCCAGCACCTGCTTGCGGCTGGCCGGGGTCTTGGTGGTGAACTCGTCGGCGCGGCCCTGCAGGATGAACGAGGAGTTGATGAAGGTGTCGTAGTCCATGCAGAGCAGGCGATCGATCGCCTGCTGCGTCTCGCGGCTGGTCGCGCCGCTGATCGAGCGCCAGCGCCCCTCGTCGCGAATCTGCAGTTCGAGCGTCAGCGGACCATTGCCACCCCGGCCGCGCCGGCGCGACACGCGAAACTCCTGGCCGGCGAGCAAGAAGCTGAAGACGACCTCCATCTCGCTGGCGTTGAGCGCCATCAACTGGCGGTCATTGTTGACGCGGGCTTTACCCCAGAGCGCCCAGGTAATACAGTCGAGGAGAGCGGACTTCCCCGCGCCGTTGTCGCCGGAGAGGCAGGCGACGCGCACGCCCCGCAGGTCGATCTCGACGCTCGACCGATAGCACATGAAGTTCCGCACGCTCAGTGAGGTCGGTATCATCAGCGATCGCTTTTCTGGTTGGGCGCGTTCGGCGCGTCAAGATGCAACGAACGAAAGTATACCGCGTCCGAACGCAGTTATCCGCGCGGCTGGCAAGCTTCTTGGGGTGACTTTCCGACAGGTCGCGCGGCGCCGGGTACGGACGACCGAGTAGGAGACACGGTTGATGGCAGATGAGCGCGAGGACCAGGACGAGGAGCGCGCGGAGCAGGGGCTGGGCCCGCCGGGCGAGCTGGAGGTGATCGAGCCCGGCGAACCAGAGGAGGCCGAGTTCGAGCCGGAGGTCGAGGATCTGGATCTGATCGCCCGGTACGACCCGGCGGCGGTCACCGATCCGATACGGCTCTACCTGCGCGACATCGCCCGTACGCCGCTCCTCAGCGCCCAGGAGGAGGTCGAGCTGGCCAAGCGGGTTGAGGCGGGCGACATGGAGGCGTTGCAGAAGTTCGTGCGCGCCAACCTGCGCCTGGTCGTCAGTATCGCCAAGCGCTACCTCGGTCGGGGCCTGTCGCTGCTCGATCTGATCCAGGAAGGGAACATGGGGCTGATTCGCGCCGTCGAGAAGTACGACTGGCGCAAGGGCTACCGCTTCAGCACCTACGCGACCTGGTGGATCCGGCAGGCGATCAGCCGCGCCATCGCCGACCAGGGGCGCACGATTCGCCTTCCGGTGCACGTGACCGACAGCATCACGCGCTACCGCCGCACCGTCTCGCAGTTGACGCAGGAACTGGGTCGCCCGCCGCATCCGGAGGAGGTCGCCGAGGCGATGAGCGTGCCGCCGGAGAAGATCGAGCAGATTATCCGCGCCGCGCAGCGCACGATCTCGCTGGAGACGCCGCTGGGCGAGGAGCAGGAGTCGAGTCTGGGTGACATCATCGCCGACGAGGTCAGCCAGTCGCCCGAGGAGATCGCGGCCGAGACGCTCCTGCAGCGCGATGTCGGCAAGGTGCTGGAACAACTCACACCGCGCCAGCGGCTCGTTCTGCAGCTCCGCTTTGGACTGAACAACGGTACGCCGCATACGCTGGCGGAGGTGGGCGAGCAGCTGAACATCAGCCGCGAACGGGTGCGGCAGTTGGAGAACGAGGCGCTGCGTAAGCTGCGCAAGGTCGGCACCCAGCGGCTGGCGGCGTACGCCGCGGAGCTGTGAGAGGCTCTGCCCGGCGACAGACCTGGATGCCGCGTGACGACGGATCCCTCGACCGCGCTCGGAATGACAGGGAGAGTGCGAGGCGAACGACAACGATGTGTTGTCCGGTAGGCCGCGCCCGTACCCTGTCATCCCGAGCGCAGTCGAGGGATCCGTCGTCACGCGGCACGCAACGAGGTCGAAGGGTGTGAAACGGACTTCGCGCGTGCCAGTCGCGCATCCCGTCCGTCGCGACCGGCGAGATCTCGCATGATGGCCAATCGCGCACCATCGGCGAAGGCCGGATCACAGCACACACGTGACGCCCAATGACGAGTCCGTAACAGATTTGGCGCGCCTCCCGCCCCAAATGTTCAGGGGCCATCGGTAGGCTAGATACGCGACGGGTGCGCGACGTCCTGTAGTTTCACGTTGAGGCGCGCTTGAGTTGTCACATGGACGAGACGGAACTTGCTGGCGCGCCTGACGCGAGCCGATTCGCGTGCTGTTCGCGGGCGTTCTCGCCCCTGCGAACGAGACGAGCGTCTGCTCACTAGCGTAGCCTCCCAGGAGCAATCAAGCCATGACGCATATGAGACGGTCAGCGATCTTTCTCTTTGCAATTGCTTTTGCCGCGCTGTTCTTCGATCGCTTCGTTGCGCCGGGCAGAGTTGGGTGGGAACTCAATCCAGGATTGTGTCTTGTTGCATTTTCGATCGTTCTTGTCCTCATTGCTCTGCCGCGGTTGTCGCGCTTGTCCGTGTTCCTCTGGCTCTCTCTCTGGCTTGGCAGCTATGAATTCGGCCGCCTCATCTTCCTTCACGAAGGCCTACGGCCGGGCGGTCTGAGTGCACATGCTCTCGGCATTGAGACCGCGTTCCTCGCGATTTCGATCGTACTGGGGCATCGGTTTGCTCAGGGACTGTTGGACTTCGAGGGCGCGATCAGGGACGTGGTCTTGCCGGCCACCGACAAACGGATTCGCCGCGCTGACGAGGTCGATGAGGAGATTCAAAACATTCTGTACCGCAGCCGACGTTACCAGCGTCCTCTCAGTCTTTTGGTCGTTGAGCCGGATGAAGAGACGTCTCGGGCCACGCTCCACCGAGCGGTGGCTGAAGTGCAGTCCGCTCTGGTGGGAAGCTATGCCATCAGCCGTTTGGCCAGGGTCGTCTGCGATACGGTTCGCCGCTCGGATCTCGTCTTCAGGCACCCGGCTGGGCTGGCCATACTGTGCCAGGAAACTAATGCTCAGGGTACGGCGGAGCTCGTCGGGCGCGTGCAGCGGGCTGCTGGAGTGCATGGGGTCTCGGTGGCGTGGGGCATCGCCTCATTTCCCGAGGAAGCACTCACGTTTGATCAGCTCGTGCATCAAGCA
>DASSHC010000059.1:0-13245 GCA_035693105.1 Thermomicrobiaceae bacterium | reverse complement strand
GCCGACCCGGGCGTCGCCGAGATGTTCGCCGAGCTGCTGGCGACCGCTGGCTACGAGCCGTGCTTGCCCGGCTCCGGCAACCTCCGCGATCTCCTCCGGCGGCAGCAGCCCGCCCTGGTGCTGCTCGATCTGCACCTGTATGGCCCCGAACCCAACCGGAGTCTGCTGACGCAGATACGCGCCTGGTCGAGCGATCCCGAGCTCCGGCTGATCGCCCTGACCACCAGTCCGCGCCTGGCGCGCAAGCATGCTACGGGTCGCGTGCCCGCCAGCGCCGTGGTCGTCCTACCTTGCGATCTGGATGAACTGCTCTCCTGCGTGTTTGCCGTCCTGGGGCCACCGGACGCGAACGCCTCGCCTGAAGCTACATAGTCAGGATATTGCGAACGGTCAACCTTGACCGTGGAACAGCCCGTGCGCCGGCCCGGCTGACCGGCGGCGGCGTCGATGGGCTGCCCAGCCCGCGCCGCGCCGGGCACGAGGGGGTGGGGGCGTGGTGGCGCAGGAAGTCATCGAGTATCGCCAGGCGCACGTGCGGGCGCACTCGGCGCTCACCAACATCGCGCGTGCCTACCAGCAGTTCCTGAAGTTCCCGGCGCTCGTCCTGCTGGCCTTCCTGGCGCTGGCCGTGATCAGCTACCTGGTAGACCAGTCGCGGGTGGGCTGGATCCGGCCGCTGCGCGGTTTCATGGCGGCGCACATCTTCAGCGATCCGCAGCAGACCGCCAGCCTGCTCAGCTCGATCGCCGGCAGCCTGATCACCGTCACCTCGATCACCTTCTCGATCGTCCTGCTGGCCGTGCAACAGTCGGCCTCGACCATGACGCATCAGGTCATCGACCAGTTCTTGAGCCGCAAGCTCAACCAGGTGATCTTCGGCTTCTTCGTCGGCCTGGCGCTCTACGCCTTGATCGTGCAGGCGACGGTCAACCCGCCCTTCGATCCCGTCTTCGGCGCCACGCTGGTGCTCTGCTTCACCGGGGTCGCGCTCACCCTGCTGCTGGTGCTGATCTACACCACCATCGACCAGATGCGCCCGCCGGTCATCGTCTCCGGGATCCGCGATCTCACCCTGGCGGCGCGCGGCCGCCAGCACGGCCTGCTGGCCAAGACCCGCGCCGCCCTGCCCGGCAGCCCCAGGCTCCCCCTGCGGGTCGTCACCGCCGACTCCGGCTTTCTCATCAGCATCGACATCGACGGCATTCTCGACGCCGTCGCCAGCGCGCCCGCGCCGGTGGAGGTCGAGTTCGCCGTCTCGATCGGCGCCTTTCTCACCGTCGGTGATACAGTGGCCTGCCTCGGTTCGGATAATGCCGCCGGCGCGCGGAGCGTCGGGGAGGCGCTGGTGCGCGCGATCCGCATCGAGCACGGCCGCGACCTGACCAGCGACCCCAGCTACGGCATCGAGCAGTTGCGCACCATCGCCTGGACCACCATCTCCACCTCCAAGCAGAACCCGGCGGTCGCCGTCACCGTCGTCCAGGCGCTGCGCGATCTGCTGGCGCGCTGGCAGCGCACCGATGCCGCGCGCGAGCGGGCGCTCACCAGCCCGGTCGCCTACGCCGACGCGGTCGACGAGCACCTCTTCCTGGCGCTGGAGCAGTTGGCGGTGATCGCCAGCAAGTCCGCCCAGTCGATGACCTACGCCGCGCTGCTGGATACCATCGCCGACATGATCGACCGGGGGCCGGAGGCCTGGCAGGAGCGCCTGCTGGCCGCGCTCGGCCGCATCCTGCCGCTCCTGCCTGATTTCAGTCTGACCGCCAACCTGGAGCAGTCGGTCACGCAGCTACGGCAGACATTGGGGCGGCGCGGCCGCGCCACCGCCGCGGAGGCGGTCGGCTACTGGTACGGCAAGCTGGCCGGCGACGGCGGCTAGGGCGGCCTGCTGGGGCAAGGCGAGGCGCCGCAATCCCCTGGGGCGCGCCCGGTAGCGCGGCCCCGTCTCAGCGCGGGCTGAGCACGAAGCGCTCGATGGCCTCGGCCACGCCGTCGGCGTCGTGGCCGCGCACCACGGCGTCGGCCCGCGCCCGCACATCCGGCGCGGCGTTGCCCATGGCCACGCCGATCCCGGCGGCCTCCAACAGCGGCAGGTCGTTCTCGCCGTCGCCGACCGCCACCACGTCGGCCAGCGTCAGGCCGAGATCGGCGGCCAGCCGCGCCACGCCCGCGGCCTTGCTGACGCCGGGCATGTGGATGTTGGCGGCCCAGTGGGGCGTGGCCGTTTCCAGTGCAAGAGGCCCGCTGTGGAAGATCGCGAGGCCGCGCGCCGCCAGCCGGTCGGTCAGCGCGCGCAGCTGCCGCTCCGGCCCGAAGATGTCGATGGTCAGCACCTCGGCGGTCTCCGGCAGCGCGGTGGCCGGCACCGAGTCGACATCACGCCAGCCGCGGCCGAACGCGCGGGCGTAGTGCTCCAGTTCCTCACCCGCCGGGACAACCAGATGCTCGCCGTGCAGCGGCCCCTGCAGCAGGATCGGCGCCAGCCCGACGGCCAGCGATGCCTCCAGCACCGTCGCGATGGCCTCGGCGGTAAAGGTCGCCTCGTGCAGTGGCGCCTCGGCAGCGGAGTCCCAGATCAGCGCGCCATTGGAGAGGACCAGCGGGAGCTGGATGCCCAGCTCCTCGACCACCCGGCGCGTCGAGCGCAGCCGCCGCCCGGTCGCCAGTGCCACCGCCACACCCTGCGCGCGCGCCGCGCCGATCGCCGCCCGCACCACCGGCGTGACGATGTCCGACGGGTCGAGCAGCGTGCCGTCGATGTCGAGGGCCAGTAAGCGCCGCATCATCCCTCCTTGCCGGTCGACCGCCGCGGCAACTCCGCGCCTCAGCTCTCGCCGCCGCGCAGCGCCAGCCGGTGCGCCTGGCGTCCCTCGGCCTCCCGCCAGCGGCGGCGGTCGTCCGCCGTCTCCAGCGTCAGCGGCGGGATCGGCACCGGCTTCCCCTCGCCGTCGAGCGCGACGTAGACGAGGTAGGCGGTCGAGGTGGTGGTGACCCGCCCGGAGATCACGTCCTCGGCCTCGACCGTGACCTCCGCCTCCATGCTGGTGCGGCCCGTCCAGGTCAGGCAGGCGCGCAGGCGCAGCAGATCACCGACGAAGACCGGGTGGAGAAAGGTCATCGAGTCGACCGTGACGGTGACCACGCGCCGGCGACAGTGCCGCGTGGCCGCTAGCCCGCCGGCGGTGTCAGCCAGCATCATGATCACGCCGCCGTGGACGTTGCCGTGCGGGTTGGCATCGGTGGGCAGCATCATCTGCGCGAGCAGCACCTCGCTCTCGCGTGGGGAGCGTGGGGGGAGTGCGCCGGCCTGGAGCGTCTCGGTCGCCATGCGGCAGAGCCTAGCGCGCCGGGCGCGGCGCACGCAAGGGGCGGACGCCAGGCTCCCGCAGCGAGCGGACCCACGGCCGGTTTGCCCTGGCGGCGTATACTGGAATGCAGCGTGCAGCCACGCTCTTCATCCGTCTGAGCCGGCCCCGACGCAACGGTTCGATCTTCCTCGATCCTGACGGACCTCCGGGTGCGAACGGCGCGTGGTCATGTCGCTCGTTCGTGCGTGCCGGCACCGGCCGAGACCGCGATGCAGAGGAGACCAGCACAATGCACGAGCACCAGCGGACCATCAAGATTGTGCTGCCCGATGGCGAGCTCTTGACCCTGCTCGGTGCTGAGGTCCGTTTCGAGCCGTTCTATCCGGAGTCGATCCGCGCGCGGTTGCCCACGGCGGAAGCCGAGGTCGTCGCGCTCGTCTGCCTGAACACGCACGGCGAGGAAGTCGCCCGCATCAAAATGAATGCCATCGTCGGCTATCTGAAGGAGTAGCGCATACTACGAAGGAGTTGCCCATGGGCTATCTGCCGGCGTTTACCCACCCCGAGCGGGGCGAGTCGCCGAGTTCGCGCTATTACCAGGAACTCCTCGACCAGGCCGCCGCCGCGCGCCGCGGCGGCGACCACCTGAGGGCCCAGCAGCTCGCCAGCGCCGCGCACAAGTGGGCCATGGACGAGATCATCCGCCTGCAGCGCGTCAGCCAGGCCGAGGCCGAGCTGGCACAGGCCAACAAGCAACTCGAGAGCGCCTGGGACCGCGACCGCGCCTGTGCGACGCTGGAGGAGCTCGGCGAGCGGCACCCGGAGTTCCGCCGCCTGATCACTCGTCGCGATACCGCCGAAGAACGGCTGGCGGTGCTCGCGGCGGTGATCCCGGCGGACGCCCCCGCCGAGGCGAGCGGCACGCGCGCCTGGCGTGGCCCGCGCCCCAGTCAGAGCTGAGGCCGCGTCGCGGCACAGGTTCACCCTCGATGTTGCGCGGGGCGCGTGGCAGGTCGACGATCTGGAATGAGCTGTCTGGATTGCGCGTAGGCCGCGAGACCTTGCGCGCTGGGCGCGCATGTGTGGTATACTGAGTACCAGCTAGCCTAGATTTTCGCGTGTGTCGCGGAAGACAGCGAGGGCATGTCTCCGAGCTCATCTCGTCGAAAAACTTGCGCTGGACGAACCAATTCAGCGAGCCGCTCAGAGTGAGCGGTATCGATTCCAAGGAGTACGCTAGATGAGCTTCGCAGACAAGACCCTGACCTGCCGCGACTGCGGCCAGCCGTTCACCTTTACCGCTGGCGAGCAGGAGTTCTACGCGGAGAAGGGCTTCACCAATCAGCCCAGCCGCTGTCCGGATTGCCGGCGCGCGGCCAAGTCCGCCCGCTCGGGTGGTGGCAGCAGCTACAGCAGTGGTGGTGGTGGTGGCTACGGCGCGCCGCGCCAGGAGCGCACCATGTACCCGGCGGTTTGCAGTGACTGCGGCAAGGAGACCATGGTCCCCTTCATGCCGCGCAACGACAAGCCGGTCTACTGCTCGGACTGCTTCCAGTCGCACCGTCAGGAGCGCAGCTACAACCGCTGGTAGCAGGCCGGCGCGCCGCTGAGCGCGCGCTTCCCGTGTCAATACACGCCCCTGGGTTGCCCTCACCCAAGGGCGTTGTTGCGCTTTGCTGGCCTTGGGACTAGAAGCTCGAACGTTCCTCGGTGACGCGCACGTTGGCGGCGCGCGTGCGCTGCGGGTTGCGCGGGTCCGGCTGCTCGTCGAACTCCACCTGCTGCCCCTCGTGCAACCCCTCGAAGGTGCCGCCCTCCACCGCTGAGTGGTGGAAGAAGACATCGTGGGGGCTGCTCGCGTCGTCCACCGCGATGAATCCGAAGCCGCGATCCTCGACCAGCGTCTTGATGTGACCGGTTGCCATGCGCCAGATCCTCACAGTTCCGTAGTCGAACGGGGTTCGACAGGCGATCTCGTCACCGAGAGGCGGACCAGCCGGCTTCCTTCCCAGCAACCCGCCTCCGCACCCAGGAGTCTTTTCCCTTTCGCTTGCACGACCGGTGCCCAGACCCGCCCGGCCGCACCCGGCAAGGCGGCGGCTGGTATACTTAGACAGAGTTCGGAGTGCGCGGGGCAAGCGGCCCCGCGCGGTAGTACGTCAATGCGCCCTCTACTCGCAGCGAAGGGCCGTCGAGCCGTACTAGCCAGCTTGACGGTTGCACGACGATCATGCCTGTTTCGCTGCGAAGTCAGAGGGTTTCTTCATGTCTGCCACCACACTGTTTCCGGCTGCCGCCGAGGCGGCCAATGCATCGTTCAGCCGGTTCCCGCTGCGCGCCGGCACTATCCGCGCACTCGCCGGCATGGACATCGACCAGCCGACGCCGATCCAGGACGCGGTGCTGCCGCTGCTGCTGGAGGGGCGCGATGTCATCGCCCAGGCCCGCACCGGCTCGGGCAAGACGCTGGCCTTCCTCATCCCAACGGTCGAATTGCTCGACCCGGCCAAACGCGAGGTCCAGGTGCTCGTGCTGACGCCGACGCGCGAGCTGGCGACCCAGATCGAGTCGGTGCTGATCGAGCTGGCCGCCGGGCGCGACATCCGCACGGCCCTGATCTTCGGCGGCCGGGCCAGCGGGCCGCAGGTCGCGGCGCTGCGGCGCGGCGCTCAGGTGGTCATCGGCACGCCGGGCCGCGTGCTCGACCTGCTCGATCAGGGCGCGCTGCGGCTCGACCGGCTGCGCTTTTTGGTGCTGGATGAGGCCGACCAGATGCTCGACGAGGGCTTCGCGCCCAGCGTCGAGCGCATCCTGGCGCGCACGCCGCGCGCCCGCCAGACGGCCCTCTTCTCGGCCACCGTGCCCGAGTGGGTCAGCCAGACCGCCAGCCGGCATCTCCAGCGCCCGGCCACGGTCGCGGTCGACCCCAACCCCGAAGACACGCCGGCCATCGCGCACACGGCCTACAACCTGGGCGGCGACGACAAGCTGGCCGCGCTCTACGAGCTGCTGGATCAGCGCGGCGAGGGCTCGATCCTCGTCTTCGGCCGCACCAAGCACGGGGTCAAGAAGCTGGCGCGGCGGCTGGAGCGCGACGGCTACCCGGTCGGCGAGCTGCAGGGGAACCTGTCGCAGAACGCCCGCGACCGGGTGATGGAGCAGTTCCGCTCCGGCGAGGTGCAAATCCTGGTGGCGACCAACGTCGCCGCCCGCGGCCTCGATATCACCAGCATCGATCTGGTGATCAACCTGGAGCTGCCCGAGTCGGCCGACCTGCTGACCCACCGGGTGGGCCGCACCGGCCGCATGGGCCGCGAGGGGCGGGCGATCACGCTGCTCGGTCCCGAGGACAGCGTCAAGTGGCGCAAGCTGGAGCGCGAGCTACGGCAGCGCATCCCGGTCCTCCCCTGGCCCGGCGCCACCGCCGCGCTCGACGCTCAGCCGTCCGCCACGCCCGCCCCGGCCAAGGCGCACGTGCGGGCGCGCGTGCCGGTGCAGCCGCAGGTGCGGACACAGGCTCCGGCCGCGGCGACCCACCGCGCCGCACAGGAGCCAACTCGCCCGCTACGCCCACGGCAGCCCGCCGCGGCGGAGCGCACGGCGATCGTCTGCTCCGGTTGCGGCCAGCCGGCCGAAGTTCCCTTCCGTCCGGACCCCACCCGCCCGGTCTACTGCGACGCCTGCCACCGGGCGCGACGACAGCGCTACGGAGGGCGGTAGAGCGCCCATGGCGTTGTTGCGGCGAGCGTGGCGGCTCACTCCTCCCCTGTCGTGCTGAGCGTGTCGAAGGGATGACCGGGGTGGGGCCGCGGCCGCAGCAGCTCCCCGGCGTTCCCCACCGAGACAGTACCTGAGCGACGCTCCAGCGCCACACCAGCGGCCCGCGCGGAGCCTCAGCCGAGCAAGGCCGTCTGAGGCTCCGCTATCCAGTCGAGAAGCCGGTCGCGGACAGCGGCGAGGAGCGCCGGGTCGCTGGCGAAGATGCTGGCCCGCGATGAGAGGTCGAAGCCACGCAGCGGCGCGAAGTAGGGCGCGGCGACCCGGCGAGTGACGGCCTGCGCCGCCGGTTCGGCGTCGTGCCACCAGCTCCGGCAGCGCACACTGATCTCGCCGGGACCGATCCATTCCCACCCATGTTGGCCAGCCAGATCCGCGAGCGCGGCCGGCTCGGCCCGGGCCGTGAGCGTGTAGAGGGCGGGAAGCCGTGGCACCGGGCGCGCCTGCCCGCGGCGGGCGCAGTCGGCGGCGAAGGCGCGCACCGCGTCCAGCGAACGCTGGACATCGTGGAAGGCCGGGCGCGTCTCGCCGCGGCTGGCGCTGAACTTCGTCGCCAGGAACGGGGTGCCGGCTAGGGCGCCGTCGAGTTGATCGCCCAGCCGGGCGTCGCCGCTGACTCCCAGGAGCGGCACGCCGGCACGGAAGGCGTTGATGTGGCTCTCGCTGATCGGGCGGCCATCGATCGCGAGCGCCATCCCCGGAACCTGGGTATGCGAGGCGAAACCGTCGCTGGTGCCGTAGCGGGCGTGCCGCCCGACCTGGAAGACCGCATCGAAGCCACGCGCCGGCAGTTGCTGGTAGATCCAGTCGGCGGCGGGCTTGATCGCGCCGGCGGGGAGCAGCTCCGCCAGGATGTTTAGGCCGGTGCCGAGGTGCTGGTCGTCCACCACCACTTCGCTGGCGCCACCCTCCAGCAGCCCCGTCGCGGCGGCCGCCACCTCCTCGGAGAAACGGGCTTGCCCCGTCTCCCAGTACGCTGGGCACAACGGCACGAGCTCCTGATAGCCGGTGACCCACGAGATGCCTTCCATATCCGCCTGCAGTAGTACCCGCATGGCCGTTCTCCTCGTAACGGGGCGCGTCCAGCGGCATCGGCTGGACGCGCCAGTAGCGATGGCCCAACGTCGTCGCATTCAGGAGGAGATGGGCGCCTCGACGTTGCTGTAGCTGGAGAGTTGCTCGCTGAACGGCCAGGGAGGCGGGTTGTTGAGGTCGACGCCGGTCACCTCGGCCAGCCGCCGTTTGAACCACTGGTCGAACACGTCCTGCGACTGAGCGAAGGTTCCGAGCGCTTCGCGGATGCTCGGGCTTTCGATGTAGGCGAGCAGCAGATCGCTGGCCGGCGTCGACTGGAGGTACCACGACTCCGTGGTGACACCGATGCGCCGCTCGGAGGCGGCGTACTGGCTTCGGCGGGCGCCTTCGAGCTCGGTGAAGAACGCCCGCGCGTCTTCCGACTTACCCGGCAAGACAGGAATCGCGAAACAAGCCTGATCCATCATCTTGCTCCTTTTGCTCCTTCGTCTGGACCTGGCCGGCGCGCCGCCGCGCGCCGGCCAGGTGCGTCAGCTCTCGGCTCCGGCCAGCATCGCCGCGATGTTGGCGGCCGCGGCTTCCATCGTCTTCTGGTACTCATGCAGCGGGCTGAACTCGACGATCTCGGTGTCCTCGTCGAAGATCGGCAGGTGCCCGGGCGAGAGGTAGTAGACATCGCCCGCGCGCAGCGTCTCCTCGTGGTCGGCGTAGCGGACCCGCAGCCGGCCCTTGATCACATAGCCCCAGTGCGGGCACTGGCAGCGGTCACCGGGGAGTCCCTTGAAGACCGGCTCGGTGTCGGTTCCGGCCGGGAAGCTCTCCAGCGCGACATTCATTGAACCCCACTCTACCTGGCGGCTCGTGATCCCCAGTTCCTGGAACGCCACCGGCAAGTCCGTCTTCGACCCACGCATCGCGCACCTCCTGTGCGACCGGCGAGCGAGCCGCCCGCCACCCGTTCCGCTGGTTGGCCCGCTCTCGTTGAGCGAGCGTACACCGGCAGCATAGACAGGCGGTGACGGGCGCACATCGGAAGAACCTGCCGATCATTCAGGCATGGGGGGCGCGCGGGTGGGACTGCCGATGGCAGGAACTTGCCATCGGCAGCGGCGGGCGAACGAGCGACGCAGCGGGCTCGCCGAGGGTCAGGTTAGCCCGTGGCGGATCGCGAAGGCGACGGCGCCGGCCCGGTTGTCGACACCGGCCTTGGTGTAGATGCTCGTGAGGTGGTGGGCGACCGTCGACTCGCTGATGAAGAGGGTCTCGGCGATCTCGCGGTTGCTCTTGCCGGCGGCCACGAGGCTCAGCACCTCGAACTCGCGTGGGCTGAGCCCAGCCGGGCGCGGAGGCGGCGTGGGTTCCGCCAGCAGCCGCAAGCGGCCACGCAGGCGCTCCGCTTCACGGCTGTTCGCCTGACGCTCGAAGAGACGGCCGGCTTCCTCCAGCAGTGCCACCGCCCGCGCCAGTTGCTTCCGGCTGTCGCGAGCCAGCAGCAGCGCGGCCCGCGCCTCCAGCACGCGGGGAAGCTCCCAGATCAGATCCGCGCGCCGCGCGGCCGTTTCGGCCGTCGTCAGGTGCCGCTCGGCGGCCGGCCAGTTCTCATCCAGCGTCTCCACCTCTCCCAGCAGGCGGTCGATCAAGAAGTCGTGAAACTGGCCTTCGTAGCGCGGGAGCAGGGAGGCGTAGCGGGTGAGCCGCTCGCGGTCACCCAGGACGAGCGCGGTCTGCGCCAGGAAGGCGAGCGGCTCCGCCGCGGGCATCGTGCCCACGGGCACGCTCGCCAGGAGGTTCTCCAGCTCATCCATGGCGGCGCGCGCCGTCGCCACCTGCCCCTGCATCGCCTGCACCAGCGCGGAAAAGCCAAGATACCAGACGACGGTGCTGGGACCGATCGCGCGGAAGCCTGCCAGCGCCTGATCGAACCAGGAAGCGGCCTCGCCGTATTCGCCGCGTTGAAAGGCAAGCCCTCCCCGGGCCAGCCGCAGGTAGGCGAGCGGCTCGGGGCTCGCCAGGCGCTCGACAATCGTCTGCTCCCGCGCCAGCGCCTGCTCAGACTCAGCCAGCCGGCCCTGCATGGCGTGACAGAGGGCCTGCCAGGAGTAGACATGGCGCAACTGATACAGGTCGTGCACACGGGCGGCGATCGCCGCTCGCCGCTCCAGCGTCTCGCGGCAGTGGTGGAGTTCACCTCGCCAGAAATAGGCGACCGTCAGGCAGGCGTGGCACTCGGCTTCTTCGACCAGATCGCCGGCCGCGACCGCCTCCGCCAGCGCCTCCTCGAGCAGACTGACGCCGCCCGCGAGGTCGTTGCTGCGCACCAGCAGATTGCCGAGCGTGCGGCTGGCTGGCGCCAGCAGCCGCGGCTGGTCGAGCCGGCGTGCCAGGTCGAGCGCCTCGCGACTGTACGCTACACTCTGCTGGTACTCGTTCAGACTCACGCCCAGGAGGCTGCTCAACTCGACCAGCACCCGCACCAGGTCGGCGCCCGGTTGCTGACGCGCCAGCGCCAGCGCCGTCTCAAACCCCTCGCGCGCCGGCACCAGTTCTTCGAGGCGCCACCAGGCCTGCCCCAGCCGATATGAGGCGCGCGCGGTCGCCAGAGTATCGCCCGCCTCGCGGAACCAGTCGCGCGCGGCGGCCAGCGCGACGGTCGCCTGCTGCTCGGAGCCAGCCAGGATCGCCGCCCCACCCAACCCCAGCAGTAACTCGCCCCGCCGCGGGTCTTGGGGCTCGATCAGGGCGAGCGCCGTCTCGTAGTGAGCCACCGCCTCGTGGGGGGCGAAGGCGCGCAGCGCCTGCTCGGCCGCCTGGCGCGCGTAGCCGGTGCCGCGCTCGCGATCGCCGCTGCGGGTGAAGTGATAGGCCAGATCGGTGAGACGCCGCGCGCCGGCCCGCGCGGTCGGGGTCACGGCATCGGTCTCCAGGGCACGGCCGATGAAGCCGTGAAGGCGTTGCCGGCGAACCGGTGTCACCTCATCGTAGAGGCACTCGCGGATCTTATCGTGGCTGAAGGCGACGGCGCCCGATGGCTCGACGCGGAGCAAGCGCGCCCGCACGGCCTCCCGCAGCCACGCCTCAACCGATTCCGGCTCCTGACCCATGACCGTTGCCAGCACTGCCACGTCGAACGTGCGGCCGATGATGGCGGCACCCTGCAGGAGTGTGACGGTCTCGGGCGCCAGACGTGAGAGCCGCTGACGGATCGCCGCCGCGATGCCCGGCGGCAGGCTCGGCGCGGCCGGCAGGTCGAGCCGGAACGCTTCATCCTCGCCCGGTAAGCGGACCAGCGCCTCCGCCTCGTTCCAGACACCGAGCAACTCCTCGGCAAAGAAGGGGTTCCCCTCACTCTGGGCGAAAAGCCGGTGGATGGCCGAGGGATCGAGGGGCGCGCCCAGCGCGCGGGCCGCCAGCTCGGCGATCTCGCCGGCGGTGAGCGATCCGGCGGTGATCGACTGCGACACGCGCAGGCGCGTCAGTTCCGCCACGGCCCGCTGGAGCGCCCCGTTCTGCTCCGCTTCCCCTTCGCGATAGGCGACGACGACCAGCAGGCGGGCGCTCGGCTGGCGCCCCGCCACATAGCAGAGCACCTCCAAGCTGGCGGGGTCGGCCCACTGCTGGTCGTCGAAGATCAGCAGCCCCGGCCGGGGACCGGTGATGGCGGCCAGGAACGCGGCAATCGCCTCGAAGAGACGCAGGCGCGCCTGCTCGGCGGGGAGCGGGTACTGCTGGGGGATCTCGCCCAGCCGCAGCCCCAGTTCGGGGAAAATGGCCGCCAGCGCCGGCGCCCAGGTGCTGGTCTGCGCGCGCAGCAGGTCGAGGGGAGCCGCGCGGATATACTGCCCCAGTGCCTCCAGGAACGGCAGGTAGGGCGGCATCCCCTCGGCTTCGAAGGCGCCGCCGCGCAGCACGGCCGCGCCGTCCGCCGACGCCCGCGCCGCCAGGGCATCCAGCAGGGTCGTCTTGCCGATCCCCGGCTCCCCGGCCAGCAGGACGACGCGCAGTTGGCCTGTGGCGGCTCGTTGATACTGGTCCCAGAGGACGCTCAGCTCCCGCTGGCGCCCGATCAGCCGCACCGCTCCCCCTCTCCGACCGCTCCCGATCGATCACGGCCGCGCTGCTCGATCGCCGGTGCCTGCATACGGCGGTCGGCGCATTGTATCGTTTGCGGGCACCATCGAGCGCGGGGCGGCAGGCGGCCGAGCACACCGCGCGGGCGGCATTGTTCGCCTAACCCGGTGCCCGTCAGCGCTCTCCGGCGCTGGTTGGCGCGCGCCGCCGCGATTCCGCTCGATGCGGTTCCAGAAGCGAACGTACGCTATGACGGGCTGGCAAAATAGGCCGGGAGCCGCTATAATTGGGGCGGAAGGCGAACATCAGTTCTACGTCGGAGGCCGCTCGTTGGAGGGGCCGCTGGTGTCCGGCGAGGCACGAACGGGGCGGAAGAGACGATGGCGGTAGCAACCAGGGGACGAACCAAGGCGGGGACGACGACGGAGACCGGGGCGACGGCCAACGGCGCCGCGGCGACACGGGGCTACACCGGCGACGACATCCGGGTGCTGGAGGGGATCGAGGCGATCCGCACCCGCCCCGGCATGTACATCGGCTCGACCGGCTCGACCGGCCTGCACCACCTCGTCTGGGAGGCGCTCGACAACGCCACCGACGAGGCCATCGCCGGGTATGGCAAGCACATCTGGGTCGAGATCGACGGCGACGGCTGGGCCAGCGTGCGCGACGAGGCGCGCGGCATGCCCTTCGACTTGAAGAAGATCAACGGCAAGACGCTGCCGACGGCCACCATCATCCTGACCGTGCCGCACTCAGGCGGCAAGTTCGAAGAGGGTGTCTACAAAACGGCCGGCGGCCTGCACGGCGTCGGTTCCACCGTGATCAACGCCCTCTCGGAACAGCTCGAACTGACGATCTGGCGCGATGGGCAGGAGTTCTTCCAGAAGTTCACACGCGGCGTACCGGGCAAGCACACGATTACCAAGTGCGATAAGAAGAAGCACGGCACCCAGATTCGCTGGCTCTTCGATCGCGGCATCTTCGCCGATCCCTCGCTCGGCTACCTGCGCGATGTCGTCGAAAGCCGACTGCGCGCCGCCGCCTATCTCAATCG
>DASSHC010000058.1:0-14819 GCA_035693105.1 Thermomicrobiaceae bacterium | reverse complement strand
GGGATATTCAGCGGCGGCGCAGCCAGCCGAGAGGCGACCAGCGGCCGCCGGCTGGCTCCGCCGGGAGCACCTCCGGCGGGGTGATCTCGCCGCCCGCGAGGACCGCGCGCGCGTTCTCGACCAGCCAGGCGGCGTAGTCGTCGCCCATGATCTCGGCCACATAGCTGAGCCCGGGTCGCAAAACCGGCGGGCGGTGGTCTGCGTGGTGGCTGTCGCTGGCCAGCAGGTGGATGGCGTGACGGCGCAGCAGCAGTTCAGCGGTGCGACGCCGCGCGCTGGACGAGCGCATCTGCAGCGAGTCCGCGTTGACCTGCAGCAGCACGCCGAGGTCGATCAGGCGGGCCGCCAGCTCGGGCTCGTGCTGCACGCCGGGGTAGCGCTCGACATGCGCCAGCACCGGCCGGTAACCAGCCAGCACCAGCGCGGAGAGGGCCAGCTCGGCGCCGCCTGGCCAGGGGCCGCGCAGCGGCAGCTCGACCAGGACGTAGCGCGTGTCGTTCAGCGTCAGGTATTGCCCGGCCTGGAGCCTGGCCGGGGTCTCCGGAGACAGCAGAATCTCGTTGCCGGGCGCGACGGTGACCGGCAGGCCGTGCGCGGTGGCGACCTCGTTCAGCCGCGCCACGCCCTCCCGTACCTGCGCCGGCGAGACGCGGTCGGCGTGCGGGGTGGCGCAGATCGCCGTCGTACCCTGCTCCGCGGCGACACCGAGCATCGCCAGTGACTCCTCCAGATCGCGGGCGCCATCGTCCACGCCCGGCAGCAGGTGGCTGTGCAGGTCGACAAGGCGCGCTAGGGCCGGGCTCACCGCCACCTCCGCCTCTGGTATAGGACGATGGTAGGGAAAATAGCGCGCGCCATGCAGGTTGTCCGTACGGCGTGTATGCTTGGCTCCAGTCATGTCATTCGGTTGGGCACGGTGCGAGGCCGCGGCTTACATGGACCGGCGATCCTCACCGACCAGGTCCGCGAGCGCCGGCACCCTGGGCGAAACGTGGGCCAGTGGAATCCACGGCGGGACGGCGGTTGCTGGTTCCGCGGTCTGGAGCAGGGAAGCGGGCAGGGTTGGAACTCACACTCTCCGACGTCCTCCGGCTGGCGCGCCGCTGGTGGTG
This sequence comes from Thermomicrobiaceae bacterium, assembly GCA_035693105.1. Lineage (GTDB taxonomy): Bacteria > Chloroflexota > Chloroflexia > Thermomicrobiales > Thermomicrobiaceae > DASSHC01. The sequence goes on along the minus strand of DASSHC010000058.1, from coordinate 13,707 downwards.
GTTGATCATCCTCTGCTCGCTGCTGGCCGCCGGTATCGCGTACCTCGTCAGCTCCTGGCTCACCCCAGTCTATCAGGCGCGGGCGACCCTGCTGGTCGAGCAATCGCAGACGCCCGGCACGCTCGGGTATCAGGATATCCTCGCCTCGCAGCAGTTGACGCAGACCTACAGCCGGCTGGTCTCCACCCGCCCGGTGCTGGACGAGGCGGCACGCCAGCTCGGCGGTGGGCTGACCTCCGATGATTTGGTCGCTCACCTGGCGGTCGTACCGGTCAGCGGGACCCAGCTCGTGCACATTTCGGTGACGGATACCAGCCCCGAGCGCGCCGCCAAGATCGCCAACACGGTCGGTCAGGTCTTCATCGATCAGCGCCAGACGCAGCAGGCCGCGCTGACAGGCTCCACGCGCGACGATCTACAGCGTAGCGTCGACGGACTCAAACAGCAGATCGGCGACACCTCCACGCGCATCGCCGCGCTGCAGGCGCGCTCCGACGTAGCGAGCGAGTCGGTGCAGTCGCAGTTGACGGTGCTCCAGCGGCAGCTCAACGATCTGCAGACGACCTACAGCGGTCTGCTCGAGGTGATGCAGCGTATGAACCTCGACGTGGCCCAGGCGACGACCCAAATCCAACTGGTGGAGCAGGCCGTCGCGCCGGCCCGGCCGGTGCGCCCGCGAGTCATGCTGAACACAGTGGCCGCCGGGGGGCTTGGGCTGCTGGTGGCGCTCGGCAGCGTGCTGGCCATCGGCTATCTGGATGACACCGTCAAAAGTTCGGAGGATGTGCGCCGTCTGACCGGGACTTACGCGCTGGGCCTGGTGGGTGCTCTGCGGGCGCCGGGGACCGTCGAACCGCTGGCGCACCCGCACAGCGCGGGCGCGGAGTCCTACCGGGCGCTGCGCACCAGCCTACAATTCGCCACCGCTGGGCGCGCGGCGCGGATCCTCGTGGTGACCAGCGCCGAGCCGGCGGCGGGCAAGACGACGACGGTCGCGAACCTCGGCATGGTGCTGGCCCAGCTCGGACAGCGCGTCGTCCTGGTCGACGCCGACCTGCGTGTTCCCCGGCTGCATACGCATTTTGCCGGTGTGACCAACCACAACGGGCTGACCAACCGGCTGATCGCCGACGCCGACGAAGATCCGGAGGCCTTCCTTCAGCCCACCGCGATCGAGGGCCTGCGCGTCCTCCCGGCCGGGCCGCTGCCGCCGAACCCGGCGGAGTTGCTGAACGGCCCGCGGCTGATCGCGGTCCTGGCGAACCTGCTCGATCAGGCCGACATCATCCTGCTCGACGTTCCACCGCTGGCGGTCAGCGACGCGCTGATCGTGGCGGCCGGCACCGACGGGATCGTCGTGGTGGTGCGCCACGGACGCACCCGCAGCAAGACGCTGACGCGCACGGTGGCGGAACTGGCGCGGGTGGGCAAGCCGCTCTTCGGCGTGGTGGTCAACTTCGCGCAGGTCTCGGGCGACGATGCCTACTACTACAACGCCTCGTACGGCGGGCCGGACGCCGAGCCCCCGGCGCAGCCGCGACGGCGCCTCCGTCGCCTCTTCTCGCGCGGCGCGTCCTCGGTTCCGGCGTCGGAGTTCGAGCGTTGAGCTGACTCGCACACAGGCAGAAATTCGGGGCGGACGACCAGGACAAGTCGTCGTCACCCACTCACGAACCCTGTCATCCCTTCGACAGGCTCAGGGCAGGCTCTGAGCTTGTCGAAGGATCCCAGTCGCACGCGGCCCCCACCGTCCTTGATGGCCACGGCCCGCCTGGTCGCGCCCGGTCAGTCGAGGATCAGGCGCGCGCGCTGGAAACGGGCCAGCGCCAGGGCGAAGAGGAGCGCGTCGATGAGCAGCACGATGGCCGCGACGATCAGCGCGGCATGCCCGAAGCCGATGCCGCGCAGCCAGTCGAGCAGCCGGTGCTGCGTGCGCGCCGAGAGCTGCTGCACGCCGAAGATACCCGCGAAGAAGGCCACCAGCCAACTGACGGTCAGCGTCTGGTACGCCTGGCGCACGGTGGCGGCGCGCAGCGAGGCCAGCACGCCGATCCCGGCGGCCAGCAGCGCCACCAGCAGCGAGAAGCCGACCAGTGCCGCGGCGCGTTTGGCCGGATAGATCTCGAGCCCCCCGCCCTGGGTCACGTTGACCGTGACCAGACCGAGAAGCAGGCTCGCCATGGTGAGCCCCCAGCCGTAGAGCGTGACCGCCGCGATTTTCCCGAGCAGAATGGCGCGGTCGGAGAGCCGGCTGGCGAGCAAGGTCTCCAGCGTGTGTCGCTCGCGCTCGCCGGCAATGGCATCCGCCACCACGCTGAAAACCAGGAAGAAGGGCACGAAGATACCAAAGGCGATCGACTGGTAGCCGGTGATCCAGGAGCGGCCGACCTGCAGCGGGAAGACGATGCCGTAGATCGCGATCAGGATCAGCGAGGCCGTGCGGCCCCGGCTGCCGCCCTTGAGCATCTCCTTCCACTCCTTGATCGCCACCGTCAGGCTGTCCGCGATCATGCCGGCTGCTCCATTAGCGAGAGGAATGCTTCCTCCAGGCTGGCCGCGCCCTTGTGCACCTCCTCGACCGCCGCCCCCCCCTCGACCAGCAGCCGCACCAGCGGCGCGACGCTCACCTCACCGGTGAGGCTGATCGACAGCCGGTCGTTCTCCTGCTCGACGGCGCGCACCTCGGGCTGGGCGCGCAGCTGCTCGATTAGGCCGGGGGTGAAGCCGGCGCCGCTGATCTCGACGCGCTGCCCACCGGCGTTCAGGCGCAGCCCGGCGGGCGTGTCGACCGCCAGCAGCTTGCCGTAGCGGATCACGCCGACCAGGTCGCAGAGGCGCTCCGCCTCCGGCAGGTTGTGTGTGGTCAGAAAGACGGTGACGCCCTCGTGGCTGACCAGCCGTTCGAGGTCGTCGCGCAGCGTGGCGGCGGCGACTGGATCGAGCCCGGCCGTCGGCTCATCGAGGAAGGCCACTTCCGGCCGGTGAAAGAGCGCGCGGGCAACGGCCAGCTTCTGCTTCATGCCCCGGCTCCAGTCGCCCACCGGCTCGTGGCGCCGCTCCCAGAGATCGAGCGGGCCGAGCAACTCCTGCACGCGCGCCGCTCGCGCGGGCGCGGGGATGTGCCAGACGCGGCCGAAGAAGTCGAGGTTATCCTGGGCGCTCAGCCGCTCGTAGAGGCCGGGGTGCTCCAGCAGCGCGCCGGAGCGGGCGCGCACCTCGTCGCCCTGGCGCAGGGGATCGAGCCCGAGCACCCGCGCGCTGCCGGCGCTCGGCTCCAATAGCCCAAGCAGGAGGCGGATCGTGGTCGTTTTGCCCGAGCCGTTCGGTCCGAGAAAGCCGAAGATCGAACCCCGGGGCACCTGAAAGCTGAGGTTGTCCACGGCGACAACGGAGCCGAAGCGACGGGTGAGACCATCTGTCTGGATGGCGTAGTCGGTCATGGCAGACTCACAGCGGCTCCCTGGCGGGCAGGCCGGCGCGACGTGGGTACTGGCGCGGCGCGGGCGCGTTCTGCCGCACGATGACGACGGACGTGCCGGAAAGCTCGGGCAGCGGCGCCGGTTCGACGGCGATCAAGGTCGCCTTGAGCAGGCGCCGCGCGCGGGCGGACTCGCCTGCCTCCACCTGCGCCTCGCGTCCCTTGGGATAGAGCCCCCAGCCGCCGGGCTGGCAGAAGGGCTGGCACAGCTCCAGCAGCGCCGGCAGGCGAGCGACGGCCCGCGCCGTGGCGATGTCGAAGGTGCCGCGCAGGGCCGCGTCGTGGCCCAGGTCTTCGGCCCGCCCGTGAATCGCGCGCACACCGGGAAGCTCCAACGCGGCGATGGCAGCCTCGATGAACGCGGCCTTCTTGCCGGTGGCCTCGATCAATGTCAGTTCCGTCTCCGGCTCGGCGATCTTGAGCGGCAGGCCCGGGAAGCCGGCGCCCGCGCCCACATCGACGATGCGGGCGGGCCGCTCGCGCTCCGCTGCTCGCGCCTGCCGACGGATCCAGGGGATGAGTGCGATGCCATCCAGAAAGAGCTTGAGATCGATGTCGCGAGGTTCGATGATGCGCGTCAGGTTGACGCGGGTGTTCCAGTCGATGAGGAGCCGCCGGAGCGCGGCGAAGCGCTCCAGGGCCGTGCGGTCGAGCGTCACCCCGAGCTCGGCGCTGAGTCGCATTAGGCTCGTTCGCTCCTCCAACAACCTGCGTCCTCCCCGGCCCGGGCCGATCACCTGTCGACCGGGCGCGGGTGGTGTTACGCCGGGGTGGCCTGGCGGCTGGTGGTCAGCGCCAGCGCTGCCCGCACGACCGCGTCGGTGTCGATGCCGGCGTGCTTCCTGAGCGAATTCTGCGAGGCGTGATCGAAGAAGCGGTCGGGGATGCCCAGCCGCTCGACCGGCAGCTCCAGCCCGGCTTCAATCACGACCTCCAGCACGGCGCTGCCGAAACCGCCGGCCAGCATCGCCTCCTCTACCGTCAAGAGCGCACCGGTGCGGCGCGCGGAGTCGAGAATGAGCGTCGTATCCAGCGGCTTGACGAAGCGCGCGTTGATAACCTCGGCTGCGATCCCGTGCGCGGTCAGCTCCTCGGCCGCGTGCAGCGCCGGGAGGACGGACGCGCCGATGGCGGCGATGGTCAGGTCGCTTCCCTCGCGCAGCAGCTCGGCGCGGCCGATCGGCAACGCGTGCGGCTCGGTGGCAGTCGAGACGCCGACACCCGATCCGCGCGGGTAGCGTAGCGCGATCGGGCCGTCGTGCTCGATGGCCGTCTTGAGCATGTGGCGCAACTCGTCCTCGTCCTTGGGCGCCATCACCACCATGTTCGGCAGGCAACGCAGGTAGGCGTAGTCGAAGACGCCGTGGTGTGTGCGCCCGTCGTCGCCGACCAGCCCGGCGCGATCCAGCGCGAATACGACCGGCAGCTTCTGAATGCAGACATCGTGGATCACCTGATCGTAGGCGCGCTGCAGGAAGGTGGAGTAGATGGCCGCCACCGGGCGCATGCCCTGCGTCGCCAGCCCGGCCGCGAAGGTGACCGCGTGCTGCTCGGAGATGCCGACATCGAAGAAGCGATTGGGGTGGGCCTTGGCGAAGGGGAGCAAGCCGGTGCCGTCGGGCATGGCGGCGGTGATGGCGATGATGCGCTCGTCGTGCCGCGCCAGCTCGGTCAGCGTCTCTCCGAACACGTCCTGGTACTTGGGCGGCGCGGGCGGCGCGCCGGGCACCTTGATCGAGGCGCTGTGGTGCTTGAAGGGGTCGTTCTCGGCCGGCTGGTAGCCTTTCCCCTTGGTGGTCACGGCGTGGATGAAGACCGGTCCGGTCAGCTCGCGCACGTCCTGGAAGGTCTGGATCAAATCACGCAGGTTGTGGCCGTCGACCGGGCCGACATAAGTGAAGCCCAGCTCCTCCCAGATCATCGTGTGGTAGACGAACTCCTTGAACGAGTCCTTCATGCGCTTGCCCAGCTCGACCAGCAGGTCACCCTGCGGCAGCCGCTGCAGGAGCCGCTCGAACTCGGCCTTGGCCTGGGCGTAGCGCTCGTCGGTGCGAATCCGGCTCAGGTACTTGGACAGCGCGCCGACGTTGGGCGCGATCGACATCTCGTTGTCGTTCAGGACCACGATGAAGGGGACCTGCAAGCTGCCGGCGTTGTTGAGCGCTTCGTAGGCCATACCACCGGTCAGCGCGCCGTCGCCGATCACGGCCACGGTATGGAACTGCTCGCCCTTGAGCTTGCCCGCGACCGCCATACCGAGCGCGGCCGAGATCGAGGTGCTGGCGTGGCCCGCGCCGAACTGATCGTGCGGGCTCTCCTCGCGCTGCAGAAAGCCCGAGAGGCCGCCCTCCTGGCGGATAGTCGGGAAGCGGTCGCGCCGCCCGGTCAAGATCTTGTGCGGGTACGCTTGATGGCCGACATCCCAGACGATTTTGTCCCGGGGAGACGCGAAGACGTAGTGCAGCGCCAGCGTCAGCTCGACGGTGCCGAGATTGGAGGCGAAGTGCCCGCCGGTCTGCTTGACCACCACGTTGTAGATGTAGTCGCGAATCTCTTGTGCAAGGGTTTCCAGTTGCGGAATCGTGAGGCGCTTGAGGTCTTCGGGGCCATTGATCCGTTCGAGTACCATGGAATTCGTCCTCCGAGCGGGCGCGGACCTACCCTCGTGCTTGCAGCCACACCGCCCGTGATCCTAGCAACCGGCGCTCGCCGCGTCAATCAGCCTCGGGCAGGCTGCTCGATTATACCGGTTGCGGTCGTGTCCCCTTCCGCCGCCAGCCGCAAGGGAAGGTCAATGACGAACGTCGCCCCGCGGCCAGGCTCGCTCTCGGCGCTCACGTCGCCGCCGTGACTAAATGCAATCTCGCGAACTATCGCAAGTCCCAGGCCGAAGCCGTCAGGCGGAGCCTCGTCACTCCCCCGATAGAAGCGATCGAAAATATGTGCCAGTTCGCCGGGGGGAATGCCGCTACCGCTGTCGCTGACGCGAATCTTCAGCCGGCGCTCGCGCTTACCGCTGAGCGCTGCCGTGCTGACCGAGATGTCGACGCTGCCTCCCGCCGGCGTGTGGCGGATCGCGTTGCGTACCAGATTGTCGATCGCCTGATCGAGGAGCGCCTCGTCCGCCACGATCGACAATCGCGCCCAGGCGGGGCCGGTCAGCGCGACGCCGGCCTCCCCGGCCGCCACGCGCTCGCGTCGCAGCACGCGCGCGATCAGCTCGTCCAGGTCCACCGGGCGCGGGCGCGGCTCGGCCTGCCCCGACTCCAGACGGGCCAGTTGGAGTACCTGAAGTACCAGCTCGTTGACGCGCTCCGACTCCTCGCGGATGGCGCGCAACGCCTCCTCGCGCGCCTCCGGAGCGGTGAAGACGTCGTCGGAGAGCGCCTGGGCGTAGCCCTGCACCGACGTCAGCGGGGTGCGCAGCTCGTGGGCGATGTTGGCCAACAGGCGGCGCTGGCTCTCATAGGTCGAGCGTAGCTGATTCACCATGGTGTTGAAGCTATGGACGAGCCGGCCGACCTCGTCCTCTCCTTCGCCCGGCACCTGTCGCGCCCAATCACCCGCCGCGACCGCGTCAGCGGCGGCGGTCAAACGGCTGATCGGGCGGGCGATCGAGCGGCTGAGGAAGACGGTGGCGATGACCGCGCCGAGCACGCCGACCGCCGCGGCCAGCAGCAGCGGTACGAAGAGCTGGCGCAAGAGCGGCAGGCGGCGGGCCGGAGCCAGCAGGGCAATCGAGCGGTTGCCGGTCTGGGGGATGCGCGCCACCACGATCTCCTGGCCGTGGGAGGAGCCGGCGTAGCCCACCCGGCCGGCGACGAGCGCCCGCGCCAGCGGACCACCCTGCCCGCCCGGCGACGGCAGCCGCGCCACGGATTGATGGATCCGGTTGACGGTATCCGCCGGTAGCGGCTGGTCGGCCGCGGTGTCGTAGGCCAGTTCACCGTTGCTGTCGAAGAGCAGCAGCCGGGCATCGAGCTGGCGGCTTTGCACCTGCAACAGCTCGTCGATGACGCCCGGGCCAAGCGCCGGATGCTGGTAGACGTAGGCCGTCTGAACTACCACGGGGGCGGCGATCTCTTGCAGCCGGTTTACCTCCAGCTGTCGCTCCGAGCGCCGTACCGGGATCAGCGCGACGATGAACGTCAGCAGCACCGCCAGTGCCAGCACTACCAGATGCGAGAGAAGCAGCCGGCCTCGCAAATTCTTCATCGCCGGTCACGTCTTTCCAGCCAGCCAGGCCGCGAGCCGCCGTTCGGTGCGAATCGGACCCAGTATAGCCAGCGCCGGTAAACCGCCGGTTAACCCGCGTCCGGCTGCCGCGCCAGGCGGTAGCCGACCCCGCGCAGCGTCTCGATCTCGACGCCGCTCGCGGCCAGGCGAGCGCGCAGGCGATTGATGTGGACATCGATCGAGCGTGACTCGCTGTCGAAGTCGGGGCCCCAGACTCGCCGCAGCAGTTGCTCGCGCGCTATGACGACGCCGGGTCGCTCGGCCAGCGTCAGCAGCAGATCGAACTCCTTCGCGCGCAGCTCCAGCTCTTCGTCCCCGACGCAGGCCGTGCGCTCCTGGGGCCGGAGCACGAGCTGGCCGATCCTCAATTCGTGGGCGACGGCCGCGGGGCCGGCGGCGCGGCGCAGCGCGGCGCGCACCCGCGCCAGCAGCTCGGCTGGCTTGAACGGCTTGGTGATGTAGTCGTCGGCCCCGAGATCGAGCCCCTCGACCACGTCGCGCTCGTCGTCGAGCGCGGTGAGCATGATGATCGGCACGGTGCTATGGGTGCGGATCGCGCGGCAGACATCGCGCCCGTGGATGCCCGGCAGCATCAGATCGAGCACGACCAGGTCGGGCGCCTCTTCGCCGAAGTGGCGCAGGCCCTCGCGGCCGTCGCGCGCCACCAGCGCGTGGTGCCCCTCGCGTTCCAGATAGACGCGGATCAAGTTCGCGATGCGCACATCGTCTTCGATCACCAGGATCTCGGCCACGAACCCTCTCCCACAGGCGCGCCAACCGCCCCTTGGGAACCCTTCCCGAAGAGCGCGCGGTTTGAGCTAGAACGTGCGTACGTTCGCGTACATTCCCCTTGGCATGAGGCGTGCTCTTAGGGATAACGCTGGCCTGCACGGGGCCCGACACACGAGCGCACACGGCCAGGACAAACGATGACGATTGTACATGACGATCAAACAGCCCTCGTGGTGGAGGATGATCAAGGTATCGCGGACTTGATCTGCTGGATCCTGCGGGATGCCGGCTTTCGTGTCTACACCGCCGCGACTGTCGCCGCCGCGCTGGAGTGCGCCGATCGCGTCCGCCCTGATCTGGTGGTGGCGGACCTGATCCTGCCGGACGGCCTCGGATCCGAACTGGTCGTCTTGCTGCGGCGCTACGCCGTCAGCCGCCCGGCGACGCTGATGATGTCGGCCCACCCACAAGCGAAGGAGCACGCCGAGCGCGCCGGCGCCGACGCCTGCCTGCCCAAGCCGTTCGATCTGGACGACTTCTACGACACCGTCAACCTGCTCACCGACCACGCTCAGCAGGCGGGATAACGGTAAGGTCGTGGCGTACGATGAGGATGGGACGTGAGGCAAGACGGATCCCTCGACTACGCTCGGGATGACAGGGAGAGATTTGGGGCGTACGAGTACGACGTGATGTCGTCGTACACCACATCCTTTACCCTGTCATCCCGAGCGTAGTCGAGGGGTCCGTCCTCACACAGCACCCAACCTTCTCGATGGGCAGTCCCTTCCCCTACGGCGTCACCCCGAATAGGCGTTGCCCGACGTCCGGGTTGACCGAGAGCGTGAACTGCCGCGCGGGAGGTGGATTTGCCACTTTGTGATCGATCAGGAAGCCCAGGAAACCGCGAATCTGATTTGGGTCGGCCACCGCGAAGATCAGGTGGCCCCAGTTCGGCCGAGTCAGCGAGGCCGCCAGCGTGGTGCGGTAGGCGAAGGAGCGCGCGGCGCGGGCGGTGCCCTGGGGTGGCGCGGCGGCGGTGATGACCACCTGCGGCGCGGGCGAGACCGTGCGGGCGTCGGGCACGACCTGGAAGCTGGGATAATCGCGGAAGTACCAGCGGAACGGCTCGGCCAGCGACTCGTCGGCGGCGATGGTCAGACCGTGGCCGCCGGTTGGGTCGAGCGGGCTCTGCTTGAAGTCGGTCAAATCGCGGCTGACTGTCTGCAGGCGGCTCACCAGCGAGCCGACATCAGGACTGGTGCTACCGGCGGTCAGGATGTCGCCGCTGCGCGAATCCGTCGTCGAGGCCAGCAGCGTGCTCGTGCGCAGGCCGAGCCCCAGCAGCAGCGCCACCCCGACCATGGCCGCCATTGGCCAGGCGGCGCCATTGAGCGATCGACCCAGCCGGATGCTCACCAGGAGTAGCGGCGCCAGGATCAGCACCACCAGCAGGACGAACTTGAGGGCGGCGTCGAAGCTGCCGCCGCGCGGCATGTCGAGGATCACGCCGAGCGCGCTGGCGGCCGCCGCGATGGTGGCGATCAGCGCGACCGCGAAACCCAACCCCGAGAAGGTGCCGAGGACCGGCCAGCGCACCCAGGCGAGGAGCCAGGCCAGCCCGTAGCCGGCCAGCAGCGCCAGCGGCAGCGCGACCAGCGCGTAGCTAGCCGTGTCTTTGGCGCCCAGCAGCGACACGAGCACCAGCGCGGCCGCGCTCCAGCAGGCCAACAGGCGCGGCGCGCGGGCTGCCCCTCGCCCCACGATCAGCCCCACCACGGCGAAGACCAGCGCCGGCAGCTCGTCGACCAGCAGCTCGAAGGCCGGGAGCTGCCAGAGTTGGCCGAGGTTGCCCAATTGCTGGTGCCAGAGCTGGCCGAGACTAGCGCTGAAGAAGTCGCTGAACCCAGCGGGGTGCGTCAACAGGCTGCTGCTGACCAGCAGCACGACGCTGGCGGCACCCAGCGCCATGCCGGGGAGCGCGTCCGGCGCCGGGCGCTCACCCTCCGGCAAGAGCGCCAGCGCAAAGCCGGCCACCAGGGGTAAAGCGAGCCAGCCGAGCGGATCGCTGAGCGGCAGCAGCGCCGCGGCCGCGCCGGCCAGCAGCGCGTTGCCGAAGCCGGGTTGCCGGCCAACCCGGCGCAGCGCCAGCAGCAACAGGAGCGACGCGAGCGTCAGCAGCGCGGCCCCGTCGAGGCGCTCCCCGGCGAAGGTCAGCGCCGGCGAGAGCGCGGCCACCAGCGCGGCGCCGAGCACCGCCGGGCGGCTGAAGGTCTCGCGCAGGGGCCAGAAGAGGGCGAGAGTGGCGAGGCTGGCGAGCAGCGGCACCAGGCGCGCGGCGCCGTCGCCAGCGGCGAAGAGGAAGAACGACAGCGAGGCCAGCGCCGTCGCCAGCGGGTGCGACGCGCCCGCCGCGGAGACCGCGCCCCCGTGCAGCAGGTTGTAGGCGTCGCTGGCGATGCCCGCCTCGCCCGCGGAGAGCGGCCAGGCGCCCAGCCCGGCGACGCGGATCGCCGCCGCCAGCACCAGGACTCCCACCCAGCCCAATGCGTACCAGGAGATCGCGCTCAGGTCGATCTGGCGGTCGAGCGCGCTGGCGCCGAGCTCGCTGCTGCCGAAGATGTCGGGGTCGCTGGCCTCCACGCCCTGGCTCTCCTCTACTTGTCCGTGGTCGCGCCGTAGCGAATGCTGTTGAAGCTCGGCATCAGATCGTTGCGCACGTAGACCCGGAAGTTGTAGTCACCGAGCTGCGAAGGAAGCTCGCGGTAGGCGACCAGGCGGAACATTTTGGCCTGCTCCTGCGGACGGTGCAGCGCCCAGATGCTGCGCAGCGCGCTCAGCGCCGTCTCGGTGAGCGTGAAGGGCGGCTTGGCGGCATCCTGGTAGTTCTGCCGGCCCTCGTTCTTGAGGTCGGGCGCGTAGGCGAAGCGCCGGTAGGTGTCCTCCTCGGGGAACCACCAGCGCAGCGGGTACTCCTGGTATGTGTAGTCGTGCAACGCCGCCTCGACGGCGGGAGTGACGTAGTCGTCGGAGATGATGATCACCGGCGCGGTGACCGGTTGATCGGTCGGCAGCTTGTTGCCGAAGTAGCGCTTGCCCGTGAAGTCGTGCAGGTACCAGTTGAAGGGCCACTGCACGATGTCGTCGTACCAGATCTCCAGCCCCATGCCGCCGGTCTGCTGCTGCGACAGCTCCGCCAGTTGCTTGGTCAGCCGCGGCACGTCGGGCGAGGTCTGCACGTAGATCAGCATGTCGACGGGCACGTCGCCCTGGCGATAGGTCATGCGCCAGCCGGCATGGACCTCGGCCAGCGACAGCCCGAGCGTCGCGGCCAGCAGGAGCGCGAGTACCGACCGGCGTGCGCCCAGCCGCCAGATACCCAGCGCGACCGCCGCCAGCAGCAGCAGCCAGGGGAGGTAGACCGTCAGCCACCAGTGCGACAGCACGCCGGGGCGTAGGGTGCGCTGCTGTCCCAGCGCGGTGGTGACGTACGGCCCGTCGCTGGCCCAGGCCAGCACCAGGAAGGCGGCGCCGAGCAGGCCGAATACCACACCGCCGAGCACGACCGCGCCGCGTGCCGGGCGGTGGCGCTCGAACCAGGCGAGCGCGTCACCGATGTAGCTGGCCGCCAGCAGCGTCAGTGGCAGCGCGATGTGGACCGTCAGCCAGGGCATCTTCTCCCCGGCCCAGGAGAGGACGGCGAACAGCCCCAACGCCCAGCAGATGAGCAGGCCGCGCACGAACATACGGCGGGTGAGCGGCACCCCAGCGCGCCGGGATCGTACGACCGTCCAGGCGAACCAGCCGCTGACGAAGGGAAAGAGGACGACGGCCACGAACTCGTACTGCGGCAAGAGCAGCAGGTAGTAGAACCAGGGCTCCTCGCCGCGCTGGACCCCCTGCTGCCCCAGCCAGTAGCCGACCGCGCCGAAGGTGCCGCTGGCCAGGCCTTCCATGTTGGTGAAGAGGGTGGTGTAGAAGAGCACGAAGATCGCGAGGGCGAAGGCGACACCCCAGAGAAGCCCGCGGCGTTCCCAGAGCAACTCGCGCAGCGCGCCGGCGACCGAGTCGTCCGGCGCGTCGCCCAGCAGGCCGTCGATCCAGCCGCGTTCGGGATCGCGGCGACGGTCGAGCAGCCAGAGCGCGGCCACCAGCGCCAGCAGGGCGATGCCGAGCGCGCCGACGATTAGCGGGTGGGTCAGCAACTGCGCGGTGAAGTGGCGGATCTGCGGTCCGGTCGGGTTGGACCAGGGGATGCCCGGCAGCGGCGGCGCGCCCAGTGCCTTGAGCGCCTTGTCGAGCACCGCGAAGGCGACCAGCGCCGCGGCTACCACCGCGTAGAGGATCGGCGCCACGCGGGAGATCAGCGCCGCGCCGAGAAAGGCGACAAAGACGAAGAGGACGATGAAGCTGACCTCTTTGGTGCAGAGCAGGAAGCCGATCGCGATGCCGCCGAGCACCGCCCACTTCGGTTGCGGGTAATCGACATAGCGCACGATGGCGATGAAGAGCGCGAAGGTGCCGAGCAGGCAGTAGATGTCGTGCCGCAGGAAGCGGCTGTAGTAGAGGATCGAGGGCGAGATCAGCAGCAGCGCCGAGGCCGCCAGCGCGCCCCAGCGTCCGAGGAAGCGCTCGTCGCGCAGGAGCCAGGGGAGCATCACGACGACGACGCCGGCTAGCGCCGGCACCAGGCGCGAGGTCGCGTCGGTGGCGCCCAGCAGCAGGTAGATCAGGGCATTGGCGTGGAAGAGAAAAGGCCCGTGCATCAGCGGATCGTGACGGTAGCCGTAGCCCTCGGCGAAGATCCAGGAGAAGTAGGCATGCAGCGACTCGTCGTGGTGCAGCGCGCGCGAGCCGAGGTCCCAGAAACGGGTGATGAGCGCGATCACGAAGATGACGGCGTAGCAGAGTGTTTCGAGACTGATCTGACGCGGTAATACCCGCGCCGGAGGTGGGCGGCGGGCGGCCCGCTCGCGCCGCGCGCTGGACGTGTCCGCAGCGATCGAGATGGGTGAAGTCACCTGCTCCACGGAGAGGAAGATCCGATCCGGCCGATGAGGCGAATGCGGCAAGAATGGCCAAACATCGGGCGAGATTCTACACCGCGCGGTGCGGGCGCTGCTAGCGGACGGGCGAGGGGACTGCCCATCGAACAGCTTGGGTACCGCGTGCGGCACGGATCCCTCGACTGCGCTCGGGATGACAGGGAAAGGGAGTGGCCTACCGGACGACGCTGATCGTTGTCGTTCGCCCCAAAATGT
>DASSHC010000057.1:0-3634 GCA_035693105.1 Thermomicrobiaceae bacterium | reverse complement strand
GAGTTGAGAGTTAAGAGTTGAGGGTTGAGAGGGACGAAGTCCGGATCAAGGCCCGGCATCGAAGATAATCAGAGTCCTCAAAACTCATTCTCAACTCTTAACTCTCAACTCTCAACTCGACGCCCATCTCCCCTGCACTCTGCCAGCGCTCGTTCGCATCCTTGGCGAGGGCCCGCGCGATGACATGCGCCAGGCCTGGTGGTGTGTCCGGCCGGAGGGTCCGAACGTCGGGCGCCGGCGACTCGAGCTGCTGCTGGATCAGCATGGCTTCATTGCGATGGACGAACGGGGCCCGGCCGGCGAGGCATTCGAACAGGACGCATCCGGTGGCGTAGATATCGGAGCGCGGATCAATCTCCGGATCCGCCCGCGCCTGCTCGGGGCTCATGTAGGCGGCGGTGCCGACGGCCACACCGGACTGGGTGACGCGATCAGTGACCGCGGCTGCGACCGCCCGGGCAATGCCAAAGTCCACCAGCACGACACCGATGGGCGAGATGATCAGGTTATCAGGCTTGATGTCGCGGTGCACAAACCCATACGCGTGTGACGCGACCAGTCCCTCCAGCAGTTCCCGGCCCACGCGCAGGGTGTCACTGACCGGGAGGTGGCGCACGCTCTGGAGGCAGGTGCGCAGCGTCGCGCCCTGTATGAAGGGCATGACGAAGTAGACCAGGCCGTCGTGCTCACCGGAGTCGAGGATCCCGGCGATCCGGGGATGCACCAGCGTGGAGGCAATGCGGATTTCCCGGAGGAAGCGCTCGGCGTGGATGCCGGCGCGGAGCTCCGGATGGAGAATCTTGAGTGCCACGTCCTCGCCCGAGGGATTCCGGGCAAGAAAGACGCGCGCAGCGCCCCCGTGGCCGATCTCGCGCTCGACGTCATAGCGACCAGCGAGCGCCTCACGGACACGGGGGAGCAGGTCACGCGGCATTGCCAGCTACCCCCTGCGTGGAGCCGCCGGCAGCGAGATCTTGATCACTCGCTGAGGAGCCCGGCGGAACTTTGGAGGTGGTGGTGGCGGCTTGGTCGTGTTGGCCATGACGCAAGTGGCCAGGTCCAGCTGGTGCTGCACCGCCGCCCATTCCAGGAGCGCGTCCACGTTGTCCCTGAGCCGCTGCCACTCCCGAGGCGTGGGACCCCTCAGCTCCGCCGCGCGTGCCACTCGTCTCTTTGCGCCCATGCTGTCCTCCTGGTGGGGGTTTACTGCCGGCCCGTGCCGCGGGGGAGCGGCCGGGTGATCTCCTTCAACCTGGCAAGGCGCGCATGCGTTGCATCCGCCTGCTGGCGCTGCCCCAGGCGCTCTTCCGCCTCCGCTCGCAACTCGAGGACCCGCGGCAGAAACGCTATGAACGCCAGGGCCTGCGAACCATCCATCGGGCTGAGCACCGAGACCGCGCGATCCGGCGCGCCGCGCGCCAGCAACAGCGCCGCCAGCTGAACCCGCTCGGCGGCAAGCGCGTCCCACGGATCCCAGACCAGGCTGTCCAGCGGCGTCACGCTGGCAAGCGCCTGCAACCTTGTAATGGCCTCCGCGCTGTCCCCGCGCAGGAGCACATCGCGAGCATCAAGCACGCCGGCCAGGAGCGAATCGCTCGGCGCCCCGAGAGAATCGCGACGACGAGTCGCCACCCTGGAAAGCGCGGAAAGCCGCGCGGTGTCTCGATTGGCCGCTGCCCATTCGCCAAAGTACCAGAGGCGCGAGGCGGGCATCGCGGACGGCTCACTCCAGAGCTGCCGGATCTCGGGCGTGTCCCACGGGGCCGGATCATCCCCGGCGACCGCATTGAAGAGGTAGAGCGCGATTGCGCCGGGCATATCGATGGCAGCTGAATCGATCAAGCGCCGAGCCGTAGTCTCCCGTCCTGTCCCAATCAGGACCGCGTTGAGGCCAAGGAGCGCTCCCCATTTGTACGACGCATCCATCGACGGGGAATCGAGCACGGCCCGGAATCCGTGCTCGGCGCAGGACAGGCGCGCGCCGCCCGCGGCCAGCTGACGTGCGGCAGTGAGGACGATAGACGGGTCGGCCGCTGCCGCCGCTTTCCAGTCCGGAGCCTCTGGACCATCCCGCACACAATCGCGCATCAGGAGCAGCGGCGCAAAAAGGGAGCTGTCCGCGGTACCGCCCCGCAGCCGGCTGATCATTGGGGAGGCGTCTGCCACGTCGCCGCGCCGCAGCATCAGCTCAGCCAGATGATTGAGCGGCGGCGCAAAAGCCGGGTCCAGGGAGACCGCCCGGGCAAATGAAGCCTCGGCGATGGAGTCAAGCTTCTCGCCGGCCGGAAGAAGGTGGAGATATATCTCGCCCCTGATGGCCCACGCATCGGCCCAGAGCGAGTCCGCAACCAGCGCGCGGTCTATGCGGGCCACCGCCGTATCCGTGCGTCCCGCGCCTAACGCCGCCAATGCCGCCGCGAGGTCACCGAAGCGCCGAGGCAACGATTCCGAGTTGCGCAGCGCGAGCCGGGCGAGGGCCACGGCGTCTTCCTGGCGCGCAAGCCAGCCCGCGGCCTGTGCGCCGCTGAGCGCCGCAAGCGCCAGCGAGGAATCTCGCTCGATGGCGCGCTGGTAGTGCTCCAGCGCCGGCTCGAACCGGCCATCGCGATAGTCCCGGTCACCCTGCAGCCAGTTGGCGAGCGCGGCGGGATCGTGCCCCGCGAGGGTGGCAAGGATCTGGGGATCGTACTTGCGGCTGGGCGTCAGCAGCTGCGGCAGGAGCTGGGACAGCACATCCAGTGCGGGCACCGTGAAGGACGCCCTGCTGGCAGGCGCCGAGCCACCAGCCTGCGCCACCAGTGAATCCGCGGCGGTGTCGTAGAGACGAAGAATGACAGTTGTGGAATCCGGGCCAGCGATGATGGAGCCATCGAGGAAATACCGCGCGCCGGCGCGCCGGGCGAGGGTGCGCTCGATGCGGGCGGGCACACCAAGGGTCGAGGCCCGCTGCTCGGGCTCCATCAGCGTCCAGCCATCGATCGACCGAAGCGGCTCGGTCGGCTGCAGGGCGTGGCCCAGCAGCAGCGCCACCGACTGGCCCGGCGACCCGGTCATGCCAAGGCCGCTTTCCGTGAGCGGGAAGACCACGACCCGGTTGTCATCGAGCGCGGTCCTGGGCCATGCCGAGAGCAGCACAACGGCCACGATGGCGGCGAGCGGCACCACCAGCCACGCGACGCGCTGCCAGCGACGAGGCGGCTCCGCCTGGCGCGGTCCCGAGACAAACGGCTCGCTGGCTATGGCTTCGAGCTCGGCCGCAAATTCGGCGGCAGTCTGGAACCGGTCCCCAGGAAGCTTGGCGAGCGCCCGGTCGAGCGCCTCCTGCAGCCTGGCTGTCACGCTCGGCCTGAGGGGCGCGATGGCGGGCGGCTTCTCGACGCGCTGGCGCTTGAGCAGCACCTCGGCCGAACCGCCCACGAACGGCGGCTGGCCCAGCAGCATTTCATACAGGACACAGCCGAGCGCGTACACGTCGCTCCGGCCATCGATCGGTTCGCCCGACACCTGCTCGGGACTCATGTAGGACGGCGTACCGATGACCATGCCGGCGCCGGTGAGGCGCTCGTCGCCGAAACCGGTCGCCTGCGCGATACCGAAATCCGCCAGCATCGGCTCGCCGTCGCCCAGCAGGATG
>DASSHC010000056.1:0-5924 GCA_035693105.1 Thermomicrobiaceae bacterium | reverse complement strand
CAGGGGGAGGGACTGCCTTTGCCCTGTCATCCTGAGGCCGCAGCCGAAGGATCTCTCCTCGGCGCGGCTAGCGCCGATGTTCCCCATAGTCGCAGCGAGTGGAGCGTGGTAGCTCAGCCCCTTCAGTGGGCTTCGTGGTGTTAGCGCGGTGGCTTTAGCCGGGCGGAGACGGCGCGGCGAGCGCAACGTACGCTGCACGGAACGCCGCAACCCGCGAGAGCGCTAGCCTACTCCGCCCCCGCGTCGAGCAGGCCGGCGCGCAGGGCGTAGCGCACCAGCTCCGAGCGGTGGCTGAAGCCCAGCTTCTGCACGATGCGGTGGCGGTAGGTCTCGACTGTCTTGGGCGAGAGATACAGCCGGTCGCCGATCTCCTTGGCCGTGTATCCCTCGGCCGTCAGCTTCAGCACCTCGCGCTCGCGCTCGGAGAGGATCTTGCCGGGGTCCAGCTCGCGCCCGTCGTCGGCACGGTCGAGGTAGCCCTTGAGCAGCATGCGCGTGGCCGCCGGATCGAGGAAGACCTCGCCGCGCGCCACCATGCGGACCGCGTCGATCAGGTCGGTGTGCAGGCTCGACTTGCGCACATACCCCGAACCACCGGCCTCCAGCACCGGCAGCAGATAGCGCTCCTCGGCGTGGACGGTCAGGATCAAGACGCGGGTGGGGAGCCCCAGCCCGGCGATCTTGCGCATCGCCTCCAGCCCGCCGCCCGGCATCGAGATATCCATGATGGCGACGTCCGGCTGATGGCGCGTGCAGAGCTCGACCGAGTCGTCGCCGCTGCCCGCCTCGCCCACGACCGAGATGTCGGGCTGGGCCTCCAGCAGCGCCCGCAGGCCGGCGCGCACGATCGGGTGATCGTCGGCCAAGAGCACGCTGATGACGCGAGAGCTGATGGTGGTGGTCACGCGAGAACCTCCAAGCGCGAATCAGGGTGGGCGCCGGCGCCGCCGAGCGGGAGCGCCAGCGCGACAGTCGTCCCCCTGTCCGGGCGCGCGGAGATGGTCAGTGTCCCGCCGACCAGCGACGCCCGCTCCTGCATGCCGAACAATCCCAGCCCCGCCCCCTCGCGCCGCGCGACCTCCCGCTCATCGAAGCCGCGGCCGTCGTCGCTGACCCGCACCCGCAGCGTGGCGTGATCGCAGGCCAGCTCCACCCGCGCGCCGCGCGCCCCAGCGTGCTTGGCGACGTTGGTCAGCGCCTCCTGCACGATGCGGTAGACGGCCAGCTCGGCGTCGGGCGCCAGCCGCCGCAGGCGGTCGCCGCTGACCTGGACCGGGAGGTTGAAGCGCTCGCCGTACTGCGCGGCCAGGCCCTCCAGCGAGGCGCGCAGGCCGAGATCGTCGAGGCTCGGCGGGCGCAGCTCGTGCGCCATGTAGCGCACCTCCTCCAGCGCCTGCGCCGTGTCCTCGATCAAGCGGGTCAGCCCGGCCGGATCGAGCGTGCCGCCGCGCGCCTCGATCGTCTTCAGCCGCAGCAGTTGCGCGGTCAGCGTCTGCGCGGTGTCGTCGTGCAGCTCGCGCGAGATGCGCTTGCGCTCCTCCTCCTGCGCCGAGAGGACTTGCATCGAGAGGTCGCCGAGCTGCGTGCGGTAGCGCTCGACCGCGTCGAGCATGCCGTTGAAAGTGTCGATCAGCGCGTCCATGCTCGGGTCGCTGAAGGCGACCTTCTCGGCCCGCACGCCGAAGTTGCCGTGGCGCACGTCGTCGACGGCCTCCTCCAGCACCGCCAGCGGACGCAGCGCGGCGCGCAGCACGATCCAGTTGACCAGGATGCTGGCGAAGGTGCCGATGATGGCGAAGATGGCGACCAGATCGAAGGCGGTGCTCGTCTCGGCCGAGACCTTGAGCGTCGCCGCCGTGCCGATGATCGCGCCGGCCACCACGATGATCGAGTTGCCGACCAGCACCTTGTAGAAGAGCGGCAGGCCGAGCAGCCGCTCGTGCCCATGCCGGGAACCGGTTGGCGCGTCGAGACTCACATACTCCATCGCCTGGCTCCGTGTCCATGCCGCTGCCGGTGCTCGGGCTGGTGGCGAGCCACGGGGGAAGGCCGTCGCCTAGCGGCGCCGGCCCTTGGCCTTCTTCTTGGCCTTCTTGCCGCCACCCCCGCCGCTGCTGTGCTTGCGGGGGAGCTGGTTGCCGCGGGGCGGCACCGCCAATGGCCGCCCGGCCGGGAAGGCGCCGTCGCCGCCCTGCATCATGGCCTCCAGCTCGGCCGGGTTCAGGCCGCCGAGCGGGTTGCCCTTGAGCAGCCCGCGCAGCTTGGCGCGCTTGCCGCCGCCCGCGCCCAGGCCGCCAAGCTGCTGCATCATCTTCTGCATCTGCTTGAACTGCGTCAAGAGCTGGTTCACGTCGGCCTGGCTGGTGCCGCTGCCGGCGGCGATGCGCCGGCGCCGGTTCGGCCGGATGATCTCCGGGCTGCGGCGCTCCTCGGGCGTCATCGAGTAGATGATCGCCTCGATGTGCTTGAACTGATCGTCGCTGATCTGCACGTCCTGCTGGCGGATGGCCTGCCCCACGCCGGGGATCATCTCCAGCAGCTGGGTCAGCGGCCCCATGCGCTTGATCTGCTGCAGTTGGTGCAGGAAGTCCTCCAGGTCGAAGGCGCCCTCCAGCACCTTCTCCTGCAGCTCGATACTCTCTTCCTCGCTGATCTGCTCCTGGGCTCGCTCGATCAAGCTGAGCACATCGCCCATGCCCAGGATGCGTCCGGCCAGCCGGTCGGGGTAGAAGGGCTCCAGCGCGTCGAGCTTCTCGCCGGTGCCGATGAACTTGATCGGCACGCCGACCACCGAGCGGATCGAGAGCGCCGCGCCGCCGCGGGCGTCGCCGTCCATCTTGGTCAGCACCATACCGGTCAGGTCCAGGCGGCGGTGGAACTCCTGCGCCACGTTGACCGCTTCCTGGCCGGTCATGGCGTCGGCCACCAGCAGCGTCTCGGTCGGCTGCACGGCGGCGGTGATCTCCTCCAGCTCGGCCATCATGCGCTCGTCGATCTGCAAGCGGCCGGCGGTGTCGACGATCACCGGGTTGTAGCCCTCGCGCCGCGCCAGTTCGATGCCGTGGCGGGCGATCTCGACGGGGTCGGCCTCGGTGCCCTCGGCGTAGACCGGCACGTTGACCTGCCGCCCCAGCGTCTCGAGCTGCTGGATGGCGGCCGGGCGGTAGACGTCGGCGGCCACCAGCAGCGGGCGCTTGCCCTCGCGCTTGAGGTGCGCCGCCAGCTTGGCCACGTGGGTCGTCTTGCCCGAGCCCTGCAGGCCGACCAGCAGGAGGATCGTCGGCGGCGGGCTGGCGGTCTCCAGCGGCACGCGCTCCTCACCGAGGATGCGGATCAGCTCCTCGTTGACGATCGAGATCACGGTCTGGGCCGGGGTCAGGCTCTTGAGGACCTCCTCGCCGACGGCGCGCTCGCGCACCGCCTTGACGAAGGTGCTGACCACCTTGTAGTTGACGTCGGCCTCAAGCAGCGCCAGGCGTACCTCTTTGGTCGCCTGCTCGACGTCGGCCTCGGTCAGCCGGCCCTTCTTGCCGATCTTCTGGAAGACATCGTTGAGCCGGTCGCTCAACGTCTCAAACATCTCAGGCCCCTCCCTGCTCTAGATCCTCGTCCCCGAAGAAGAGCGCGTCGACGTAGGTCTCGGGGTTGAATTCGGCCAGGTCGGTGACCTTCTCGCCGGTGCCGACGTAGCTGATCGGGATGCCCAGCTCGCGCGAGATGGCGAAGGCGATGCCGCCGCGCGACGTGCCGTCGAGCTTGGCGATGGCGATATCGGTGATCTCGGCCGCCTCGGCGAACTTCTTGGCCTGCACCAGCCCGTTCTGACCGGTGGTGGCGTCGATGACCAGCAGCACCTCCTGCGGCGCCTCGGCCACGTGCCGCTGGATGACCTTCTTGATCTTCTTCAGCTCCTCCATCAGATTGAACTTGGTGTGGAGCCGGCCGGCGGTGTCGATCAGCAGGATGTCGGCCTTGCGGTTGTAAGCGGCCTGCATACCGTCGAAGACCACCGCGCCCGGGTCGGCGCCCGGGTCGTGCGCGATGACGGTGGCGCCGAGCCGCTCGCCCCAGACCTTGAGCTGATCGATGGCGGCCGCGCGGAAGGTGTCGCCGGCCACCAGCACCGGGGTGCGGCCCGCATCCTGATGCAGCCGGGCCAGCTTGGCGATGGTGGTCGTCTTGCCGGTGCCGTTGACACCGACGACCAGGATCGCGAAGGGCACGCCGCGCTGGTAAATCTTGATGCGCCGGTTGCGGGTGGCGTGCTCCAGGAGGGCAATCATCTCGGTGCGCAGCGCCTCACGCGCCTCGGCTGGCTGCCGGATGCGCTCGCGGTCGATACGCGCGCGCAGGTTGTCGAGCAGCTCGACGGTCGTCTCGACGCCGAGGTCGGCCTGAATGAGGAGCGCCTCGAGGTCTTCGTAGAGGTCCTCGGTGATCTCGCTGCGCTCGAAGAGCTTGGAGATGTCCTGGAACAAACCGCGGCGCGTCTTCTTGAGGCCCGCCTCGATCTTGGGTTCTGGTTCTGTCTTGCGGCGAAAGAGCCTGCCGAATACCACCGCTTATTCCTCTTCGGGTGTGTCCAATGAATGACGTGAATCACGGTTGATCATGGTTTGCGTGCCGTGTAGCACGACGCCGCGCCGGTTCTCACGGCGCGGCGCGGGTGAAGTATACACCGCTAAGCACGTTCGCTCCGGGGACTGGGTCAGGCGCGGCGGCGGTCGGCATAGATGTCGGCGACGAGCTTGTCAGTATCGATGTCGGCCCAGCCACCAGCCGCGGAGAGGAACGACTGGAAATCCGATTCGGTCGTGGGCCGGAGTGACGGACTGCGTGCCTCGGCAATGGGTACGATGATGGCCAGATCCTCGCCGTGGCCTTGCAGCAGCCGCGGCTCACCCGTCCGGCTCACCTCGTCGGCGATCCGTTCGAGCGTTGGATAATCCGAGATGTCGATCGACTTTAACTGGCGGCTCATGGGCGCCTCCGAAGGAGGAGATACTCGCGATTCAGCTGGTGGGCTTTCTGCCCCAGGAGGGCAAGGGGCTCTATCCGTAACGACAGCCGGCGGAGGAGAGCGGGGAATTGCCGAAAGAAAGCCGCGTTAGAATATGACCATGAACAGCGATTGTTGGATCATCGTCTTTACCGGTTTCACGGCCGTCGCCACTGTTGCCACCGCACTCATCGCGGGCGCGACGCTGATACATCAAATCCGATCAGAGCGGCCGGCCCTCCTGGTCTCAATTGACCTGAAGACGCCTCCGCATGAACCCACGCCAGTCTTTGTCACGACACAGGTGCGCAACGTCGGAAAGGTGGCCGTGAGCTTGGAGCTATGCTACTTCACCCTATCGACGGAGGCCGGGAAGATCATCGTACCTCAGCAGCTCATGGGGGTGCCTCTGTCCTATCGACTGGAGCCAGGGACTAACTGCGGTCACCGCGACTATGCTACACGGCTGGCCCAAGCGTTGAAGGCTCGTGGAAAAGCAGGCACGGACTTCGTCTCGGCGGTCTATCGTGATGAACTCGGCAAGACCTATCACAGCGAGCCAATGGAGTTCGACCTCGACCACGACTACGGCGAGCTGCCGCCGTATTGAACGGCTCAGCACCAGCGCAGAATGCCGATTATCTGCAGTCAGTGTGGCTCTCGTGAGTGTCGGGCCTTGGACGTGAGACCGAACTGACCGCCTTTGTTGCCGTTACCCCCAGAGAAGACGATCAGCCCCTCATGCTCCAGGGCGACTACATCCTGACGATCAACGAACAGCCGACCCCCATTTAGCCCAGGGTGGTTGATCTTATCCTGCTGGTCAGTAGTCAGCAGCTGAAACGGCTGAGAAGACCGCTGCTCAGCGTCACGCAGCTGCCCGACAAGCTGATCTTGATTCGGTGACAGCATCACACGCTCCTTA
>DASSHC010000055.1:0-2698 GCA_035693105.1 Thermomicrobiaceae bacterium | reverse complement strand
CACTATTTGGAGGCAGCCGTGAAGGCCATCTTCGATCCCGAGACGGACACGCTCCAGATCGTCTTCAGCTCCGCGCCGGTGGAGGAGAGCGACGAGGAGAAGCCGGGCATCATTCTGGACTACGACAACGACGGCAACATCGTCGGGCTGGAGATCCTCGACGCCAGCCGGCGCGTCGAAAACCCGCGCGAGTTCACCTACGCCGTCGCATCGTGATCCTCGCCGCGAGCCAGCCGTCGCCGTCCGGTTTCTCCTGACCTCGGGCGCGGTCACAAGGGTGTAGGCTTCCGGCGAGATCAGAGTCAAACTGGGCGGGAACGGGGACGCCGCGCCCGCCGCTGGGAAGTGTGGTCGGTGGTGGCGAGGCGGATCGTGGGAATGCTGCTGCTGGGGGGCGTGCTGCTTGTGTTCGCGGGCTGCGGCGGCGGCCAGTTCGGCGCGGCGCGGCCGACACCCAGTCCCACGCCGGCCACGCAGCCGGGGGCCACGGAGACCACGGGCCAGCTCGCGGTGCGCGGCCAGATCCTCTTCCAGCAGTTCCACTGCAACACCTGCCACACCGTCGATGGCACGCGCGCCGCCGGGCCGACGATGAAGGGGCTCTACGGCAGCACGGTGGTGCTCGAAACCGGGCAGACGGTGGTGGCCGACAGCCAGTACCTGCGTGAGAGCATCCTCAACCCCGACGCCCAGATCCCCAAGGGCTACGGACCCCAGGTGATGTCGCTGGCCATGGGCGACATCGGGAGCCAGGTCCAGGCCGACGACAACGTCGACGCGCTGGTGGCGTATATCGAGAGTTTGAAGTAGGGGCACGGGCCCTCACCCCCGGCCCGTACGGAGCCTCTCCCAATGCTGGGAGAGGGGAGAACGTCGGGGGGAACACCCGAATGTTTCCCTAACGAGCTCCCCTTCTCCCAGTATTGGGAGAAGGGGCGGGGGGATGAGGGCCCGTCAGTCCCGCTTGACGGCGCTGACGGTCTGCGGGAACTCGGCGCGGGTGTTGCGGCGGACGATGCCCCAGATGCTGGGCATCTGGCCCACCGGCACCTCGATCAGCACCGGCTCGTCCAGCGAGAGCGCCCGCTCCAGCGTCGACTTGAAGGCCTCCGGCCCCTCGGCGCGCATGCCGCGCACGCCGAACAGCTCGGCCAGCTTGGCGAAGTCGGGGTTGTGCAGATCCGAGGCGATGGTGTGCCCGCCGAAGCTCTGCTGCTGGATGCGCTTGACGTTGCCGTAGGCGTTGTCGTTGAAGACCACGGCCACCAGGTTGATCTTCTGCTGCGCCATGGTCGCCAGCTCCTGCACGTTGTACATGAAGCCGCCGTCGCCGCTGATCGAGACGACCTTCTTGTCGGGGGCGCCGACCTGCACCCCGAGCGCGGTAGCGAAGCCGTAGCCGAGCGTGCCCTGGTAGCCGCTGGTCAGGTAGGTGCGCGGCTGGTAGGCCGGGTAGGCGCTGTGGCACCAGTAGCCGACCTGGGTGCTCTCGCCAACCAGGATGCCGTCGTCCGGCAGCACGTCGCGAATGGCCATGGCGTAGGAGGCCTGCGGCTGCATCTCGAAGAAGAGGTCGTCGATGCGCTCCTTGACGGCGCTCAGCTCCTCTTGACGCGACTCGCGCTTGCGGTTGTGCTTGCCCAGGGCATCGATCAGCGCGCTCAGGCCGAGCCTGGCGTCGGAGACGATGCCGATCGCCGGCTGGAAGTTGCGCCCGATCTCGTCCTCGTCCACGTCCAGCTGGATGACCGGCTGGCCCTCCTTCGGCCCCCACTCGGCCGCGATCGGCTGGGTGAAGCGCGTGCCGACCGCCAGGATGGCGTCGGACTCGGGCACCAACTGCTCCGAGGCGAGCATGTTCTGCGCCAGGTAGCTGCGCGCCGAGACGGCGCCGCGAGCGTTCTGCGACATCATCACCGGCGCCTGCAGCATCTCGGCCAGCTCGCGCAGCTCGTCCCAGGCCTCGGCGCGCAGCACGCCGCCGCCGGCGAAGATTACCGGGCGCTTGGCCTGGCCCAGCAGCTTGGCGGCCTGCTCCAGCCGGTCGGGGTCGGGCGCCGGGCGCAGCGCCTCGGCCGGGCCGAGCAGCTCGACCTCGCCCTGCGCGGCCAGCACGTCGGGCGGGATCTCCAGCTCGACCGGCCGGGTGCGGCCGGACTGCATCTGGCGGAAGGCCTCCTGCACCAGCGCCGGGACCTCTGCCGGCCGCATGGCCCGGCCCGACCACTTGGTCACCGAGCGCACCATGCTGAGCTGGTTCGGAATCTCGTGCAATAAGCCGCGCCCGACCTCGATCAGGTCGGACTGGATCTGGCCGCTGACGCAGAGGACCGGGGAGTTGGCCGAGTAGGCGGTCGAGAGGCCGGCCATGGCGTTGAGCAGGCCGGGGCCGGGCACGACGATGGCGGTGCCGGGTTTGCCGGTGGTACGGGCGTAGCCGTCGGCCATGTAGGTGGTCGCCTGCTCGTGGCGCGTCCAGTAGACCTTGATCGCCTGGCGCTCTTCCCAGAGGGCGTCGAAGAGCCAGTCGAGCTGCACGCCCGGCAGCCCAAAGACGGTATCGACGCCCTGTTTCCTGAGCGAGCGGGCCAGGGCTTGCCCTCCGGTCATCACGGCCACAGTAGTTCCTTTCTGATCGCGCCGTTCCACAGGCATCGCTTGGATGCGCAAGTCACGCCCAGATTATCCACCTTCGATG
>DASSHC010000054.1:0-5614 GCA_035693105.1 Thermomicrobiaceae bacterium | reverse complement strand
AAGGGGAGCTAGGTGCAGCTGATCCTCCGTAGCCCCTCGCCCCCGCAGGGGCGAGGGGTTGGGGTGAGGGCTCCCCGTGGGGGATGAGAGCACGTCGACAATGACGGCCAGCCACCGTCCCGTTGTGTATCCTTCGCCCGGCATGGTTCAGCCTACGGAGCAACAGAAGGGCCCACTTGTGCGGAGACTACTCCGATTGATCGCGCTGGCCGCGCTCGCCGCGGCGCTCACCGCCTGTCGCGGCGGCTCCTCGGCCGCCACCACCATCCCCACCCCGGCCCCGGCAACGGCGGCCGCGACGGCCGCGCCCAGCCCGGGCACCAGCCAGGCCGCGTCGACTCCGCCAGCGGTGCCGCAGGCCAGCCCGGCGAGCCCAAACGCCACCGGCTCGAGCCGGCTCGGACCGCCCGCGGCGACGGCGAGCGTGGGGAACGACAAGCAAGAGGGCCAGTACGGGCCGTACTTCTGGGTGCGCAGCGACGGCTTGACGGCCAAGGATGAGGCGGGCCAATTCGGCGTCGTCTTCGCCCTGCCGGACCACGCGCTGGCGGTGCAGGATCACCAGCCGGTCAGCTTCACCTTCACCGAGGGCCCCAGCCCCGACCAGCTCGAGCTGCTCGTCTACCCCAAAGATGGCCACGTGAAGTCGCTGCCGGCACAGAACGGCCAGCTCCCGGCGTTCGTGCCGAGCGGCCAGCCGCTGAGCACGGCCCATCCCGCCGGCAGCCCGCCGAGCTGGAGCCCCGATCTCCAGCCGGGGAGCTACCTGATCCAGCTCAACGCGCAGTGGCCCAACGCACACGACCCCAACACCCCGCTGACTGCGAGCTACGCCTTCCTGATCGAGGTGCGGTAGACCCTCACTCCGGCCCCTCTCCGAACGGAGCCACTGCTGGGAGAGGGGAAGGGGGTGAGAGGCTACCGCGAAATTTGGGACCAGCCGTGGCCGGCAGTTGCGACCGTTTGCCTGTATCATGGGTTGCACAGAGAACGATCCAATCGCGTAGCCGGCCCCTCCAGCGGCGCCGGATGCCGCGCGGCAAGGGAAGGGGCAGGTATCGTGGGGAGCAACGTGCGACGTCGCGGGGTGCGCATCCTCGCGGCGCTGGGTCTGATCCTGTTGACGCAGCTCGGTCTGGTGGCCGTGGCCGGCGCGCAGGGTGGCGGGCCAAACGCGGACGGCATTGTCGATGTCGACCCCGGCCCGCACGGGCAGGGGGAAGCCAGGCACCCCCTGCTGCTCAAGACGCACGCTCGCCAGCGCGGCGCGGCGCCGCAGATCGCCAGCGCCATCCCCTCC
Organism: Thermomicrobiaceae bacterium; assembly: GCA_035693105.1. GTDB lineage: Bacteria > Chloroflexota > Chloroflexia > Thermomicrobiales > Thermomicrobiaceae > DASSHC01. The sequence continues at coordinate 4,314 of DASSHC010000054.1, read as the reverse complement.
GGCTACACCCCGGCGCAGATCCAGGCCTACCTCGGCCTCTCGGGCGACGGCAGCGGCCAGACCATCGCCATCGTCGATGCCTTTGACCACCCCAGCGTCGAGGACGACCTGAACCACTTCAGCGCTCAGTTCGACCTGCCGCAGACGTGCGGCAGCGCGGACGCGGACCCGAACAACTGCTTCCACTTCACCAAGGCCACGCCGCAGGGCCAGCCCTGGGTCAATCGTGGCTGGGCGCTGGAGATCGCGCTCGATGTCGAGTGGGCGCACGCGGTGGCTCCCAAGGCCGGCATCCTGCTGGTCGAGGCTCGTAACAGCAGCATCTTCGGGCTCCTGGGGGCGGTCGACTACGCCGCGCGCCAGGGCGCGAGCGTCATCAGCAATAGCTGGGGCACCAACGAGTTCCGCTTCGAGCGCTTCTTCGACGCGCACTGCGCGCTGAGCAACGCGGTCTGCGTCTTCTCCAGCGGCGATGACGGCAACCCGGGGCTCTACCCCGCCTACAACCCGGCGGTCATCGCCGTCGGCGGCACGACGCTGCATCTGGGCGCGAACGGCGCGGTGCTCGGCGAGACGGCCTGGGCGGGCTCGGGCGGCGGCATCAGTATCACCGAGCCGCGGCCGGCGTACCAGGATGGGATCCATCTCAATCGCACCCGCGGCATCCCCGACGTGAGCTACGACGCGGACCCGAGCACCGGCTTCGCGGTCTATGACAGTGTGGCCTACCAGGGTCAGAGCGGCTGGTTCGTGGTCGGTGGCACCAGCGCCGGGGCGCCCCAGTGGGCGGCGATCGTGGCCGTGGCCGACCAGCTTCGCGCCGCCGGCGGCCACGGGAGGTTGAACTCCACCGCCTTCGCCAGCGGCAATGCGTTCTACTCCCTGGCAGGGACGAGCGGCCTCGAAGACATCACCTCCGGCTCGAACGGGCCCTGCGGCTCGCTCTGCCACGCGCAGGCTGGCTACGACTTCGTCACCGGCCTCGGCAGCCCGCGCGCCGGTATCGACCAGGCGCTGGTGGCGGTGACGAGCAGCGCGGTCCCTGCCGCCGCGCCGGCTCCGTAGGCGCGGCCTACTACTATAGGGCACAGGGCACAGGGAAAGGGTGAACCATCGTGGGGAGTATCGTGCGGAGCCGGGGGGTGCGTGTCGTCGCGGCGCTCGTGCTGATCGTGCTGGCGCAGCTCGGCCTGGTGGCCGCGGCCGGCGCGCAGGGTGGGGCAGCCGGCGCCGACGGCATCGTGGATGTCGACCCCGGCCCGCACGCGCGCGGAGAGGCCAAGCACCCGCTCCTTGTCCGGTCCTACGGCCGGCGAAGCGATGGACAGCCCCAGGTCGCCACCGCCCAGCCGGTTGCCTACGCCCCAGACCTGATTCGGGCCTAGCTTGGCCTCTCGGGCGACGGCAGCGGTCAGACGATCGCCATCGTCGATGCGTTCGATAACCCCAACGTCGAGGACGACCTGAACCACTTCAGCCAGCAGTTCGACCTGCCGCAGACCTGCGGCAGCGCCAGCGCGAACCCGACCGACTGCTTCCACTTCACCAAAGCGACACCCCAGGGCCAGCCCCGGGTCAATCGTGGCTGGGCGCTGGAGATCGCGCTCGACGTGCAGTGGGCCCACGCCGTAGCCCCCAAGGCCGGCATCCTGCTGGTCGAGGCAAACAACAGCACGGAGGATAACCTCTTCGGCGCGATCGACTACGCCGCCGGCCAGGGCGCGTCCGTCATCAGCAACAGTTGGGGCGGCGACGAGTTCGCCGGCGAGGAGGCCCTCGACTCGCACTGCGTGCTGAGCCACGCGATCTGCGTCTTCTCGTCCGGCGACAGCGGCAACCCCGGCGGCTACCCGGCGTACAACCCCGCGGTCCTCGCCGTCGGCGGCACGACGCTGCATCTCGCTCAGAACGGCAGCGTGACCAGCGAGACCGCCTGGGCCGGCTCGGGCGGCGGCGTCAGCGCCATCGAGCCGCGCCCGGCCTACCAGACAGCGGTGAACCTCCAGCCGCACCGCGGCATGCCCGACGTGAGCTACGACGCCGATCCGTTCACCGGCTTCCCGGTCTACGACAGCGTGGGCTATCTCTTCCAGAAGGGCTGGTTCGGCGTGGGCGGCACCAGCGCCGGGGCGCCGCAGTGGTCGGCGATCGTGGCCGTGGCCGATCAGCTTCGCGTGGCCAACGGGCAGGGACGGTTGAACTCCACCGCCTTCGCCAGCGGCGCCGTCTTCTACGGTCTGGCCGCCGGGCTCGGCGACATCACCGCGGGGTCGAACGGCAATTGCGGGGAAATCTGCCAGGCGGCCAAAGGCTACGACTTGGTCACCGGCCTCGGCAGCCCGCGTGCCGGCATCGACCAGGCGCTGGCCGGAACCCTGCTGGCCGCGCCCACGGGCGTAGCGGCCAGTGCCACCGGCGCCAACAGCGCGCAGGTGAGCTGGAACTACAGCGGCAGCACCCAGACGGCCTTCGAGGTCTTCCTGTCAGGGAGCGACACGCCGGCGGCCACGGTCGGCGCCGGCTCGCGCGCGGCGGCCATCTCCGGCCTCCAGCCCGGCACGCGCTACTGCTTCCAGGTGGTGGCCTACGACGGCGCCGTCGCCTCCGCCCGCAGCCAGGCGGCCTGCGCCGTTACGCTGGGTAGCCGTCCCGTGCCGGCCGGCGGTGGGATCAACCTGAGCCCGGCGAGCGTCACGTTCACCAACCGTGTCGAGACGCTGTCGGTGCATGTCGCCGGCGCCGGCGCGGCGCCGGTGGACGGGGCGACGGTCTACTATACGACCAGCGGCGGCCCGACCTGCTCGCCGGCCAACGGCAGCGGCACGACCGACCAGGCCGGCAACGTCAGCTTCAGCTGCACCATCAGCAGCGGACGCTTCAGCCGCCTCGTCTTCAGCGCCTACGCCGAGCAGAACGGGCAGGCGGGCTTGCAGACCGGCCCGGGCGGGGATCTGCTGATCGGCACCCAGAGCGTCTTCGTCGTCTTCTAGGGAAGGCGCCCTCACCGCGGCGGTGACTTCGCGCTCAGCGGTGGTGCGCGTTCCCCGCACCCGCGCCGAAGCGCCGAGCGTCGGGCTTGACCGGGTGTCGCCGGCTGGCCTATACTTTGTTGGTTTGCGCGCCCAAACCGGCGTGCGCGGACAGGTGTGGCCACGAGGGGACGTCATGACGCCGCAGCATCGCAAGGCGCTGATCAACGATACCGTCGTCAACGTCGCCCAACTGCTCAAGGAGCCGGTCGGTGCAACGCGGTTGGTCGATCTGCGGCTCGACCAGTTTCCACTGGACGAGGAAGGGGGGGCGCGGGCGCACGATGTCGAGGCCGAGATCCGGTTGACCCGGGTCGAGGGCGGCGTGCTGGCCGATGGCCAGCTGCGCGGCCTGGCCGAGCTGGAGTGCGTGCGCTGCCTGGAGCTGTTCGACGCCCCCTTCGCCGGTGAGTTCGACGCGGAGTACCGGCCGAGCATCGATATCCGCACCGGGCTGCCGCTGCCGCGCCCCGAGGACGAAGAGACGTTCGTGATCGATCATAATCACGAGCTGGACCTCGGGGAGCTGCTGCGTCAGGTGGCGCTGGTCGCGCTGCCGATGCAGCCGATCTGCCGGGAGGATTGCCCGGGAGTCGTCGCGGAGGTGGCGCCGGAGCCGGCCGGGGAGGCAAGCGACGACCGGCTGGCGGTGTTGCGCCGGCTGCTGGAGGACGAAGCGCGCTAATCCGCCCGGCACGCGCCGCGCGTGGCGGCGGTCTATGCAGAGACTAGAGAGTTCGAGGGAGACGTTATGGGAGCACTACCAAAGCAGCGGGTGGGCCGCGCCCGGCAAGGGAACCGGCGGCGGCATCATGTGCTCAAGCTGCCACAGTTGATGACCTGTCCGGTCTGCGGTGAGAAGAAGAAGACGCACTACGTTTGCCCGAACTGCGGCACCTACAAGGGCCGCCAGGTCTTGCAGGTGGCCAAGCCGCGCCGCCGCACGCAGCCGGAATAGCGCCGAATCGTCGAGAGCGCGCGGCGAAGGCCCGCGCTCTCGCGCTGTAAGAGAGGTGGCTCGCGACCGTGCCGAACGCCGCCATAACCGGCTGGGGAATGTACGTCCCTGAGCGCGTGCTCGCCAATGCCGAGCTCGAGCGGCTGGTGGATACATCCGACGAGTGGATCGTATCGCGCACCGGCATCCGCGAGCGTCGCCTGGCCACCGCGACCGATACCACCGTCAGCATGGCGCTCCACGCCTCGCGGCAGGCGCTGGCGGTGGCGGGGGTGGCGCCGAGCGCCATCGACCTGATCGTCTTCGCCACCGATACCCCCGACAAAC
>DASSHC010000053.1:0-3486 GCA_035693105.1 Thermomicrobiaceae bacterium | reverse complement strand
TGGGCGCGACCGCCATTCGCGCGGCCATCGAGCAGGCCGGCATCGAGGGGCACCTGAGCGAGATCGACGAGGTGCTGATGGGCAACGTCGTCTCGGCCGGGCTGGGGCAGAACATCGCGCGCCAGTGCGCGCTGAAGGCCGGCATCCCCAGCACGGTCGGCGCGATCACGGTCAACAAGGTCTGCGGCTCCGGCCTGAAGGCGGTCATGCTCAGCGCCCAGGCGATCCGGGCCGGCGACGGCGACCTGTTCGTGGCCGGCGGCGTCGAGAGCATGAGCCGCGCCCCCTATCTGGTCTTCGGGCGGCTGGGCGAGCTGCGCTACGGCAACGCCGAGATGAAGGACTCGCTCGTCTCCGACGGCCTCTGGTGCTCCTTCGAGAACTGGGGCATGGGCAACGCCGCCGAGTTCATCGCCGACGAGTACGGGATCGGCCGTGAGGCGATGGACCAGTACGCGCTCGCCAGCCACCAGAAAGCGGTCGCCGCCATCGACGAGGGCCGTTTCAAAGCTGAGATCGCGCCGGTGACGGTGCCGGGCCGGCGCGGGCAGGAGACGGTGGTCGAGCAGGACGAGGCGCCGCGCCGCGACACCTCGCTGGAGGCGCTCGGCAAGCTGCGCCCGGCCTTCGTGGCCGAGGGGCGCGTCACCGCCGGCAACGCGCCGGGGCTGAACGACGCCGCCGCCGCACTGATCATCGCCAGCGCCGCCAAGGCCGAGGAACTGGGCGCGACGCCGCTGGCGCGCATCGTCGGCTACGACCAGGCCGCCGTCGAGCCGCGCTACATCTTCGCCGCGCCGGCCAAGGCCATCCCGCGCCTGCTCACGCGCGTCGGCTGGACGCTGAACGAGGTCGATCTGCTGGAGGTCAACGAGGCCTTCGCCGCCCAGGTGCTGGCCAACGGCCAGGAGCTGTCGGACCAGGGCTGGGACTGGAGCAAGGTCAACGTCAACGGCGGCGCGATCGCCCTCGGCCACCCGTTGGGCGCGACCGGGGCGCGCATCCTGACGACGCTGGTCCACGCGCTCGAGCAGCGCGATCTGCACCGCGGCATCGCCGCGCTCTGCCTCGGCGGCGGCGAGGCCGTGGCCGTGGCGGTCGAGCGCTAGGCGGCAGGCGTGCCCGCCGATGTCGAGCTGCTGATCGTCGGCGCCGGGCCATTCGGCCTGGCGCTGGCGGCCTACGCCAGCCACCTCGGGCTCGACTACCTAATCGCCGGCGAGCCGATGGGCTTCTGGCAGCATCACATGCCGGCGGGGATGTACCTGCGCTCCGGCTACGACTGGCACTACGACCCGCTCGACGAGGCGACCATCGCGCGCTACTTCCGCGAGCAGGGGCTCGATCCGGACGAGGTCGTCCCGATCCCGCTGGAGACCTATCTCCCCTACGGCGCCTGGTTCCAGGAGCAAAAGGGGATCGCGCCGCTGCCGCGCCTGGTCGAGCGGCTCGACCGCGGCGCGGGCGACGCCGGCTTCCGCGCCCGCTTCGTGGACGGCGAGGAGGTCAGCGCGCGCCACGTGGCGCTGGCGCTCGGCTTCGAGCACTTCGCCCAGGTGCCTCCGGAGCTGGCCGCGCTGCTGCCGCCGGGGCGCTCCTCCCACACCTGTCACACGGTCGACCTGGAGCGCTTCGAGGGCCAGCGCGTGCTGCTGGTCGGCGGGCGCCAGAGCGCGTTCGAGTGGGCGGCGCTGCTGCTGGAGCGCGGCGCGGCCGAGGTGCACCTGTCACACCGCCACCCGACGCCGGCCTATACCGAGTCGGACTGGTCGTGGACCGACGCGCTGGTGGACCGCATGGTGCGCGAGCCGGGCTGGTATCGTCGCCTGCCGCCGCAGGAGCAGCACGCGATCGACCAGCGCATGTGGGGCGAGGGGCGGCTGAAGCTGGAGCCCTGGCTGGAGCCGCGCCTGGCGAGCGACGCGGTCCACCTCTGGCCCTCCACCCGCATCACCGGCGCATGCGAGCAGCGCGACGGCGCGCTCGCCGTCACGCTCGACAGCGGCGCGGAGCTGGCGGTCGACCACGTGATCCTGGCGACCGGCTACAAGGTCGATCTCACGCGCATCCCGCTGCTGGCGCGCGGCGATCTCCTGCCGCGCATGGCCACGCGCGACGGCTTCCCCGCGCTCGACGCGCACTTTCAGACCACGGCGCCGGGTCTCTTCATCACCAGCATGGCCGCCACGCACGACTTCGGCCCCTGCTTCGGCTTCACCCGCGCCGTCCGTCAATCGGCCATCCTGATCGGGCAGGGGATCACCGGCGGCTGAGCCTGGGTCTGCCCCGACTGAACCTCCCCCAGATCAGTTGCGTTTATAGCGTTTGCCGCGTATGCTGTCGTGGGAAAGGAGGCGCCCATGGCTCAAGCGCGATTAGAGTGCGAGCCGGTCATCGCGCGAGAGGACGAGCGTGGATCCATCGACGCATTAGCAGAGCTACTCGCGCGTGCCCAGCGTTGTGAACTAAAGCTGATTGGCCCCGACGGAGCCGAGTTCTCGCTGCCTGAGTCGGTGGTCAGCCTGGTCGAGCAGATGCTCCCGATTCTCAGGCGCGGCGATGGTGTGTCCGTGATTCCGGTTCACCGAGATCTGACTACGCAGCAAGCGGCGGTTCTCCTCAATGTGTCGCGTCAGTACCTGGTCCAGCTCCTGGAGCAAGGGGATATTCCCTTCCATAAAGTTGGCACGCATCGCCGCGTGCGCGTTGATGACCTGCTGGTCTACCGCCGGGCGCGGGACGCCGAGCGCCGCGCCATGCTCGATCGGCTCGATCGCTTGAGTCAAGAGGACGGGTTGTATCAGTAGCGACGAGATCAGGTCTCCGCACGGCGTGGTGCTCGACGCCTGCGTGCTTGTCCCGGCATCGCTGCGGAGTATCCTCCTTCGCTCCGCGGCCGCAGGGATGCACCGGGTACTCTGGGGCGAGGGCATTCTTGCTGAAACGGAGCGCAATCTCGCGCGGCTTACTTCAGGCGAGCGGGCGCGGCAAACCGTCGCTTTTTTGCGCGAGATCTTCCCGGAAGCCCTGGTGGCGGACGATCCATCGCTCGTCCCCGCGACCACGGTCGACGAGAAAGACCGCCACGTCCTCGCGGCTGCGATCGTCGCCGGCGCCCAGGTCATCGTGACGTTCAATCTGCGCCACTTTCCAGTTGGCGCACTCGAGCCGTACAGGGTCGCGGCACAAGGCCCCGATGAGTTCCTGCTGAACCTGCTCGACCTGGACCCGGAACGTGTCATCGAGATCATCGAACAACAGGCGGCGGCGCTCCAGCGGCCGCCACTCACGGCGAGTGATGTGCTCGATCAGCTCGCGATCCACGCACCCACCTTCGCCAATCAGGCGAGGCTCCTCATTCGACCGCGCGAGTTACCAGGTTGAACAGCATGAAGTGTCAGACCACGGCGCCGGGTCTGTTCATCACCAGCATGGCCGCCACCCATGACTTCGGCCCCTGCTTCGGCTTCACCCGCGCCGTCCGCC
>DASSHC010000052.1:0-10557 GCA_035693105.1 Thermomicrobiaceae bacterium | reverse complement strand
ACGTGAGAGGAAGCGAGCATGACCGATGTCGTCTCTCCTCGGACGGAGCCAGCGGGCGTGGCAGCCGTCCGGCGCGAGGGTGGGCGCGCGGCGGCGCCAACCATCAAGCAGGAGGCGGTCGCCTCGCGCGGCATGGTGACCAGCAACCACCCGCTCGCCTCGCTGGCCGGCACCGAGATGCTGCTGACCGGCGGCAATGCCGTCGACGCCGCCGTCGCCACCCTCTTCGCCCTCTCGGTGGTCGAGCCGATGATGGTCAGCATCTTCGGCGCCGGCTTCCTCACCATCCGGCTGGCCGACGGCACGCTCACCACCATCGACGACTACGCCACCGTCCCCGGCGCGGCGCGGCCGGACATGTTCGTGCCCGTGGCCGGCTCGCTCGACAACGACGTGGTCGGCGGGCTGAACGCCACCGGCTACCTCGCTCCCGCCACCCCCGGCAGCCTGCTCGGTTGGGCGACCGCGGTCGAGCGCTACGGCCGCCTGCCGCTGGCCGAGGTGGTCGCTCCGGCGGTGCGCTTCGCCCGGAGCGGCTTCCGCGTCAGCCCCTACCTGCACCACTTCATCAACCTCTATCGCGCGGAACTCGCGCGCTTCCCGGCCACCGCCGCCGTCTTCCTCCCCGGCGGCCAGGCGCCGGCCATCGACGCCACCATTCGCCGCGAGGACTACGCCGGCACGCTGGAGCGGATCGGCCAGCACGGCCCCGGCTGGCTCTATCACGGGCCATTGGGCGAGGCGGTCGCGGCCGACATGGCGCGCAACGGTGGCCTGATCACCACCGAGGATCTGGCCGGCTACCGCATCTACGAGCGCGCTCCGGTGCGCGGCAGCTACCGCGGCTACGAGATCGTCTCGATGGCGCCCGCCTCCTCCGGCGGCACCCACATCATCCAGATGCTGAACATCCTGGAGGGCTTCGACCTGGCGGGCATGGGCTTCGGCACGGCCGAGACGGTGCACCTGATCGCCGAGGCGATGAAGATCGCCTTCGCCGACCGCTTCCGCTACATGGCCGACCCCGAGCGCGTCGAGGTGCCGGTGGAGTGGCTGACGTCGAAGCCCTACGCCGCCGAGCGCCGCGCCGCGATCGACCCGGCCCGCGCCAATTCCTACACCGCCGCGGTCGCCCCGGACGGCGAGGGCGCCTCGACCACCCACTGCTGCGCCATGGACGCCGAGGGGAACGTGGTGACCACCACCCAGACGCTCAACGGCGGCTTCGGCTCCAAGGTAACGGTCCCCGGCACCGGCATGCTGCTCAACAACTGCATGCACCTGATGGACCCCACGCCGGGGCGCACCAACTCGATCGCGCCGGGCAAGCGCATCCTCTCCTCGATGTCGCCGACCATCGTGCTGCGCGACGGCCGCCCGCTGATGGCGCTCGGCACGCCGGGCGGGGTGCGCATCTTCGGCGCGGTCATGCAGGCCATCGTCAACGTGATCGACCACGGCATGACGCTGCAGCAGGCGGTCGAGGCGCCGCGCCTGTGGGACCGCGGCCCGGTGCTGGAGCTGGAAGAAGGCTTCGCCGAGCTGCCGGCGCTCAAGGCCGAGCTGGAGCGGCGGGGGCACACCGTGCAGGTCGTGCCGAAGGTGGCCGGCGGCATGAACGGCATCCTGCTCGACGACGACGGGCTGTTGCACGGGGCCGCCTGCTGGCGCGCCGACGGCGCTCCGATCGGCTTCTCCGGCGGCGATGCCCGCGTCGACGGCGCGGCGAGCTTCGCCACCGGCGTGCCGCGCTAGAGTCATGGGGAAGGGCGCCGTCGATTTGACCGATCCGCGCTCGCTGGTGCGAGCCCCGCTGCTGGTTCCCTCGCCGCTGGAGCGCTACTACGCCCAGCCCACGCGCCGCGCGCTGGCCGGCGACGTGATCCTGCTCGCGCTGGGCGACCTGGGGCTCGAGGGCAACCTGGCCGCCGTCCTCGGCCCCGAGGCTCCGGAGCACGTCTTCGCCCTGGCGGCCGACTTCTTCGGCGGTGAGCCGTACGGCGTCATCGTCGAGGTGGGGTCCGCCGCGACGGTCGAGGCCGCGGTCCGGGCGGCGGGCTGGGAGCTGGACGAGGACGAGCCGGCGATGGTACTCCAGCCGATCCCCGCCGCGCCGCCGCCGCCCGCCGAGCTGGAGATCCGGCTCGTCACGACCGAGGCGGAACTGGCCGACTTTATGGCGCTCTCCGGCACCGGTTCGCGCTGGGTGCCCTCGCTGGCCGCCGCGCGCGACCCTGGCGTGGCGCTCCTCGTCGGTTACCTGCGAGACGAGCCGGTGGCGACGGCGCGCATCTCCTGCCTGGGTGCCGTGGGCGAGATCAACGGCGTCGGTACGTTGCCCGATCAACGCCGCCGTGGCTACGGCACCGCCATGACCTGGGCGGCGATCGCCGAGGGGCAGCGGCGCGGTTGCGACGCCATCACCCTCTCGGCGTCCGAGATGGGCTACTCCGTCTACCGTCACATGGGCTTCGTGCCGGTCTGCCGCTACCGCACCTACCTGCCGCCGACCGGCTAAGCATGAGGAGTGATCGCAGGTGAGCGCCACCAACCCGACGACTGAGGACACCTCGCTGACGCGCCGCCTGGCGGAGCTGGCCGAGCAGCACCCCGAGAAGCCGGCCATCATCTTCGCGTCGCTGGCGGGCGATGAGCGCGCCGTCACCTGGGCCGAGCTGGAGCGGCGCAGCAACCAGCTGGCGCGCTTGCTGGCCGACCGTGGCGTGGGCGGGGATTCGACCGTGGTCGGGGCCGTCTGGAACTCGCCGGAGCTGATCCTCTTTACCCTGGCCGCTTGGAAGCTCGGCGCGCTCGTCCTGCCGCTGCGCGCCATCCTGCCGCCGCGCGAGCGCGACGCCATCCTGGAGCTGGCCCAGCCCGTGCTGGTGCTGGCTGAGTGGGACAGTGAGCTCTGGCCGGTCATCCGTCCGCAGGAGCTTGACGCGGCCGCCGGCTACGCGGATGAAGCCCTGCCCGAGGCGCCACACCCCGGCAAGGCGATCGGCTCGGGCGGCTCGACCGGGCGCCCGAAGCTGATCCTCGACCCGGCCTGGAACCCGGTCACGGCGCGCAACAATCGCCGCCTGGGCACCCAGCCGGGCCAGGTGCAACTCCTGGCCGCGCCGCTCTACCACAACTCGCCCTGGCTGCAATCGTTCAACGGGCTGGCCGACGACCACACCCTGGTCGTGATGGAGAAGTTCGACGCCACCCGCGCCGCCGACCTGATCGAGCGCTACCGCGTCTCCTACGCCTACCTGCCGCCGATCCTGATGCGGCGGCTGGCGCTGCTGCCCGACTTCTGGGAGCGCGACTTCTCCAGCTTCGACGCCATGCACTCCTCGGCGGCCGTCTGCCCGGTCTGGCTCAAGCAGGTCTGGATCGACCGCCTGGGGGCCGAGAAGGTCTACGAGGTCTACGGCTCGGCCGAGGGGATCGGGGCCACCATCATCCGCGGCGACGAGTGGCTCAAGCACCGCGGCAGCGTGGGCCGCTCGACCAATTGCGAGATCCACATCCTCGACGAGGAGGGCAACCCGCTGCCGCCGGGTGAGGTGGGCGAGATCTACTTCCGCCGCGTCGACGGCACCACGCCCACCTTCCACTACGAGGGCGCGCCGCCGGTGCGCACGACCGCCGACGGGTTCGCCAGCCTGGGCGATCTCGGCTGGCTCGACGCTGACGGCTACCTCTACATCGCCGACCGGCGGGTGGACATGATCGTCTCGGGTGGGGCCAACGTCTACCCGGCCGAGGTCGAAGCGGCGCTCAGCGAGCACCCCGGCCTGGCCGACGTGGCCGTGATCGGCGTGCCGGACGAGGAGTGGGGCCGGCGGGTGCACGCGCTGGTGCAGCCGCACGATCCGGCCAACCCGCCGAGCGTGACCGAGCTGAACGCGCACACGCGCGAGCGCATCGCGGCCTGGAAGGCGCCCAAGACCTACGAGCTGGTGCCCGAGCTGCCGCGCAACGAGGCGGGCAAGATCCGCCGCGCCGACCTGGCCGCCGCGCGCCAGAACGGCTGGATCGAGGGCATGCTGCGCGTGCGGGAGTGAGGGTGGGAGGCTTCCGACTGGGCTGGGTGGCATCGAGGACGGATCCCTCGACTGCGCTCGGGATGACAGGGTAAGGGTAGGGGCGGACGACGACGATTTGCCTTGTCCGATGGGCCCCTCACTCTCCCTGTCATCCCGAGCGCAGTCGAGGGATCCGTGTCGCTCGCGGCACCCAAGCGTCCCGAAGCGCACCCTACCCCACCCGCCTGCTATGCGGCCGCGTCGGCGGGCCGTCGATGCCCCAGGAGAGGATGCGCGCCGGGGTGATGCGGATGAACTCCGGGTCGGCGCCCGGCGTGATGGCGTCGCCGCCCGTGGGTATCGCCTCGGCCCGGCCGCGCACCTCCACCCCGCGCGGCTGCCCCTGCCCGGCCGCGTCGTCCACCACGAAGGCCGCCCGCGCATCGTCCTGCACGTCGCGATACTTCTTGCTCTGCCCCAGAAAGCGCCCGGTGACGTCGATGGTGTCGAGCCGCGGGTTGTAGTGGAAGCGCACCGGCACCACGTGCAGTTCGCCGCTACGGCCGAGCGTCGCCAGGCGGCCCAGCCGCTGGCTCTCCAGGTAGCTGATCTCGGCGGGGGTAAAGTGGCTCACGCGTCCTCCTTGACTCAAGCGTCCCACGCCGCTGAGTATAGGCTGCGGCTGCCTGACGATGACACTCCGCTCAGCGTGGTTCGCCCCTATAATGGGCTCGTCGCTGACAATTGGGGAGGTGAGGGGGCGAGATGGCGATCGAGGAGCGTGACGCGGGGCGCAACGCGCGGCCCGGCACCGAGCTGGTACCCGTGGGCGAGACGGCCGAGGGCTATGTCGAGGCGCTGGCGGCGCAGGGGGTCGACTGCCTCTTCCTCAACCCCGGCACCGACACCTTCCCGATCCAGGAGGCGCTGGCCAAGCTGGCGGCGCTGGGGCGCCCGGTCCCGCGCACCGTCCTCTGTCTCTTCGAGGTGGTGGCGCTGGCGGCCGCGCACGGCTACTACGCCGCCACCGGTCGTCCCCAGGCGGTGCTGGTCCACGTCGACGTCGGCTCGCAGAACCTGGGGAGCATGCTGCACGACGCCCAGCGCGGCCGCGCCGCCGTCGTCATCGCGGCCGGGCGCGCGCCCTACACCACCGACCCCAGCCAGCGCGGCAGCCGCAGCAGCTACATCCACTGGCTGCAGGAGCAGCTCGACCAGCACGGCATCGTGCGCAACTACGTCAAGTGGGACTACGAGCTGCGGCGGCCGGATCAGGTGGGCGAGGTCGTCGCCCGCGCCTTCCAGATCGCCGCCAGCGAGCCGCCCGGCCCAACCTACCTGACGCTGCCGCGCGAGGTACTGATGAGCAGCCCCGGCGAGGTCGCCATCGGCCAACCTGGGCGCTTCCCGCCGGTCGGCCTCGGCGCCGGCGACCCCGACGCGCTGCGCGAGGTGGCGCGCCGGCTGGTGGCGGCCGAGCGCCCGCTGGTGCTGACCGCCAACACCGGCCGTAGCGGCGCCGGCTTCAACGGCCTGCTGCGGCTGGCCGAGCAACTGGCGCTGCCGGTGGTCGAGTGGCGCAACCGCGCCAACTTCCCCGCCGACAACCCGCTGCACCAGGGCTATCGCGCCCGGCCGCTGCTGGAGTCGGCCGACCTGGTACTGGCGCTCGACCACGACTTCCCCTATATCCCGAGCCTCGACCAGCCGGCGCCCACCGCCCAGATCGTCCAGATCGACGTCGACCCGGTCAAGGAGCGCATCCCGCTCTGGAGCTTCCCGATCGACCTGCCGATCCGCGCCGACACCGGCAAGGCGCTCGACCTGATCGCCGACTTCGCGCTGGCACAGCTCGGTGACGAGGCCCGGCAGCGCATCGAGACCCGGCGCGCCGCGCTGACCGCGCGCCACGAGCGCCAGCGGGCCGATTGGGAAGCCGCCGCCCACAACGCGAGCGAGACGCAGCCAATGACCTCCACCTGGCTCGCCTACTGCGTCGGGCGGCTGGCCGCGGAGCACCCCGAGTGCGTCTTCGTCGACGAAACCGTGACCAACAACATCACCACCTGGCAGCAGGTGCCGGCGCGCGAGCCGGGGAGCTGGTTCGTCAGCGGCGGCTCGGGGCTGGGCTGGGGGCTCGGCGGCGCGCTAGGGGTCAAGCTGGCGCGGCCCGACCGCCCGGTGGTGGCGCTGGTCGGTGACGGCTCGTTCGTCTTCGGCGCGCCACTGGCCGCGCTCTGGGCCATGCAGCTGCAACAGGCGCCGGTGCTGATCGTGATCTACAACAACACCTGCTACAACGCTACCAAGGAGCCGCTGGTGGCCAACTATCCGGAGGGCTACTCGGTGCGCGCCGACCGCTTCATTGGGGTCGACCTGCTCCCCGCGCCGCGCTACGACCTGCTGGCGGCCGTGGTCGGCGGCTACGGCGAGCGCGTCGAGGCGCCGGAGGATGTCCTGCCGGCGCTGCGCCGCGGGCTGGAGCGCGTGCAGAGCGGCCAGACCGCCATTCTGGACGTGCAATTGGCGCATCCGTAGCGGGCTGATCGAGGAAACCAGCCGGGCAACCGTATGGCTCAGGATCTTGTTGTTCCGATGCTGGACATGGAGGCCGTGTTTGTTGCCATGCCGGCGAGAGCGAACTGGAGGTCGTTGACATCGTGCCTCGACGTGCTACGCTCGAGTCGTTCGTGGTTGCTATTGCCCATTCATCGCAAGAAGCTCGGGACGCCGGACACGACGAGACGAGGCAGCGTGTCTTCTTGGTGCCGTTATACGTGCCGGAGGGTAGCTGGCGAGGCGCTTTGCTCATCCATCGCGAGCTTCCCTGGCCACTTGACATATAATCATGTGATGGCCTGAAAGCTGCAGGGCAGCGGCCGCGGACCACGAATGGTCTGTGAAGTGACGGTCGCAATCAAGCGGGACCACCCGGCTATTCGCGGGGGACTCCAAGAATGCGAGACTCAGCGTGGCTCCGAGACGCCGCATGCCGCCGTTGAATGAGTGGGTGATTCCGATTGAGCAAGGAGACACGCTCATCGACCGCTATATCGTGCCGGACCCAAATCGCCCGGGGCCGGAGCGCGCCCTGATCGCCGACAGTGGCCTGTCTGTCTGGACGGTGATCTCCTATCTGCAGGCGACCAATTGGGATGTCCGCCGCACGGCCGTAGAGTGCGAACTGTCAGAAGAAGCGGTGCAGGCGGCCATTCTCTACTACCTGCGGAACCAGCAGGCGATTGACGCCCGCTCCGCACTCCACGCTGCCTTCCACGAGGCGTAGGTTAGCGCGGCTCCACGTTGATGCTGACGTAGCGCCTCCGTTCATAACCCTCCTTCGTGCACACCACGACATCGTGACCGCGAGCGAGAGGGGTCTGCGCACTGCCACTGATGCTGAGCAGTTGATCGCAGCAACGGACGAGAGCCGAATCCTCGTGACCCATAACGGGAAGGACTATGTCCTCCTCTTTCATGCCTGGAGAGGGTTGGCGATGCGCTGGGGCGTCTTGCCTGTACCGGAGCACGCCGGTGTCATCTCCGTACCGCAAGTCAGCCTCATGCCGTTCACCGATTCACTGCGCCACATCAATGCGCTCATCGACGGGACAACGCCGTGGAACGAAGTCTACGTGTGGTCGGCTAAGAAGCAGTCCTGGGATCGCTATCGGTAGGTCGATTTTTAGGTCGATTTTTTTCGTCGCACGGAGACCGGCTCAGGCCAGCGCCTCGGCGACGACCTGGCCAAGCGCCATCGAGGCGCCGACCGCCTCGGCGTTCGCCTGGGCCTCGGCGTCTATCTGCTCGCGCAGGCGGGCCAGCAGGGCCGCGAGCTTGGTTTCCTCAGCGGGCGCGCGCGGCACGCCGATCTCGGTGCGGATGCGGTTGGCGGCGCCGATCAGCCGCAGCGCGCGGTCGGGCGCGCCCTCTTCTACCGCCAGCGCGCCGATGTCCTCCAGCAGGTAGGCGATCGCCTGATTGTCGCCGAGATCGGTGTTGATCGTCAGGCTCTCGCCGTAGAGGACGTGGGCGGTGTCGCAGTCGCCCTGGGTGCGCACCACGTTGGCCAGATTATTGAGCGCGTTAGCCAGCGCCCAGCGGTCGCCCAACTCGCGCTGCAGTTTGACCGCCTCCTCGAGGTGCTGGCGCGCCTTCGGCAGATCGCCCAGGTCGAGCAGCGTATTGGCCAGATTGTTCAAGGAGTTGGCGATCGCCCAGCGATCGCCGAGCGCGCGGCGCAGCGACAACGCCTCCTCGTGGAGCGCGCAGGCCTTCTCCAGATCGCCGCTGCCGCGGGCGACGATCCCCAGGTTGCTGAGCAGGCTGGCCGTCTGCGGGCGCTCGTTCAGCTCGCGGCGGATCACCAGGCTCTCCTCATAGAGCGCCCGGGCACGAGGGTAGTCGCCGGTCACCGCCGCCAGGGTGCCGAGGTAGTGCAGCGCGATGCCCAACCCCGAGCGGTCGCCGAGCTGCTCGAACCCGGCGCGCGCCTCCTCCAGCCAGACGCCCGCTTCCTGGTAATGACCCTGCTTGCGCAGCAGCTCGCCGGTGGCAGCGCGGGCGCGCGCCTGCCCGCCCTCGTCGCCGGCCTCCAGCGCCATCTGCAGCGCCTCGTCGTACTGCTCCGCGGCGGTGGCGTAGGCCGAGGTGCGCTCGGCGCGCTCGCCGGAGCGGATCAGCCAGGGGATGGCTCGCGGATCGGAAGCCTGCTTGAAATGGTAGGCGACCGCGCCCGGCTCGGGCTTGGGCAGCGCCTCCAGCGCCTCGCCGGTCTTGCGGTGCCACTGGCGGCGGCGCAGCGGCACGACCGTGTCGTAGAGCGCCTCGCGGATCAGCGCGTGAGTGAAGCGCACGCTGGTGCCGTCCTGCGAGGAGGCGAGCACGCGCGCCTCCTCGGCGCGCTCGATCGTCTCCAGCAGCTCGTCCTCCGACTCGCCGCCGACCTCGGCCCAGACCTCGATCGGGATCTCCGCGCCGATGACCGAGGCCAGCGACAGCGCCTTCTGCGTCTCCTCCGGCAGCTTGGCCACGCGCGCCTCGATCACCTCGCGCACCAGCTTGGGCACGATGATCTGCCCCAGGTCGCCCAGTTCCCAGGCGTCGCCGTGCTGGGTCAGGACGCCCTCGTCCTCCAGCGTGCGCAGCAGCTCGCCGATGTAGAGCGAGTGCCCCTCGGCATGCTGCTGCACGTAGGCCACCAGCCGGTCGCGGTCCTGGGGCGGCAGCTCGTACTGCATGGCGATCAGCTCGCGCACGGCCTCGTCGTCCAGCCGCTTCAACTCGAGCCGGACGGGGCTGGCCTCGCGGGTCAGGTTGGGCAGGAGCTGTGACAGCGGGCTGCGCCGTCCCAGCTCGTCGGAGCGGTAGGTGCCGATGAGCATGATCCGGGCGTCGCCGATCTGGCGCGCGACGTGGCGCAGCAGGTCGAGCGTGGCCTGATCGGCCCAGTGCATGTCCTCCAGCACCACCAGCACCGGCTGCCGCACGCTGATCTCCCGCAGGAAGCGCACGACCTCGTCGAAGAGCGCGGCCTGGCTCTTGGACTGGGGCGAATCTTCTTCCTCCGCCAGCACCGTCGGGCGCGGGGGCAGCCCCGGCCCCGGACGGTAGGAGCGGGCGGCTTCAATCCAGGGCCCGTAGGCCGGCGCCGAGGAGAGGTCGTAGGAGTGGCCGGTGAGAATCAGCGCGTGGCGCAGCGCCGCCTCGTAGACCAACGTCTCGACCAGCGCCGACTTGCCGATGCCGGCCTCGCCGCTGAGCAGCAGCACTTTCCCCTGGGAATCCATCGTCGCGTCGAGCGCGGCCCGCGCGTCGGCCAGCTCCCGCTCGCGCCCCACCAGCCGCGCCGGCTCCGGCGGCAGCGTCAGCCGCCCGGTACCGGGGAGCGCGGCGCCGGCCCCGTCGTCGCCGCCGGCCTCAGCTGCCGCATCCTCCTCTGGAGTCAGGATAGCCAGCCGCTCCAGCGCGCGCCGCACGCGCGCGAACCACTGCTCCTGGGGATGATCGAGCACCTCGACCCACTGCGCGGCTTCCAACCAGTACTCGATCTCCTTGGGGATGGGCGAGAGGTCGAGCAGGAGGGGCAGGTAGGGGCGGTTGTACTTCCAGGCGAGGGCGATCTCCTGGCGGCAGTTGCGCGAGGCGAGCGAGGCCTCGGAGCACATCAGCATGAAGGCGGCGCAGTCCTCGATCGCCTGGGCGATCTCCTGCCCGTAGCTGGCGCCCCCCTCGATGGCGTGCTGATCGAGCCAGACCTGAACCCCGGCAGCGCGCAGCGCATCGACGATCGGGACCACGCGCTCCCGATCGCGACTCGCATAGCTGACGAAGACGAAGGGTCTCGACCGATCGATCGCCGCGGTCACGCCCGCTCCAATCCGATGTGTGTCACGAACAATATATCGCGTGACACCGGGCGGCGACAAGGCGAACGTGCGGCCTCATCCCGCAGCCTGTGGGGGTTGATAGTGTGGCGGGCGACGAGGATGGGGCGGAGGGCAAGACGGATCCCTCGACCGCGCTCGGGATGACAGGGAGA
>DASSHC010000051.1:0-20710 GCA_035693105.1 Thermomicrobiaceae bacterium | reverse complement strand
CTTGATGTAGCGGGCGCGCACCGTCTCCAGCAGCGGCTGCATCGCCAGATCCTTGACATAGGGCTGCACCACCCAGAAATTCAGCGGGTGGTAGAGCGGGATGATCGGCGACTCCTCGGCGAACGTCTTGCTCGCCTGCTTGTACTGCGTGACGCGCTCGTCCTCATTGGTGTTGGTGCGCGCCTTCTCCACCAGCGCGTCGAAATCCGGGTTGTTCCAGTGGTCGCGGTAATGATCGCTGGCGTGGGTGAAGTTCTGGTTGTACCAGTTGGCCGGGTCGGCCCAGTCGGAGCCCCAGTTGCCGATGTAGAGGTTGAAGGGCGACTTCTCGCGCGAGGCACGCCAGTCGTTGTAGGCGGTGCTCTCGACCGGCTCCAGCTTGATGTTGAGCCCCAGGTTGTTCTTCCAGGCCTGCTGCACGTACTCGGCGTCGAGCTTGTAGTCGGCGGTGCTGATATAGACCAGGGTGAGGTCGAGCGACGCCGGGTCGGTGATGCCGGCGTCGGACAGGAGCTGCTTGGCCTTGGCGACATCCTCGCCGATGTTGGCGTCCGGGTCGTAGCCGGGGATGTCGGGCGGCAGCACGGTCAGCGCCGGCACAACCTGCCCCTTGCGAATCTGGTCGGACAGCACCGAGCGCTGCAGCGCCATTGAGAGCGCCTGGCGGAACTTGGCGTTGTCGGTCGGCTTGTTGGTGCAGTCGCAGACGACGAAGCGGGTCGAGGAGCCGGTGAGGTGGAACATCAGCGGGCTCAGCTTGGGATCGGCCTTGATGCGGTCGAAGTCGGACGAGGGCACTTCGGCCACATCCAGCTCGTTGTTGCCGAAGGCGACGATGCTCTGGGCCAATTCATCGGCGTAGATGTTGTACTGCACCTTGGTGATGGTCGGCTTCTGGTCGAAGTAGTTGGGATTCTGCTCCAGCATCATGCTCTGGTTGTGCTTCCAGTCGGTCATCTTGTAGGCGCCGTTGGAGACGACGTTGTCCGCCTCGGTCCACTTGTCGCCCGCCTTGTCGATGACGTGCTGGGGCACCGGGTAGAAGGTCCAGGTGGTGGCCAGCAGCGGGAAGTAGGGTGTGGGGGCTTCGAGGGTGACGCTGAGGGTGGAGTCGTCGGTCGCCTTGACGCCGATTTCGTCGATCGACTTGCCGTTCTTGACCGCGTCGACCACGCCCTTGATCGGGTAGAGCGCCGGGATGTAGTTCGACTTGGTCTCCGGTTGGAGCACGCGCTTCCAGCTCCACTCGAAGGCCTTCGCGGTGTAGGCGGTGCCATCCGACCACTTGAGGCCCGAGCGCAGGTGGAAGGTGTAGGCCGAGGCATCGTCGTTGGCCTCGTACTTCTCGGCCAGACGCGGCTCGACCTTGCCGGTGACCTGGTTGACGCCCAGCAGGCCCTCGAACATGTTGAAGATCGGGTCTAGCTCGGTGCCGCCGGAGGTCACCGCCGGGTCCATCGTCGAAGGCTCGCCGATGCCGACGCGAATGGTCTGGTCGGAGGCGAGGTCGACCGCGCCGCTGGACTGTGTCGGCGCGCCCCCGCCGGAGGTGGCTGGGCTGGCCGCGCCGGCCGATGGCGCCGAGGTGGCGGCGCTGCCGCTGCCGCCGGCGCTGGTCGCCGCGCTGGTGGATTCGGCCGGCGTCTTGCTGGAGCCGCCGCAGGCCGCCAGCAGCGCGGAGATAGACGAGCCGGCCAAACCCAGCGCCACGCCGCGCTGCAGCAGGCCGCGCCGCGACAGCCCGCCGCCCGGCAGCGCGCGCTCGCCGGGATCGCGGGGCTCAACCATGTCGGAATTGCTCATCGACTCGCTCTCCTCCTCATCACAGACGATCCCTCAGCCTCACGGCACCAAGCAAGGGGTGTGACAACGGCGTGCCGCCCCAGCAAGCCGCGCCGCGCGGGCATCCTGGTCGCGGCCAACCCCTGCAGCCGCTCGCGCGACATTATTCGATTGCGCTCGGCTCCCATGCCGCTGCCGGTTATCGTGTGCTGGTTTCGTTGCCGACATAGTAGCGACCGGCCCCAGAGGTTGTCAATCGCCAATCTTTCGCGCCGCGCGCTGGAGGTTTGAGAACATATGCAACGGTTGCTAAGCTATGCTCGATAGAGAGCCGCGCGCATCACCGGTTCACCCCGTTTCCGAGGAGCCACGCATGACCAAGACGCATGAACGTGATTACTACACCGTGCCCGAGGCAGCCGATCTTCTGGCACTCAGCCCATCGACCATTTGGCGCTGGATCAAGGCAGGCCACCTCCCGGCCTATCGAGTCGGGGAACGTGCTATCCGAATCAAGAAGGTCGACCTGGAGCTCATGGTGACACCAACCGGCTCCATGGAGCCACGCGATGTGGGCCCGGGGGCTGAAACGCTATTCACCAACTATGATCCTGAACGGGTTCTGGCTGCCCTTGCGGAGTATGCGGGCGGTTGGAGCGATCTGGACACCGATAAGCTCCTTGATGATCGGTATCGAGCGTGCGAAGCCGGCTCGCGGCCAATTTCGAGGCCCTAGTGGCGTACCTGATGGATGCCGACGTAATCATCCAGACGCTGGCCGGCCGACGATCGGCAGTCGAGTTGCTCGCGCGCCTGACCCCGTCTGGGTCGGCGGTGAGTCTGATTACGATAGGCGAGGTCTACGAGCGGGCCTTCGACTCGGTCACCCCACCCGCACACCTGGTCATCTTCCGCGCCCTGCTGCACCCATTTGAACAGGTAGGACTCAATGAGCCCATCGTGGAGCGCTTTGCCGAAGTGCGCTCTTGGTTGCGACATCGGGGCCAACTGATCTCAGACTTTGACATCCTCGTAGCCGCCACGGCGCTCCACTATGACTTCACAGTTCTGACCTATAACCTGCGCCACTTCCAGCGGATTCCCGAGCTGCGCGTCTTTCATCTCTGAAGCCTGCGCCATCTGGCCCGCCTTGTCCTTGACACGCGGGCACTCGACGCGATTCCATTGCGCCATCCATGGCGCTCGGCGCGTGAGTCCGCGAGGGGACCACGCGGCGGGCCGGCGACAAACACGAGATGATGGAGCGGTTTGGTGTCGGCGCTCTTTTCGACGTCCGGCCTGGCGCGGGCCTGCGCGCGCCACCCCTGGCGCGTGATCGCGTCCTGGGTCGTCGTCCTGCTGCTGGCCCTGATCGCGGCGCGCGGGCTCTCCCAGGCGCTCACCTCCAAAGTCAGCTTTACCGGCACGCCGGAGTCGCGCGAGGGCGCGCTGCTGCTCCAAAGCGGCTTCGGCACCTCCGACCGGCTGACCGAAACGGTCGTGGTCCACTCCGACCGCCTGACGGTCGACGACCCGGCCTTTCAGCAGGTCGTGCAGCAGACTACGGCCGCGCTGCGCGGCATGAGCGACGTGGTCGGCTCGGCGGTCAACCTGTACGAGGCGCGGGCCGCCGGCTCGCCCCAGGCGGCGGCGCTGGTCTCGGCCGATCGCCACACCACGCTCATCCCGGTCACCCTGAGCGGTGATCTCAACCAGCTCAAGCCGCACGCCGACGAGTACCTGCGCACGGTTAGGACGCAGGGCACCAACGACGTTGACGTGCTCACCGTGGGCGCGCTCAGCGTCTATCAGGTCTCCAACCAGGCGGCCGAGCACGACCTGCGCCGGGCCGAGGTGGTGACGCTCATCCCGTCGCTGCTGATCCTGATCGCCGTCTTCGGCGCGCTGCTCGCGGCCGGCATCCCCCTGGTGCTCAGCGCCGTCTCGATCTTGACCGCCATCGGGCTGACCGCGCTGGTCGGCCGGCTGATGGACCTCTCGTACTTCATCGTCAACATGATCACCATGGTCGGGCTGGCGATCGGGATCGACTACACGCTCTTCATCATCTCGCGCTACCGTGAGGAGCGGCGTCTGGGGCTGGATCCGGACGAGGCGATGCGAGTTACCGGCGCAACCGCCAGCAAGGCGGCGCTCTTCTCTGGTATCACGGTCTGCCTGGCGCTCTCCGGCCTGCTGCTCCTGCCGGCGACGGTGCTGCGCAGCCTGGGGCTGGGCGCCGTGCTGGTCGTGCTGGCCGCGCTGGCCGCCATGCTGACGCTCGTCCCGGCGCTGATCGGCCTGTCCGGCGACCGGCTCGACTGGCCGCGGCGCCGGGCGAGCGCACCCGCGGGACGAGCAGGCACGCTCGCCGCTCCCACGGGCGGCTTCTGGGCCGGCGTGGCGCGCGTCGTCATGGGGCGCCCGGTCGTCAGCCTGGCGCTGGCTACCCTGGTGCTGGTCGTGCTGGCGATCCCCGTCCGCGATCTCCAGCTCGGCACGTCCGGCGTCAGCACGCTGCCGCCGAGCGACCTCAAGCGCGCCTACAACCTGCTCAACCAGCAGTTCTCGGCCGGCTTGCTTTCGCCGGTGGAGATCGTGGTCGACGCCCAGCGGACGCCGGCGACCGAGGCGGCGCTCGCGCGGCTGACCGGCGAGTTGCGGCAGGACCCCAGCTTCCTGCCGCGCGCCCAGGTGCGCTGGGACGCGGCCAATGATCTGGCCGATCTCACCATCCCCCTGGCGATCCCGCCCGACAGCCCACGCGCGGTCGCCGCCGTGCGGCAACTGCGGCACGACCTGATTCCGGCCGCCTTCGCCGGCACGCCGGCGCGCGTCTACGTGACCGGCGCGACCGCGCTCAATCTCGATTTCCAGCTCCTGGTGGAGCACTACACCCCCTACATCTTCGCCTACGTGCTGGGGCTGAGCTTCCTGCTGCTCCTGCTCGTCTTCCGCTCGCTGGTCGTGCCGGTCAAGGCGATCCTGATGAACCTGCTCTCGGTCGGCGCTGCCTACGGGCTGCTGGTGCTGGTCTTCCAGAAGGGTCATCTGCACAACCTCTTCGGCTTCCAGCAGACGCCGACGGTCGAGACCTGGATCCCGATCTTCCTCTTCTGCGTCCTCTTCGGGCTGAGCATGGACTACCACGTCTTCCTGCTGAGCCGCATCCGCGAGCACTTCGACCAGAGCCACGACAACCACGAGTCGGTGGCGCTGGGGCTGATCTCCACCGCGCGCATCATCACCGGCGCGGCGCTGATCATGGTGGTCGTCTTCGCTGGTTTCGCCGCCGGGAGCCTGGTCCTGCTGCAGCAGGTCGGCTTCGGGCTGGCGGTGGCCGTGCTGCTCGACGCGACGATCGTGCGCACGGTCATCGTGCCGGCGGCGATGACGCTGCTGGGCGACGCCAACTGGTACCTGCCACACTGGCTCGAATGGCTGCCGGATCTGCGCATCGAGAATAGACCCCAGCTCGCCGCCGCCGGCGTGGCCGCGCCGGCTGGCCCGCCACCGGCGGCGGAATTGGCTCGCCCCGCTCGCCCGGGCCCGCGGCGGGAGCGGCGCGAGCAGCCGGCCCGGCGACCCGAGTCCGCCGGCCGCGCCGCGCTCGCCGCGCCGACGCCGATTCGGGGGGTGGACGCGGACGGGACGGACTACCCGCTGCTGGATGTCGTCGCGCTCGCCCTCGCCGCCGTCATCGCCGGCGCCGACACGGATGCCGCGATCGCGGACTTCGCCCGCTCCCAGCGCGACGGGCTCGCGACCTTCCTGGAGCTGCGCGAGGGCGTCCCGAGCCAGGAGACCTTCAGCCGGGTCCTGGCGGTGCTGGACCCGGCCCACCTCGAAGCCGCGTTCCTGCCGGGGATCCGCGCGCTGGCCGCGGCCGCGCGGCAGCACGCGCCCATGCCGCCGGGTGGTGACCCGCTGCGCCGGGTGCGCGTCCGGGACTGTGGCCGGCACCTCCAGTTCAGCCAGCGCGCGGTTGACGCCGAGAGCGCCCTGCCGGAGACGCTGGCGGTCCTCGCGCCGGGGCGGACGGTGGTGGCCATCGACGCCAGCGCCGGGCAGCGCACCATCGCGCGCCGCCTGGTCAGCCAGGGCGCCGACTACGTCGTCGCTCTCAACGGGAACGCGGAGCGGCTCACGCGCGGGATCACCGCCGTGTTTTCCCAGGCCGAGCCCGGCGGCTTCACCAGCATCGCGCACGACTATCACGAGACTGAATCGATTGGGCCAGACGGCACAGAGCGGCAGCGAGCCTGGCTGATCACCGACCCCAGCTACCTCGCGCCGCTCAACGAGCGCGCCCACTGGCCGCGCCTCAACAGCATCGGGCTGGTTGAGCGGGAGATCGCCGCCGGCGGAGTCGTCAGCCGGGAGCAGCGCTCCTACCTGAGCAGCCTGGAGGGCGAGGGCAACGCGCGGCGCCTGGCCGAGGCCGTGCGCCTGCGCCGCCCGGAGCCGAGCGAACTAAGCTGGCTGCTCGCCATCGATTTTGGCGCGGAGATGAACGTGCCCTTCGGGCACGACGCCCGGAATCTGGCGCTGCTGCGCCGCCTCGCCGTGCGCCTGCTCCGGGAGGAGCGCACGGCTCGGGGCGGGCTCACGGCCAGGCGGCTGAGCGCGCGCCGGGACGAACGCTACCTCCTGGCCGTGCTGGCGGGCTGAGCCTGCCGTTTCGCAACGCAGCGCGGCTCTCGGCAATTGAGTTCCCAGCGCCTCCCCTAGCAATCGGGTCGAGTCACTCGTTGGTGTAACGGCGGCCTCGCCGGGCGCGCCGGTCCTCTGGCACGTGGCCTGCGGCGCGGCGCGGCCTGGCGGGCGGGTTATCACGCCGTCCGCTGTCCGCGGAAGAGCACGCCGCGTCGATCAGGCTGGATAGCAGGTGAACCGGAGCGGGTCCCGATGGACGAGCAGGAAGCGCTTCATGCAGACCAGCAGCGCGGACCACCGCCGGGCGATCTCGCGGGGGCGACCGTGGCCGGCGGGGCGACGCGGGCCCGCGCGGAGGAGACAAACCAGGGAGATGCCGGCCCCGCCGCGGACGCGGTGCGCGTCGAAGGCGAGGTCGCGCCGAACGCGGCGCCTGGAACACGCAGCGATGTCGCGGCCTGGGTGTTCCGCGAGCAGGTGGAAGCCCACCGGGTGTCGCTCTCCGGCCTCCCGGAGTTGGTTGCCGATGACGCAAACTTCGTCTGGGTCGATCTCTCGGGGTACGGCCAACGAGACCTGGAGACCCTGGCGAGCCTGCTTGGCCTGCCCCGGAACGCCGTCCACACCGCCCTCTCCGTCTGGCAAAGACCGCGGCTGGACCTCTTCGACGACCAATTCTTCGTCGCGGTGACGGTGCCGTACCGCGAGCCTGGCGCCTACCGGGTCCAGGCGAGCGAGCTCGACCTCTTCGTCGGCAACAACTTCCTGGTCAGCGCCCACAAGCGGCCCTTGCCCTTCATGGAACGCGTGCTGGCGCGCTCCCGCCGGCGCCCGGAGCTGGCGTCGCTGGACTCCGCCTTCATGCTCTACCTCGTGCTCGACGAGTTGCTCGCGTACGGCGAGGGGCTCAGCGAGGGGCTGGAGAACGAGATCGAGGAGATGGAGGAGCGCGCGCTCAGGGATACCAGCGATACCTTTCTGGACGATCTGCTGCACCTCAAGCGCTACAGCTTCGCCGTCGGCCGCTTGATGGACCATCACGAGGAGCTCTTCGCGGCGTTCCTGCGCCCCGACTTCAGCTTCGTCTCGGGCAGCGACACGGAGCCCTACTTCCATGACCTGGACGCCCGGCTGGCGCGGCTGCTCGACAAGATCCGAGCCACCCGGGAGGCGGTCAACGATGCCTTCGACATCTACGTCTCCCAGATGTCGCACCGCACCAACCAGGTGATGAAGATCCTGACGCTGGTCTCGACGGTGCTCTTGCCGGCCACGGTCATCCTGGGCGTCTTCGGCACCAACTTCCAGGGCGTGCCCCTGTACACTTCGACCGGCTTTCTGATCATGCTCTTGCTGATCGTGCTGATCAGCGGCGTGATCCTCTGGGCCTTCCACCGGCAACACTGGTTCTAGCCCTCGCGCGACCCGGCGCACCACGTTCACGCGGCGCACGGCTCGCCGTACACTGGCAGTGGTGGCTTATCCGGCTGAAGAGGGGGTTCGCCATGCAGGAGCGCTTCGATGTCGTCATCGTCGGGGCAGGGCCGGCGGGCTGCGTGCTGGCGGCGCGGCTGAGCGAGGATCCCGCGCGGCGCGTGCTGCTGCTCGACGCCGGGCCGGACTACGGGCCCGACCGTGCCGCCTGGCCCGCCGAGCTGCTGGAGCCGTACCACTCCGAGGTCGAGTCGCACTCCTGGGGCTACACCCAGCGTGCCGACGGGGCCGGACGCCTGCTGGCGCTGCCGCGCGCCCGGGTGGTCGGCGGCTGCAGCGCGATCAACGCCTGCCTCTGGTACCGCGGCTCGCGCATCGACTACGACGGCTGGGCGGCGGCCGGCAACCCCGGCTGGAGCTACGACGACCTGGAGCCCTACTTCCGCCGCGCCGAGTCCGACCCCGGCGGGCGGCCCGGCTACCACGGCCTGACCGGGCCGGTGCGCATCTCCCGCGCTCCGGTGCTCTCGCCGCTCGACGGGGCCATGCTGGAGACGGCGGCGGAGCTCGGTTTCCCGCTGCTGGAGGACTTGAACGGCTCGCCGGAGCAGATCCCCTGCGCCGGCCGCACGCCGAAGAACGTCGCGGAGGGGGTGCGCTGGAGCGCGGCGCTGAGCTACCTGGCGCTGGCGCGCCCGCGCTCCAATTTCACCCTGCGGCCCGAGACGCTGGCGCGGCGCGTCCTCTGCGAGGATGCCAGGGCCGCTGGGGTCGAGGCGGCGGATGGCCAACGCTTCCTGGCCGGCGAGGTGATCGTCTCGGCCGGCAGCTACGCCTCGCCCGCGCTGCTGCTGCGCTCGGGCATCGGTCCGCCCGAGCACCTGGGCGAGCTGGGCATTCCATTGGTGCGCGCGCTGCCCGGCGTCGGCGAGCACCTGATGGACCACCCCTTCATCGCGCCCTACACCAGCGACCTGACCACCTTCCCGATGCGCCAGGTGGGTACGCCGGAGTGCCCCAGCTTCATCCAGGCCATGATCAAGGGGCGTAGCCGGGTATCGGCGCAGGAGATCGATCTGCATCTCTATCCGCGGCAGAAATTCGACGAGGAGCGCGGCCGCTGGCTCTTCGGCTGGGGCGTCAGCCTGCAATTCGCCCGCTCGCTGGGCCGGGTGCGGCTCGCCTCGCCGGACCCGGCGGCGGCGCCGCTGATCGACCACAACTACTTCGGCGACCCGCTCGACCTGCAGGGGCTGCTCGATGCGATCGAACTGGCCTTCCGGCTGGTGGAGACGCGCCCGCTGGCCGATCTGGTCGAGCCGCCGCGCCGGCGGAGCCGGGCGGAGCTGGAGGCGATCGTGCGCGCCGAGGTCGGGACGACCTTCCACCCCTCCAGCACCTGCCGCATGGGGCCGGCGAGCGACCCCGGCGCCGTGGTCGACGCCGAGGGGCGGGTCCACGGCGTTTCCGGCCTGCGCGTGGTCGACGCCTCGATCTTCCCCAGCGGCCCGCGCTGCAACCTGCACAACCCGGTGGTGGCCGTGGCCGAGCGCATGGCGGACGTCATTCGAGGGCGGGCGCCGGAGGACGTGGTCTGACGCGGTGGCTGACGAGGAACATGGGACGCTCGTGAGGACGGATCCTTCGACTGCGCGCAGGATCACAGGGTAGGGATGGAGGCGTACGACTAAAACACGTC
The DNA here is from genome assembly GCA_035693105.1 of Thermomicrobiaceae bacterium. Lineage (GTDB taxonomy): Bacteria > Chloroflexota > Chloroflexia > Thermomicrobiales > Thermomicrobiaceae > DASSHC01. The sequence continues at coordinate 11,139 of DASSHC010000051.1, read as the reverse complement.
GTTGTCGTCCGCCACATCCATAACCCTGTCATCCCGAGCGCAGTCGAGGGATCCGTGCTCCACGCGGCACCCAATCGCGTGGGTGGGCAGCGCCCTCCGTCAGTCCTCCGGGCCGCGGTTGCGCTGGCCGCGCCCGAGCTCCTGCGAGCGCTTGTAGGCCGCCCAGACCGAGCGCGCGATCACGGTGCGCAGCCCGCCCTTCTCCATCTCGTAGAGGGCGGCGGCGGTGGTGCCGCCCGGCGTCGTCACCATGTTGCGCAGCTCGGCCGGGTGCTTGCCCGACTCCTTGGCGAAGAGGACCGAGCCGAGCATCGTCTGCTGCACCAGCTCCTCGGCGGTCTTGCGGGCGAAGCCCATGTGGACCCCGGCGTCGATCAGCGCCTCCATCACCAGGAAGATGTAGGCCGGGCCGGTGCCGCTGAGCGCGGTGGCCATGTCGATGGCCTCCTCGCTGGCGACCCGTACCGAGCTGCCCATCGCGCCCAGCACCGCCTCGACCAGCTCGGCGGCCTCGGCGCCGATGCTCGGCGCCGGGCACCAGACGGTGGCGCCCGAGCCGATCTGGGCCGGGGTGTTCGGCATCGAGCGCACCACCGTAGGATGGCGCAGCCCGCCGCTCAGTTGCTCCAGCGTGGCGCCGGGTACGATCGAGGCGACGATCTGGCGCTCTTCGAGCGTGCCGGCCAGGTCGCGCATGACCTCGCCCAGCGTCTGCGGCTTGACGGTCAGCAGCACCAGGTCGGCGCCCTGGGCGGCGGCGCGGTTCTCCGCGACCAGTTTCACCCGGTAGCGCGCGGCCAGCTCGCACCGGCGCGACTCGACCGGCTCGCTGCCAGTGATCTGCCCGGCGTCGATCAGTTCGCCGCGTAGCAAGATGGACATGATCGCCTCGGCCATCACGCCGCAGCCGATGAAGGCGATCCGTTTGTGGCGCAGCACGGCCTGCGCGCGTTCAGTGTCAAGTTGCCGTTGCATGGTGGTCTCCCCTATTCATTGTTCGATGCCGCCCCTGCGGCGCTGTTCGTCCTTGTGGCGTTGGCGCCGTTCGTCGCCCGAGAATCGAATTCTCGGGCTGAGTCCACGAAGCCCACTGAAGGGGCTGAGAAGAGACGAATTGTCCCATCAAATCGACCCTCGACAGACCGAACGGGCGCCATCGGCGCCCGCTCCCTCAGCACTGCCCACGATGCGTGCAGGCTCAGGGTTAGGGACGAGGGCCGTTGCTAGGGTCCGGCGTCGGCTGGGGGAAGGTAAGGGGGAAGCTGGGCAGGGTAGAGCGGAATCGCGCGTGGTGTACCCGCTTGCCGGCGGCGTGCTGCTGGTGATCTCCGTGACGCATCCTGGCTCCCGCTCTGGTCAAACTCAACGTGGGAGCATTCTACGATAACCCAGGAGGCGCGTCGAGGCCGAGCCGCTTGGCGACCTCCGCCGCCAGCGCGCGGAAGCGGGCGGCCGGCGGGCCAGCCGGGTCGGAGACGAGGACCGGGCGGCCGGTGTCGGCGGCGGCGGAGAGCGCGAGGTCGATCGGGATCTCGGCCAGCAGCGGCGCCTGGCTGACGGCGCGCGGCACCTCGCCGCGGTGGAAAACCTGGATGCGCTCGCCGCAGCCGGGGCAGCAGAGGTAGCTCATGTTCTCGACCAGGCCGAGGACCGGCACGCCCGCCTGCTCGAAGGCGTGCAGGGCGCGGGTGGTGTCGAGCCGGGCGACGTCCTGCGGCGTGACCACCAGCAGCACGCCGTCGAGCGCGACCGTCGCCAGGATGGTGGCCTGCGGCTCGCTGGTGCCCGGCGGCAGGTCGAGCAGGAGGATGTCCAGCTCGCCCCAGTCGACCAGGCGCAAGAGATTGCGCACCAGCAGCCCGACGACCGCCACGTTGTCGACCAGCGCCGCCTGATCCTCCCCGACCAGCAGCCCGATCGACATCACCTTGAGCCCGTAGCGCTCCAGCGGCGGCAGCTCGGGGCGCGGCACCTCGCCCTGGCGGCTGCCGATCGGGATGATCGCCTGCCAGCCGCGGGCGTCCTGGCGGCGGCGCACACCGAGCATCAGCGGCACGTTGGGGCCGTGCACGTCGGCGTCGAGCAGCCCGACGCGGTAGCCGGCCTGGGCCAGCCCCAGCGCCAGGTTGACCGCCACCGTCGACTTGCCGACGCCCCCCTTGCCGCTGGCGACCGCCACCACCCGGCGCACGTTCGGCAGCCGCAGCGGGGTCTCGTCCTTCTCATGCTTCCTGTCCCGGCCGCGCTGGAACACGTCGGCGCTATCCCCCCTCGGTACGCTGCAGGCTGGCTACGAGAACTCGTCGGCGGTGTCGTCGACCTCGATGAACTCCTCGATGAACTCGCAGAGGCGGTCGAGCGCGGTGGTGACGATGCGCTCGCCGAACTCGACGCTGCTGGCGCGGGCGTCGCCGAGCGCGCCGTTGGCGGTCAGCTCGTCGAAGGTGTAGGGCACGTGGACCGCGCCGTGACGGCGGGTGTGGGGGTACTCCTGCCCCAGCAGCTCGCCGGCCGCCAGCGCCTCGCGCCGCACGGCCCAGGGCGCCAGATAGAGGAGCTGGCTCGTCTCGCTCTCGCAGGCGTGGCCGATCACCTCGGCGGTCTTCCCCTGAGTGATCACGTCGGAGGCGAGCGCGCTGAAGGAGACCCAGGCCACCGCCAGATCGAGCTGCTTGCGGATGCGGGCGCTCAGCAGCTCCAGCGCCGGGCGGTTGCCGCCGTGGCCGTTGACGAAGAGGAAGCGCTCGAAGCCGTGCTCGGCCAGGCTATCGACCACCTCGAAGAGGACCTGATTGAAGGTCTCGGCCGAGAGGGTGATGGTGCCTGGGAAGTTCATGTGGTGTAGCGAGATGCCGAAGGGCATCACCGGGGCGACCAGCACGCGCGGGTAGAGGCGCTCGGCCAGCTTGAGCGAGAACTCGGAGGCGCGCAGGGTATCGGTGGCGAAGGTGCTGTTGGGGCCGTGCTGCTCGGTCGAGCCGACGGGGATGACGACCAGTTCGATCTCCTCGACCGCCTGGTTCAGCTCGGGCCAGGTCATCTCGGCGAGCACGTAGCGGCGCTTGGCTGCGGCATCCATCCTGATCCTCACTCTCCAGGCTGAGCGGTCTCAAGCAGGCGATGGTACCACGCCGCGCCAAGTGGGCACGACCCGCCGGCGCGACACTTATAATCCCCGCATGGAGCACGTGAGCCTGCCATCCACCCTCATCCACGCCGAGCGGCTGCGCGTCCTGGTAGCGGCGCCCTACCCGACGCTGCGCGCTGGGCTGCGCGCGGTGATCGCGGGCGAGGCGGGTCTGGCGCTGGCCGGCCAGGCGGACAATCCCGAGGGCCTGCTGGCCGAGACGGAGCGCACCGCACCCGGGGTGGTGTTGCTCGACCCCGGCGACGACGCGGCACACTGGCTCGACCTGCTGCCGGTCAGCGCGCCGCTGCTGCCGCCGCTGGTGCTGCTGGCCGCCACCGCCGAGGCGGCCGCCGGCGCGCTGCCTTCCGGCGTGCGCGGGCTGCTGCTGCGCGACGCCAACCCCGAAGAGATCGTCGCCGCCCTGCTGGCCGTGGCCGCCGGTCTGGCCGTGCTGGACCCGCGCGTGGTGGAGCTTTTGAGCGAGCAGATGCCGGCGCCGCGCGCCGAGCCTGCCGAGCCGGCGGGGACCGCGCTGAGCGGGCGCGAGCGCGAGGTGCTGGACCTGATCGCGCAGGGGCTGCCGAACAAGGCGATCGCCATCGAACTGGGGATCAGCGAGCATACAGTGAAGTTCCACGTCGGCTCGATCCTGAGTAAGCTCGGCGCCGCCAGCCGCGCCGAGGCCCTGGCCCGCGCCGCCCGCCTGGGGCTGATCACGCTGTAGGGCCCTCACCCCCTTCCCCTCTCCGGACGGAGCCGTGCGGGGGAGAGGGGCGGTGGCTTCCGACAAGACATAGAGTCGCGTGAGGACGGATCCCTCGACTGCGCTACGGTGAAAATAGCGGCCCCGGAGGCCGCCCGTTTTCCTGCCGCCGTGGCGAGCCGAGGCTCATGACGGCCCGGGATGACCGGGAGAGTAGGGGCCGAACGATAACGGTGGTCGTTGTCGATCGCCCCGAATTTACGCTGTCATCCCGACCGCAGTGGAGGGATCCGTCCTCGACTGGCACCCAGCCTAGTCGATGGGCAGCGCCCCTCTCCCAGTATTGGGAGAGTCTCCGTGCGGGTTGGGGTGAGGGCTCACGCCCCCCAGGTGGCGCGCAGCACGCGCACCCAGTTGCGGTGGGCCAGCTTGGCCAGGGCCGCCTCGTCGTAGCCGCGCTCCTGCAAGCCCTCCAGCAGCTTGGGCAGGCCGGCGACGTCGCCCAGCTCGGTGGCGACCGTGGTGCCGTCGAAGTCCGAGCCGAGCCCGACGCGGTCGATGCCCAGCTTCTCGACCAGGTAGTCGATCTGGTCGAGCATCATGGAGAGCGGCATGTCGGGGTCGCGCGAGCCGCTGGGGTTGGTCGAGCCGACCGAGAAGTTGAGTCCGACCATGCCGTTGCTGTCGCGGATGGCGTCGAGTTGCTTGTCGGTCAGGTTGCGCGTGCTGGGGCAGATGGCGTGGGCGTTGGAGTGGGTGGCCACGATCGGCTTGTCGGTCAGCCGGGCCAGATCCCAGAACCCTTGCTCGTTCAGGTGCGAGACGTCGAGCATGACCCCCAGCGCATTGCAGCGGCGCACCAGCTCCTGGCCGGCTTCGCTCAGACCGGGGCCGTGGTCGGGCGTGCTGGGGAACTTGAAGGGCACGCCCTGGGCGTAGGCGTTGGGGCGGCTCCAGCAGACGCCGAGCGAGCGGAAGCCTGCCTGGTAGAAGAGCTCCAGCGCCTCGCCGCCGGAGTCCAGCGGCTCGGCGCCTTCCAGGTGCAGCAGCATAGCGAGCGCGCCCTGCTCCAGCGCGTCCTCGATCTCCCCCGCGGTGCGCACCACCCGCGCCTCGCCGTTCGACTCGCGCTCGATCTGGAAGAGGCGGGCCGCCTGGCCGATGGCGAAGCGCTGCGCGTAGCCCAGCTCCATCACCGGCGGCATGGTGCTGAGGTCGCCGAAGGCGCCGGCCGACTGCCCGGAGCGCCGCTCGACATCGGCGTTGGGGACGTAGACGGCGAAGAAGCCGCCGCCGAAGCCGCCCTCGCGCGCCCGCGGCAGGTCCAGGTGCCCCTGGCTACCGCGCTCGAAGAACGAGCGCCCGGTGTTGCGCAAGCTCAGGACCGTGTCGTTGTGCCCGTCGAAGACGAGCGGTAGACCCTCGGGCATCAGCATTTTCCTCCTCGGTAGCGTGATTCATCGCTCAGCGGCTAGCCCTGATCGAGCAGGCCGAGCACCGGGGCGAAGCGCTCGATCGTCTCCACCGTGGTCGGGCGGAAGACGATCTGCAGGTGCGAGACGCCCTCGGCGGCGAACTGGCGGCAGGCCGCGGCCAGCTCCTCCGGCGAGCCGACGAGCGGCTGCTCGCCGCGGCGGAACTCGGTGCGGCCGGAGTAGTCGACCATCACCGCGATGCTGCGCGCCAGCGACTTCGGGTCGCGCCCGGCGGCCACGCAGGCCTCGTCGAGCGCCTGGAGCTGCGGCCGCACTGACTCGGGGTGGCTGTCGCCGAAGACGACCCACTCGTTCCAGATGTCGGCGTACTCGACGCAGAGGCGCAGCATGCGCGGGCTGGTGACGCGGGCGCCGATCATGATCGGCGGGCCCTGGGGGCGCGGGCCGCGCGGGCGGATCTCGGCCTCGTGCGCCTGGTAGAAGCGGCCCTGGAAATCGACCTGCCCCTCGCGCAGCAGCCCGCGGATGATCTGGATCGCCTCCTCGAAGCGGCTGGCGCGGTGGTCGTAGGGCACGCCGTAGGCCTCGTGCTCGTACGGCGAGTCGCCGGCGCCCACGCCGAGGATCAGGCGCCCGCCGCTGACATCCTCGATCGTGTCGGCGATGCGCGCCAAGAGCGCCGGGTTGCGGAAGGTGGTGCTGCTGACCAGCGTGCCCAGCTCGACGCGCTCGGTGATAGCCGCCATCGAGGCCAGCAGCGTCCAGCAGTCCCAGGTGCCGCGCGGGTGGGTGAAGCCGTGCGAGAACTTCATCAGGAAGTGGTCGGGCAGCCAGAGCGAGTCGTAGCCGGCCGCCTCCGCCGCCAGCGTCATGGCCCGGATGTCGGGCCAGTGGGGCGTCTGCCCCGCCATCAGCCCCTCGCCCGAGGGGAGGTTGATCCCGATCTTCAGCGGCCGCCGCGTTGTCCGCTCCATGACGCGCTCCTTGCGTGCTTTGTGGCTGATGCGTACCGGCGTATCATCGCACGAGCGGGGCTGGGCGTGAACCGGGCGCGGAGCGAGTTGAGGAGTTGAGGAGGGACGATGGAGCGACGAGAGTCGACGCGGGAGATGCTGGCGCCGCCCGAGCGGCGTCCCTGGCCACTTCCCGAGCAACCCTGGGTGATGCGGCAGTCTTGGCGCGATCTCCTCTTCATGCACTGGCCGCTGCCGCCGGAGCAGGTGCGCCCGCTGGTGCCCGCCGCCCTGCCGCTCGACACCTGGGAGGGCGAGGCCTGGGTCAGCGTGGTGCCCTTCCGCATGCGCGGCGTGACCGGGCGTGGCCTGCCGGCCTTCCCCTGGCTCTCCAGCTTCCCCGAGCTGAACGTGCGCACCTACGTGACGCTGGGCGGCAAGCCCGGTGTCTACTTCTTCAGCCTGGATGCCGGCAACATCCTGGCCGTCTGGGCGGCGCGCCTCGCCTACCACCTGCCCTACTTCCACGCCGATATGCTGGTCTGGCGCGAGGCGGAGTGGATCACCTACTGCTCGCACCGCGTCCACCGCGGCGCCCGCCCCGGCGATCTCCTGGCGCGCTACCGCCCGACCGGCCCGGTCCAGGAGGCGCCGCCCGGCTCGCTCGACGCCTGGTTGAGCGACCGCTACGCGCTCTACACGGTGGATCGTCGCGGCCACCCGCTGCGCGCCGAGATCGACCACGCCACCTGGCCGCTGCAGCCCGCCGAGGCCGAGATCTTCCGCGACACCATGGCGGCCGCGTCCGGCCTCGCCCTCCCCGGCGCGCCCGCGCTGCTCGCCTTCGCCCGCCGCGTCGACATGCACGCCTGGCTGCCGCGGCGGGTCGACACCACGCACAGTGATGCACACATCTGAGGTGCATGGGGTCAGCCCGGCGGACGATGGTGCGTGCACGCAAGCGAATGATCCTTCGCTTGCCTAACAGTCAACACAGATATTGACAACCCCGATTCGGGCTGCTACGCTGTCCGTACATTAGTGATGGGACCGTCTGGGACTGGGGCTTCAACCTGAGCGGCCAGTTGGGTATCGGCACGGCCGGCGGCTGGCGCACTAGCCCCATCCAAGCCGTCGGGCTCAGCGGGATCACCGCCGTCGCCGGCGGCTACGCGCATAGTCTCGCGATGAAAAACGACGGAACGACCTGGGCCTGGGGTTCGAACCAATTCGGACAGCTCGGGCAGGGAACGAGCGATACCTCGTCGCATCCGACCCCGGCCCAGGTAAGTACCCTCAGCGGGATCACAGCGATCGGCGCGGGCGTGTACTTCAGCTTGGCGCTGACGAGCCAGCGGGGCGGCTGGGCCTGGGGCACCAATGGCTCCGGCCAGCTCGGCGACGGCACCACCACCCAGCGCAACGCGCCGGTCGCGATCAGCAGCCTTGCCGGGATCGTGGCCATCGCCGGCGGGCAGAACTTCAGCCTGGCGCTTGCGCCGTCGCCCGCCATCCTGCAAAACTGCTCCTGCTCGACGAACTGGACCGCCAACACCGCCGATCCGGTCAACACCGTCTTCGGCGCCTACCTGGAGCAGCAGACCGACCTTCGCTTGCCGGGCCGCGGCGTCAGCATCGATATCACGCGCACCTACAACTCGGCCGATCCGACCGACATCGGCTTCGGCGTTGGCTGGTCCGCGCCATTCGCTGCAAGTGTTAGCGCGCCGTCGAGCGACTCAGCGATCGTGCGCAACCCCGACGGGCGGCGAGATCAATACAGCCTCTCCGGAGGCAGCTATACGCCTCCCCCTGGCATCCACAGCCAACTGGTCAAGAATGCTGATGGCACCTACACGCTGACCACGCCCCGGCAGGTCGTCTACGCCTTCAGCACCGCTGGCCAGCTTACGAGCATCACCGACCCTAACGGCAACCAGACGAGCCTCGACTTTAGTGCAAGCGGCCTGACTATCACCGATGCTGGCGGCCGGCAAGTGAGCCTGACCTACGGCACCGGCGCCCAGGCCAATCACTTCGTATCGCTGAACGATCCCCTCGGACGCAGCGTCAGCTACAGCTACGACAACCAGCACCACCTGACCAGCGTGACCGACGTGCGAAGTGGCGTGACACAATTCACCTACGACACTGCCGGGCGCCTCTTGACCATGACCAACCCGCTCATTCGCCAGGTAGTCAAGAACAACTATGACAGTGCCGGGCGCGTCATCCAGCAGTTCGACGGGCGCGGCAACGCCACCAGCTTCAGCTACGACTCCGCCAACCGCCAGACGACCGTCACCGATCCCTTGAACCATGCCGCCGTCTACAGCTACGACGCCAGTTGGCGTATCACCAGTATTACTGATACCCTGAGTCACACGGTCAGCTACCAGTACGACGGCGACAACAACCGCACCCAGGTGACCGATCCCCGCGGCACGGTCACCAGCTACACCTATGACGCCAACGGCAATGTCCTGACCCAAACCGTCGACCCTACTGGGCTGGATCTGGTCACCCGTTACACCTACGACAGCCTGAATGATCTCCTCTCCGTCACCGACCCGCTCAATCACACCACGACCTCCACCTACGACAGCCACGGCAACCTGCTGACGGTCACCAACGCGCTCAACCAGCAGGTCACGCTGACCTACGACGCAGTTGGCAACCTGAGCACGGTAACCGACGCGAACCAGCACACTGTCAGCTACAGCTACGACACGTATGGGGACCCGATCACCATGACCGATGCCCTTAGCCAGGTGACGACGCAGGCGTTCGATCTCGGAGGCCGGCTGACCTCGGTGACCGACGCAAACAGCCACACCACCGGCTACGACTACAACGCGGCAGATCTCCTCACTTCCGTGACGGATGCCCTAAATCACGTGACCAGCTACGCCTACGACCTGGCCGGCAACCGGGCCTCCAGCACCGACGCGCTCAATCACGTTACGAGCTTCGCCTACGACGGCGACAACAACCTGACCAGCGTCACCGATGCTCTACATCACACCACAACGTTTGCCTATGATGCGGCAAATAACTTGACCACGGTCACCGACGCCAATAGCCACTCGACCAGCTACACCTTCGACGCCGCCAACCGCGTGGCGACCCTGGTCGATGCCCTGGCCGATACCACGACCTACCGCCGCGACGCCGACGGCAACGTCACATTGGTGCAGCAGCCCAACGGCAACAGCAACAGCGTCGCTTACGACCATGCCAACCGGCTGACCGGGATCGACCTCGGCGACGACGGCACGCGCGACATCCAAGAGGGCTACGACAACGCCAGCCGCCGGACCAGCCTGATCGACGGCACCGGCACCACCAGCTACAGCTACGACAACGCCAACCGGCTCACCGCCGTGACGGCGCCGACAACCGGTACGGTCAGCTACGGCTACGATCCGGCTGGTCAGGAGACGAGCCTCACCTATCCCGACAGCCACCAGGTCAGCTACGCCTACACGGCGCGCGGCGCACTGCAGAGCGTCACCGACTGGCTGAGCCACACCACCAGTTACGGCTACGACAATGCCGGGCGGCTCACCAGTATCAGCTTCCCCAACGGGGTCAACGGCAGTGTGGGTTACGACGACGCCAACCGCCTGACCAGCCTCAGCTACAACCTCAATGGGACATCGCTGCTCGCGATCAGCTACGGGCTGGACGCGGTCGGCAATCGCACCAGCCTGCTCGACGACAGCGGCACGACCAGTTTCGGCTATGACGCCGTCGCTCGACTGACGAGCGCCAACTACCCCAATGGGGATGCGGTCAGCTACGGCTACGACCCAGTCGGCAACCGCGCCACTTTGACGGTGAACGGCTCGGTCACGACGAACGCCTTCAACGCGGCCAATGAGCTAACCACCTCGGGCAGCGATACCTATCGCTACGACGCCAATGGCAATCTGTCGAGTAAGACCGTCTCCGGGGTGACGACGACCTACGGCTACGACCAACTCAACCGCCTGACCGGCATCACGGGACCCACCACCGCCGGCTATCGCTACAACGGCGACGGGCTGCGGGTTAGCAAGACGGTCACTGGCACCACGACGAACTACAGCTGGGACCCGACCGGGTTGGGCCAGGTGCTGAGTGATGGCACCGACTACGTCTGGGGCCTGGGGTTGATCGGGCAGATCACGGGCGGCGGCACGTCCACCTACGCGCAGAGCGATGGATTGGGGAGTGTTCGGCTGCTGACCGGCGGCGCAGGAACCGTCGTTGGGACGCAGCAATACGACGCCTTTGGGGCGGGTCGGGGCCAGAGCGGGATACAACTACCCTTTGGCTTCGCCGGTGAGCAAGACGATCCTGAGAGCGGCTTGGTCTACCTCCGAGCGCGCTACTACGACCCGGCGCAGGGGCGCTTCCTCACAGCGGATCCACTCGGATTGGCTGGGGGCGACGTCAACCTCTATCGGTACGCTCAGGGCAATCCCAGTAATCTCACGGACCCAAGCGGCTTGTGGACGCTTGGATTATGCCTCAACGGGTCATTCGGCATCGGCTGGGCGGTGACGGGTTCTGCCTGCCTCGTTGCGTCCAGCAGCGGCGAGGTCGGCGCGGAGTTCACGGGGGGATTCCTTGGTGAAGCCGGTGCGGTAGCGAACGCCAGCGTTGGACCGCAATTCAGCAATGCGGCAAAGATCGCTGACCTGAATGGCCCGTTTGCCGCAGCGGGCGGTTCTGCTGACCTGGGTTTCAGCCTCGGGGCAGATGCCTTCGTCGGCAAGGCGGTCTGCGGGAAGCGGGTCGAGGGGGGTAGCTTCCAATTCGGTATCGGAGCCGCGGACATTGGCCCGGTTCCAGGTGCGGAGGTTCATGGAGGTGTTACAGCTACCAAAACAAGCAGCGTGAATTTGCAGCAACTGCTGGTCAAAGGCATTC
>DASSHC010000050.1:0-3213 GCA_035693105.1 Thermomicrobiaceae bacterium | reverse complement strand
AGCGGGCACGCGACTGTCGAGGAGGCTGAGCAGTTCCGCCGGACGTTGGCGGTGGCTCGGGCGTTCGTCGCGCGGCTCGACGGGATCCCCGTTGCCGGAGGAATGTATCAGGCGTCCCACGCGGGCATCACCCGCCTCGACGGCATCGCCACCATCGAACGCTACCGGGGCCGTGGCATCGCCGCGGCGCTGAGCGCTGAGATGACACAGGCGGCCTTCGCCGACGGTGTCTCGCTCGCCTATCTCTCGGCTGCCAACGCGGTGGCCGAGCGAGTCTACGCGCGCATCGGCTACCGGCGCATCGGCACGTCCGTCACCGTCGTCTACGACCCTGCGCACGGCAACGACGCGCCGACGGCTCAGCGGAGCGTGTGACTTGAGGCGCGGGACGCAACGCTCGCCGATGCATCACGCAACGCCCCAATCATGGTGAGGTCGTGCATCGAGCGCTGAGTGCCCGGCATTGGCGCCGGTCTGGACGCGCCTGGGGGCTCGATGCGACAATCCGGCGACGCCAAGCCTGACGAGAGCCGAGGAGCGTCGAGCGTGCGCGACGACGGCGCGGAGACCATGTCCTGGCGGCGCAATCTCTACGTGCTCTGGGTCGGGGAGACGCTGACCATCCTCGGCTTCAGCATGTGCTACCCCTTCCTGCCCTTCTACCTGGCCGACCTCGGCGCGCGCTCGTTCGCCAGCCAGGCGCTATGGTCCGGCGCGCTGCTCGCCGCCAGCGCGGGTTTTATGACGATCGCCTCACCGTTGTGGGGCATGGCCGCCGACCGCTATGGGCGCAAGCCGATGCTCGTGCGCGCCATGTGCTGCGGCGCGGTCACCACCGGGCTGATGGGTCTGGTCGTCGCACCATGGCAACTGCTCATCCTCTTCATCCTCGACGGCGCGCTCTCCGGCACCGTCTCGGCTGCCATGACGCTGGTCGCCGCCACCACACCTAAGGAGCGCATGGGCTACGCGCTGGGACTGCTGCAGACGGCCGTCTTCACCGGGATCTCGCTCGGGCCGCTGGTCGGCGGGGTGCTGGCCGACCGCATCGGCTATCGGCCGGTCTTCGGCCTTGGCAGCGTGCTCCTGATCATCGCCGCGCTGCTGGCGCTCACGTTGACCCGCGAGCGCTTCGTGCGTGCGCCGCGCGGCGCTGCCGCTGGTGTCGATGACGGCAGGGAGGCGCGCCTGCTGGCGATCTTCCTGGCCGGCGCGGTACCGGCCGCCATCGGCATCCTCTTCGCCCTGCGGCTGGCGACCGCGGCCGTCACGCCGATCCTGCCCCTCTTCGTCGAGCGGCTCAGCCGGACCGGCGCGCCGGTCGCCTCGCTCACCGGGCTGACCTTCGGTGTCTCCGGCATCGGCAGCGCGCTGGCCGCCCTCTCGCTGGGTCGAGCCGCCGATCGGCTGGGCCCCCGGCGCGTACTGACGGTCTCCGGACTGGCGGTGGCGCTCCTCTTCGTCCCACTGGCCCTGGTCCAGTCTCCCTGGCAGTTGATCGTCTGCTACGGCCTGTTGGGCGTCGCGACCGGCGGCATCGGCCCCAGCGCGCTGGCGGTGGTCAGTGACCTGACCCCCGCCGCGCGGCGTGGTCTTGTCTTCGGCGTCACCAGCGCCGCCGCCTCGCTCGGCGGCTTTATCGGCCCCTTCGGCGGCTCGCTGGTCGCGGCCAATTTCGATCTGCGCCTGGTCTTCCTGCTCGGCAGTGGCGAGGTGCTGGCCTTCACCCTCTGGCTGGGTCTCACCCTCCGCGGTCCACAGGCGGGCGCGTCGGAGAGCGCCGACAGCGGCCAGCCACACCCGGCGCCGCCGTAGCCGTGTCCGCGCGTGTTAGCCAATCAGGATCTTGCCATCCTTCAGGAACACGTCGCCGTCGACGGTGACCTCGCCGCCGCGACGCAGGTCGCAGATCAGATCCCAGTGAATCGCGCTGCGGTTCGTGGAGCCGGTGTCCGGGTAGCCGGAGCCCAGCGCCATATGCACCGTGCCGCCGATCTTCTCATCGAAGAGCGTGTTGCCGATGTAGCGGTCGATCTGCTGGTTGGTGCCGAAGGCGAACTCGCCCAGATAGCGCGCCCCCTCGTCGGTGTTGAGCATCGCCTCCAGGAACTCCTGGTTGCGCGTAGCCTCCGCGCGCACCACCCGGCCGCGCTCGAACCAGAGCCGCACGCCTTCCACCTGCCGGCCACGGTGGATCGAGGGGAAGCTGAAGGAGACGTGGCCCTCGACCGAGTCCTCGACCGGCCCGGTGAAGACCTCGCCGCTGGGAAAGTTGCGATGGCCATCGGAGTTGTTCCAGACACGCCCGGCGATCGAGAGGCGCAAGTCGGTATCCTCTGCCACCAGGTGCACCTCGTGGCGCGGCGTCAGCCAGTCGATCAGGCGGGCCTGATAGGCGCCCAATTCGCGCCAGCGGGCGATCGGGTCGGGATCGTAGAGCCACTCGGCGCGGGCCACGAACTCCTCGAAGTCGCGCAGCGACAGGTTGGCCTCCTGCGCGTAGGCCTCGGTGGGATAGATCGTGGACGACCAGCGCAGCGTGCCGTCGGCGGCGCGCTGCATGCGCTGTTGCCCGATTGCGGCGCGGGCGCGCTGGTAGAGTTGTTGCCGCTTGGGGTCGATACCGGTCATGGCGCGTGTGTTCTCGCTGGCGCCGACGCGCAGGGAGCAGTCTGCCTGCTCCGCCGCGATGCGCTCGAAGGGCGTCACCGCGCGCAGTTGATCGTCGCTCCCCGCCAGCAAGAGATCCTCGATCATGCCGGGCAGCTCGACCTCGACCGCGGGGATGCCGCCGGCGGCGATGACCCGCCGGTTGACCGCCTGCAGCAGCGGCGCTCCGGCGCTGCCGCCGGAGAGGACGACCAGCTCCCCGGGCTGCACGCCCATCGAGTACTCCACCAGCACCCGCGCCAGTTGATCGATCAACGCATCACGCACGTCACGCTCCCTCACCCATCATGCTCGTCCGCGGCCAGGCATGCCGCGACTGAGCCTAGCGCGGCGGGTGGCGGGACCGCAAGCCCGCCGGGCGCGTTAAATGCACAGACCGCCGTCGAAAGACGGCGGTCTGTGTCACTGGTAGCGGGGGCGGGATTCGAACCCGCGACCTTTGGGTTATGAGCCCAACGAGCTGCCACTGCTCCACCCCGCGCTGCTGGGTGGTCTGGGTATGCTGGGGGGGGGCGGCTGAGGGGTGCGCGCGGAGGCCGCGTC
>DASSHC010000049.1:0-3747 GCA_035693105.1 Thermomicrobiaceae bacterium | reverse complement strand
GACCTCTCGCCGCTCCTGACGCACACCTTCCACCTGGCCGACTATCGCCGGGCGCTGGAGACGGTCACCTCCAAGGGGACCAGCGGCGTGATCAAGGCCGCCTTCGCTTTCCCCGACCCCGTCGTGCCCTGATCGGTTCCGAGCGACAACAAAACCCCGCTCGCTGGAGCGGGGTTGCGATCCAGACGGGGGTGGGGAATCAGGCGCGCGAGAGCACGCGTCCGGCGGCGCGCTCACGCAGGCCCAGGCGCACGGCGACCCACGGATCGTTGAAGTCGTTCTCTAGCTCCAGGAGCCGGTCGTCGCGCGCGCTCTCGCGCACCAGCAGCAGGCGCGCCGTCTCCGGCGTGTAGTTGTTCAGCGGAGCGACGTCGTCCCAGTATCGGTCGAAGACCTGCCGCAGCAGGTCGCGAGTCTCAGCACGCTCGTGACCACGGTGCTGGAGCTGTCGTCGTACCGGCTGCATGCTGGCGACCTCCCCTGATTGCGACTCAGTGCCAATAGCCCTCTTAGAAATGATCTTAGCGCACCAATCCCCCACCGCGGCATAGCCGGGAAGGGCTATTCCATCAGTACAAATCGGTGAGGTCAGCGCGACCGTACGCCGGTCGCGCGATGCCTGGCATACGCGGTGCGTTGGCGCCATTTCGCGGCAATAGCTGCCCGCGTGCCGGCGCGTCCACGCGGCCAACACCTGCCCAGAGAAAGGAGTCTCGGGTGCTCTGGCTGATCCTCTTGATTTTGCTGATTATCCTGCTGGTCGGCTCCACGCCGGTCTGGCCCTATAGCCGCGGCTGGGGCTATAACCCGGTCGGACTGCTTGCCTTCCTGGCGGTGGTCGTCATCATCCTCTGGCTGCTTGGCGTTATCTCGATCAACGCCTTCATCCTGGCTCCGACCTTCTGAGCGGTCGCTGGCTGGAGAATCGATCAGGCGGGCCGCGGCCCGCCTGATCTGTTGGATTCGAGTCCGGCGCCGGCCGCATCCGTTGCTAGCCGACCGTATCGTCCCCGTACTCCTCCTGCTGCGCCTGCCGCGCCGTCACCGGCGGCTCTTTCACCACCAGCAGCTTGCGCCGGCTGCGGCTGATCAGCCAACTGAGCACTCCAAACACGGCCAGGATCAGCACGATAAACAGCACCATGGGCGGCTCCTTCGGTGATTGCCACAATCCCGGGTGTGCCGATGCAATATCTGTGCCGGTCGCCTTATCCGGCCTGGCGTTCCCTCGGAGACGAGGGCTGTGCGGCCGCGAAGCGCTCGATCGAGAGCTGCTGGATCGGAACCGTGGTGTTCCCATCGACGATCAGTTCGCTCATGAGCTGTCCGACGATCGGGCTGAGGGCGAAGCCGTGGCCCGAGAACCCGGTCGCGAGCGTCAGGTTCTCGACGCCGGGAATCCCGCCCAGCACCGGCACCTCATCAGCCGACTGGGCCTCGATACCGACCCAGACGCGTTCGACCGCCGCCTTGCGCAGCACCGGGAAGATGTTGGAGCTGTCGACCATGCTGCCGGTGACGCTGGCGAACCAGGGGCGGCTGCTGCGGCGGGCTAGATCGACGCTGCCCGGCCAGCCACCGCCGATGATGTAGTTGCCGCTGGGGATCTGCTTCAGACTGAGCCGGCGGCCGAGCGCGCCCACGACCTGGCGCAAGAGCGTCGGCATGGGGCTGGTGGCGATCATCTGCGGCGCCCACGGCTCGATCGGCAGCTCGATGCCCAACTGGCGAGCCAGCCCGCCGCTCCAGGCGCCAGCGGCCAGAACCAGGTGGTCGCAGGCGAGCTCGCCCAGGGTCGTGCTCAGACCAGTCACGCGCCCCGCCCGCTGCTGAATGCGCTGCACCTCGGTGAAGGGGTGGATGCGGGCGCCGAGCTGTTCGGCCGCCGCGGCGAAGGCTTTCGTGGTCAGGATCGGGTTGGCGTGGCCGTCGTTCGCCGTGTACGTGCCGAAGGGGATGCCAGGCGCCAGGCCGGGCGACAACTCGCGCAAGTCTTCGCCCTCCACCAGCCGGATGTTGAGTCCGGCCGCCTGCTGCACTCGCATCCAGTCGAGCACCTCCGCGCGCTGGGCTTCGTCCTCCACCACACGGAGATGTCCCTCACGATAGTAGTGGACGTCGGCTTCCAGCTCCTGCTCCAGATGCTCCCAGCGGGCGATGCTGGCGATCGCCAGCGGCATTTCGCGCGGATCGCGTCCCTGCTGCCGCACGCCCCCCGCGCTGGCGGCAGAGGCCGCCGACGGGATCTCGCGCGCCTCCAGCAGCGTCACGCCGATACCTCTTCGGGCCAGGTGATAGGCGATGGAGGTGCCGATCACGCCGCCGCCGATCACGGCGACCTCGGTCGAGGGTATGCGCGGGTTCATGTATCCTCCCTCAATGCGTGCCGAGTTCGCCCTCGCCAGTATCCGCCGCGGCGGCGGGCAGGGCAAGCGCCGGCCCGGTGGCTGTGCTATCGTGAACGCGGCTATTGCTACGAGAAGGAGGGCGCCGCGTGACGGTTCCGACCACCGATTCGGCCATGTACCAGACGATCCACCGCCAACCCGACGACCTGCGCCGGTTGCTCACCGAGGGCTGGGCGCAGGCGGAGGAGGCCGCGAGCCGGCTGGGCCCGGCGCGGCGCGTCTTCACCGTCGGCATCGGCACCAGCTACCACGCCGCGCTGGCCGGTGCCTGGCTGCTGCGCGCCGCCGGCCTGGACGCCCGGGCGGTCTCCTCGTTCGATTTCGCGCTCTACCCGGCGGCCGCCGACCTGACCGCCGACGACGCCGTGATCGTCATGGCGCACTCGGGCACCAAGCAGTTTTCGACCAGGGCGATGGAGAAAGCCACGGCGGTGGGAGCTACCAGGCTCTCGGTGGGCAGCCTGTCCGCCGAGCACCCTGGCTCGCAACTGGTGCTGCGCACCGTCGAGCGCGAGCGCTCCGCCGCGTTCACCTCGTCGCACCTCGCCGCCATGACCGTGCTGGCGCAAGTTGCCACGGTCGTGGGCGAGCAGGCGAAATCAGAACTTACCAGCGACTTTCGTGTGGCGCTGGAACAGTTACCCGATCAGGTCGCGGAGCTGCTGACTCGCGAAGCTGAGGTCGCGCCGGTGGCCGTTGCCGCCGCCGCTCGCCGCATCTACGCGGCGGGCGCCGGGCCGAACGAGGCGACGGCGCTGGAGGCGGTCATCAAGGTACGCGAGGCCGCCCAGGGTTGGATCGATGCCCTGGCACTGGAGCAGTTCTTGCACGGCCCGATCGTCAGCGTCAACCCCGGCGATCAGGCGATCGTGATCCAGGTTCCGGGGCACGGCGCCGAGCGCGTCGCCCAGGTCTCCCGCGTGCTGGACGCGATCGGCGCGCATCTCTGGCTCATCGGCCAGCCGGTTGATGGGTTGAACGCCACAACCTTCCGCTTGCCCGAGGCACCGGAGCTGCTGTCGCCGCTGCTGGCCGTGGTGCCGGTGCAGCTCTTCGCCTATTTCATGGCTGTCGAGAAGCGGATCAACCCCGACCGCTTCCGCCGCGACGAAGAACGCTACAACGCCGCGTTCGGCCTGCTTCAGTTGTAGTTCCAGCGGCTTAAACACGACACGCCGGTCCAAATGGACCGGCGTGATCACTGGTAGCGGGGGCGGGATTCGAACCCGCGACCTTTGGGTTATGAGCCCAACGAGCTGCCACTGCTCCACCCCGCGCTGCTGGGTGGTCTGGGTATGCTGGGGGGGGGCGGCTGAGGGGTGCGCGCGGAGGCCGCGTC
>DASSHC010000048.1:0-7447 GCA_035693105.1 Thermomicrobiaceae bacterium | reverse complement strand
GCCAGCAAAGATCCCCAATCTCGCCCCCAATCTCGCCCCCAATCTCGCGTGACAATGAGGCAGAAGCGAAGTAAAATGAGCGCATGCGACAGAATTACTGGGAGGGCCGGCGCATGGCGCAGGTGGACGAAGACTCGCTGGGGGCTTTGCTCAGCCGCTACCGGCGGGAGCGCGGCCTGACACAGTTGGAGCTGGCAGAGCGCACCGGCGGGCACCTCAGCGTGAACACCATCGGCAATATCGAGCGCGATCGCACCCGGCCCTACCGCCACTCGATCGAGGCGCTCTGCGCCGCGCTCGATCTGGCCACGGAGGAGCGTGCCGCCGTGCTCCTGGCCTGGCGGCACGCCGGAGCCGAGACGCGACGTGAATCTCTTGCGGCCGCCGACCAGGCCGACAGCCTGGACGCGACGGCCCCCTTGACCCTGCCGGCTAGCCCCCTCCCCCGCCCGCCGGCACCGCTCCTGGGACGGGCGGAGGAGGTCTCGGCGCTGGCCGCGCTCCTCACCCGAGCAGAGGTCCAGCTCGTCACGCTGACCGGACCGGCGGGCGTCGGCAAGACCCGCCTGGCGCTGGCGATTGCCGCGGCGCTGACCGATTACGTCCCCGGGCGCGTCGTGTTCGTTCCGCTCGCCCCGCTGGACGATCCGGCCCTGGTGCTCGCGGCCATCGCACACGCCTGCGGCCTGCGGGAGTCCGGCAGCGCCCGCTCCCCGGGGGAGCAGCTGGCCGCCGCGCTGGTGGGGCGGGAGACGCTGGTCGTGCTCGACAACTGCGAGCACCTCCTGGCGGCCGCGCCGGAGATCGCCGCGCTGCTGGCCGGCGTCCCCTGCCTAACCCTGCTGGCGACCAGCCGGGCCCCGCTGCGCCTGCGCGGGGAGTCGGTCTACCCGGTCGCGCCACTGGGCCTGCCCGACCTGGCTGGCCCGCTCAACGCCGCGACCCTGGCGACGTCGCCGGCCGCCGCCCTCTTCATGGCGCGGGCGCGCGCGGTACGGCCCGACTTCACCCTGACCGACGCCAACGCTCCGGACGTCGCCGCCATCTGTACCCGCCTGGATGGCCTCCCGCTGGCGATCGAGCTGGCGGCCGCGCGGGTGGACACTCTGCCGCCGGCCGCGCTTGCCGCCCGCCTCGAACACTCCCTCGATCTCCTGACCGGCGGTCCGTTCGACCTTCCCGACCGCCACCGGGCGCTGCGCGCGGCGATCGCCTGGAGCGAGCGCTTGCTGGCGCCGGCCGAGCGGCGGCTCTTCGCGCGCCTGGCCGTCTTCGCCGGCGCCGCGACGCTTGAGGCCATCGCCGCCGTCTGCGACGACGACGGCCGGTTGGGCATTGACGCGCTCGACGGCGTGACCGCGCTGGTGCGCCAGAGTCTCGTGCGCCGGGTGGACGAGACGGAGGGAGCGGCCGAGCCGCGCTTCGCCATGCTGGCGACGATCCGCGAGTATGCGCTGGAGCGCCTGGCCTCGGAAGACCGGACCGCGGTCGAAAGGGCGCACGGCGACTACGTTCTGGCGCTGGCCGAGCGAGCCCGCGGTGAGCTGCGGGGCGGCGAGGTCGCGGCCTGGCTCGACCGGCTGGAGGCCGAGCGCGCTGACCTGCGCGCGGCGCTGCGACGGGCTCTCGACCGGGGCGAGTCCGAGCGCGTGCAGCGCCTGGCCGGGGCGCTTGGACGCTTCTGGATCGCGCGCGGCTTCGCGCGCGAGGGGCAGCGCTGGACCGAGGAGGCCCTGGCGCTGGGCGGGCCCGCGCCGCCGGCGGCGCGGGCCGGTGCGCTCGACGCGGCGGGCCTGCTGGCAGTCGAGTGCCGGCAGTTGACCCATGGCCAGGAGTGTCTGGAGGAGTGCCTGCGCCTGCGCCGTGCGCTGGGGGATCTGCGTGGCACGGCCGAGACGCTGGCCACGCTCGCCAGCGCGGTGGCACTCAACGGCGACAACACCCGCGCCATCGCCCTGCTCGAAGAGTCGCTCGCCCTGCACCGGCAGGGCGGCCACCGCTGGGGCGTCGCGATCGCGCTCAACAACCTGGCCGACAAGCTGTACAACCAGCGGGAGGATGCCCGCGCGGAGACGCTGCTGCACGAGGCCCTCGCGGTCTGGGACGAGTTGGGGGATCGCGGTGGGCGCGCCCTCTCGCTCGGGACCCTGGGGGAGGTCGCGCTGGCCCGAGAGGACTTCGACCGCGCGCGAGCGCTCTTCGCTGAGAGCCTGGCATGCGCCCGCGCGGGCGCCGCACGCAACCTCATCGGCAGCCTGCTCGCTGATCTCGCGCTCACCCAAGCCCGCGCCGGCGACGCGGCCGGCGCACGCTCGACGCTGCGCGAGGCGATCGCCGCCAGCCAGGCGACGGGAGCGCGGCAGGATCTCGTCCGCTGCCTCCTGGCGGGGGCGGAGTTGGCCGCGGCGGGCGTGGACCCAGCGCGCGCCGTGCGGCTCTGGGCGGCCGCCGAGGGCCTGCGCACACGCCTCGGCGCCGCGGCCAAGCGTGTGGAGCGCACGCACCGGGCGCGTCTCATCTCAGCCCGGCGACAGTCGAGCGCGGCGCTCTGGCAGGAAGGCTACGATCTGCCGCCGGACCAGGCGCTCGCGCTGGCGCTTGAGATCGCGGCTCCGCGTCAGGCCGCGCGGAGCCGGCACGTTCGCCCGCTCACCGGCCGAGCCACGTTCCCGTTGCGTCGGGGCCGCGCGTTGAGGGCCTGAGCGCGCCGCGCAGCATGTCAAGGAGGACGACGAGCTCTCCCCGCCACGCGCACCCGGCGCGGCTGCCCTCAGTCCGCCGCGGCCTTCCGCGTGCTCAGCGCCGGGAGCTGCGCTTCGTGCACCAGCTCGTTGAAGCGCTGCACCTGGTTCTCGCGCAGCGACGAGAGCTGCTCGAGCAGCGTGTCGACCCCCTGCGCCAGGTGGTCGTAGACCTCGTACGACTGCTTGGTCGGGGCGGCGTCGGCGCTGTCGACGATGCTGGCCAGGGCCGCCAGCTTGTTGTTCAGCTTGATCGGGTAGTTGAGCGGATCCTCCATCGCCTTCGACTTGACCTGGATCAGCTCCTCCTCAATCCCGGTCAGCTTCTGAGTCAACTCCTTGGCCGCCTCGGCCACCGGTTTACCCTGCTCGCTGCTCTCCGCGCGCTGCTGCCAGCTCTCCGCCTGCTGGCGCAGCGCGCGGATCTCGTTGATCGCCGCGTGCGTCTCGGAGAGCGTGCCGCGGATCTTCAGCAGGAGCTGGTACTGCTCCTCGAAGTCCTGCTGCGAGGTCGGCAGGCGCGGGTCCTTGACTACCTCGAACGGCTGCGTGTAGCTCTGGCCGTCGACCGTCAGCCGCACCTGGTACTTGCCCGGCGGCACCTGCGGCCCCTGAAGGTTGCCGGCCCAGATGATCGCGCCGGGCACCTCGGTCGCGTTGGGCAGGCGCAGGTTCCAGACGAAGCGGTTGCTGCCGGCGTCCTTGGGCACGCGCGGCTCGCGCGGGCGGTTGCGCTGCCCGCCCTCAGCTTTGCCCTCGCCCTGCTTCTCCTCCTTGGCCTCGCTGGAGAAGCTGCGAAGCTCCTTCCCCTGCTCATCCAGGAAGGCGAGCGTCACCGCGCCCTGCGGCGCCTCCTTGAGGTAGTAGGTCACGACCACGCCGGTCGGCGGGTTCTGCCCGGCGTCGAGCAGCACGGTCTCACCGTCCGGCGTGCGCCCGGTCAGCACGCTGACGCCGCCCGAGCGCTGGAAGTCGCGCTCGTTCTGGCTCTCGCCGCCGCCGCCGCGCCGTCCGCCGCCCCGATAGCGGATCGTGGCGCGCGGCGCGAAGAGGTGCGCCGCCTCAGCCGCCGTGCCCGGCTGCAACTGGCGCAGCGGCGAGAGATCGTCGAGGATCCAGAAGGAGCGGCCGTGGGTGGCGGCGACCAGATCGCCGTCGGCCACCGCCAGATCGTGGATCGGCACCAGCGGCAGGTTCTGCCGGAAGGGCTGCCAGTGCAGGCCGTCGTCGAGCGAGACGTAGAGCCCCTTCTCGCCGCCGGCGTAGAGCAGCCCCTTGCGCTGCGGGTCCTCGCGGATGGCGCGCATGAAGTCGTCCTCGGGCAGGCCGGTCGTGATCGCCTGCCAGTTCTGGCCGTAGTCGCTGGTCTTGAGCAGGTACGGCCGCAGATCGTCGAGCTTGTAGCGAGTGGCGGCGACATAGGCCGTGCCGGCTTCGTGCGGCGAGGGCTCGATCAGCGAGATCAGGGACCACTCGGGCAGGATGTTGGCCGGGGGCGTGACGTTCTGCCAGTTCTGGCCGTTGTCCTTCGAGACGGAGATCAGGCCGTCGTCGGCGCCGGCCCAGAGGACGCCCTGTTGCACCGGCGACTCGGCGAAGGCGAAGATCGTGCCGTAGTACTCGACGCTGGTGTTGTCGCGGGTGATCGGGCCGCCCGAGGGCCCCATCTTGCTCGGCTCGGCGCGCGTCAGGTCGGGCGAGATCGTCTCCCAGCTCGTGCCCTCGTCGCTGGTGCGGTGGACGTACTGCGAGCAGACGTAGAGAGTATTCGGGTCGTGTGGCGAGAGGACGATGGGGTAGGTCCACTGGAAGCGGTATTTGAGCTCGCCGGCTGAATAGCCCATCGGGTTCTCCGGCCAGGCGGCGATGTTGCGCTGCTGGCGGGTGCGGTGGTCGTAGCGGGTGATCAGGCCGCCGTAGCTACCGGCGTAGACGATGTCGGGGTCGTCGGGGCGCACGGCGATGTAGCCGCTCTCGCCGCCGCCCACCGGGTACCACTCGCCCATGGTGATCGAGCCGGCGTCCGAGCGGCTCGGTCCGGCCAGCGTGCTGTTGTCCTGCTGCGCGCCGTAGACGACGTAGGGCGTCCGCGTGTCGCTGACCACGTGGTAGAACTGCGCGGTCGGCTGGTTGTAGAGCGTCGACCAACTGCGCCCGCCGTTGAAGGTGACGCAGGCGCCGCCGTCGTTCCCCTCGATCATGCGCATGGGGTTCTTGGGGTCGATCCAGAGGTCGTGGTTGTCGCCGTGGGCGGTCGGGATGCCCGTGAAGCTCTTGCCGCCGTCGACCGACTTCCAGACGCGCAGGTTGAGCACGTAGACCGTGCCGGCGTCCTGTGGATCGGCGTAGATGTGCATGTAGTACCAGGGGCGCTGGCGCAGGTCCGGCTCGTCGTTGAGCCGCTGCCAGCTATTGCCGCCGTCGTCGGAGCGGAAGAGCCCGCCGTCCTCGGCCTCGACCAGCGCCCAGACGCGCCCAGCGCGCGCCGGCGAGGCGGCCACGCCGATCTTGCCCAGCGTCCCCTGCGGCAGCCCCTTGTTGTGCGAGATCTCCTGCCAACTGTCGCCGCCGTCGGTTGACTTGTAGATGCCGCTGTCCGGCCCGCCGCTGATCAGTGTGTGCGGGTGGCGCTGCGCCTCCCAGAGCGAGGCGTAGAGGATGCGCGGGTTGCTGGCGTCCATGGTGAGATCGACCGCGCCCGCCTTCGGGCTCTTGTAGAGCACCTTCTGCCAGCTCTGGCCGCCGTCCTGGCTGCGGTAGACGCCGCGCTCCTCGTTCTGCCCGAAGATGTGGCCCAGCGCGGCGACGTAGACCAGATCGGGGTTCTGGGGGTGGACCCGGATGCGGCCGATGGCGCGGGTGTCGGTCAGCCCCACGTGCTGCCAGGTCTGCCCGCCGTCGGTCGACTTGTAGACCCCGTCGCCCTCGGAGACGTTGCCGCGGATGGCGGTCTCGCCCATGCCGGCGTAGATCACGTTGGGGTCGGAGGGCGCCACCGCGATCGCGCCGATCGGGGCCGTGTTGAAATACCCGTCCGAGACGTTCTCCCA
The DNA here is from genome assembly GCA_035693105.1 of Thermomicrobiaceae bacterium. GTDB lineage: Bacteria > Chloroflexota > Chloroflexia > Thermomicrobiales > Thermomicrobiaceae > DASSHC01. The sequence goes on along the minus strand of DASSHC010000048.1, from coordinate 1,656 downwards.
GACGTTGCCGCCGTCGCTCGTCTTCCAGACGCCGCCGTCGCAAGCGCCGAAGTAGAAGGTGAAGGGGTCGGCCGGGTCGCCGGTGACGGCCACGACGCGGCCACCGCGGAACGGGCCGATCAAGCGCCACTTGAGCGCCTTCAACAGCGCGGGATCGATCTGACTCTGGACCGACATGCGTTTTCCTCCCTGTAGCACTGCCGCCCGGCGGGCGCGGCCACTCCCACCCCACCCGCCTCGACCGGTTCCCGATTGTCACGCCGGGCTGGGGGCGTGTCAAACCGTGCGACTGGACGCCGGTCGCTCACCGAGCGGGAGGGGTGAGGGAATGCCGTCTGTCAATGTCAGACACCGTACGCTACAATCAATTCATGAGCAGCCGGGTGCCGATTGATCGACTCGTCTGGGACGATTGGAACCGCGATCACATTGCCAAGCACGAAGTCACGCCTCGGGAGGCGGAGGAGGTCGTCGCTGGCGATGCGATGTTTCAAGCCAGCTACAAGCAGCGGTTCGTGGTGACCGGGCCAACCCTGGCCGCTCGTATGCTTACAGTCATCATCGGACCAGTGCCACGGGAAACGGGTTCCTTTTACGTCTTCAGCGCTCGTCCCGCGAGCCGTCAGGAACGCCGCGCGTACCAGCAGCAGCACGAAGGGCAAATTCCATGAGCAAGCCCAAGCCATCCATCGACTTTGGCTATCCCACCGAGGCCCACGGGCGAATTCCTGCCTTCCAGAACATCGAGGAGGAGGCGGAATTTTGGGATACTCATGACGTCACTGAGTTCATGGGCGTTGAATTGCAACCGGTTGAGGTCACAGTCGGCCCTGAGCTAGCCGATCGCCTGACCGTGCGGCTCGACCGCGCTGATCGCGAGGCGCTCACCAAGCGCGCCCGGGCGATGGGCATCGGCCCATCCACGCTGGCGCGGATCTGGCTCAAGGAGCGGCTGCGGCAGGAAGACGCGGCGCACTCAGGCGAGCGCTAGCCGCGCCGGATATTCAACCTCAACAGCCTGCACACCTTCCCCGGCCATGATCTCGCTGTCTGCCAAGATGCTGGCGCTCAAGCCTTATAGTGTGCCCCCTAGCTGCCGCGTCCGAGCGTCCGGCGACCGGCCTCGCCAGCCACGAGCGCCGACAGCAGGTAGGGGAAGAGGGTAGCGGCGGCGACGATCAGGGTGTCGCTCATCAGCGTCGGATGCTCCTGGGTCAACCGGGCGCGGCCGGCCGGGCTGAACACCTGGATGAGCGGCGTGCCCCGCTCGCCCCGGCTCCAGGCGACGGCGCCGAACCCCACGATCATCAGGCTGTTCAGCGCGATGCCACAGGCCAGGATCACGCCGGCGAGGTGATGGTGAATGCCCATGCCCACCGCGATGAATGCCGCGCCCGCCGCGACCAACACGAATTCGATCGTGGAGAAGACGACCCCGTTGAGCCGGTTGTGTTCGACGATGCGCCGGATCACGCCCTGCTTGCTCCGCCCCCTGGCCACGACGTGCTCTTGCTCCGTACTATACCGTTCGTTCGCGCAGGGCGCCGAGGAGCCGTTGGTACGGGTGGGGAGCGGGCGATGATTGATCAGGACGGGCTGCGTGCGCTGGTGGAGCAGGAGTTGCGCGCGGCGGGTGCGCCCGGCGCCGCCGTGGCG
>DASSHC010000047.1:0-5245 GCA_035693105.1 Thermomicrobiaceae bacterium | reverse complement strand
GGATGCCGTCGGCGCGTGGATCGGCCTTCAGCGCGCGCGTCGCGTCGATGCCGTCGAGGTGTGGCATGCGCAGATCCATCAAGATCACCTGGGGCTGACGCGCGAGGGCGATCTCGACGGCGGCTCTCCCATCGACCGCTTCGAGCACGTCGTAACCCTCGTCGGAGAGCAGCTCGGTGAGCAGCGCGCGGATGGCCGGATCATCATCGGCCACCAAAATTCGTCCCACTCGACAATCCCTTCTTGTCCCAGCGAAAGCGTGAGCGATATTACCGCAAGACTAGGACCATTGCGACCCCTCGCGATACGAACCGTCCCCCTGGCCCCGCAGTATATCGTACTGTGAGCTAGTCGAGCGCCCGCGGCTTCGATGCGCGCGGAACCGGCGGACGTACGCCGGAGATTGGGGCCGCCCGCGCCGCGATGAGCTGGGCGTAGAGCGCGCGGTGTCGCTCGACGGTCGCCGGCCAGTTCAGGTGCGCGACATACGCCTTGCCGGCGCGGGCCAGTCGCTCGCGCTGGGCTGGATCGCCCAGTAGCGCGGCGAGGGCAGCGGCGAGTGCTGCCGGGGCGCGCGGCGGGGCAAGGCGCGCTAGCCCCTCGTCCGCCAGCACCGGCTCGGGCGGCTCGGACGCGCTGGCGACGACCGGGAGGCCGTGCGCGAGCAGGGCTAAGAGCGAACCGCTCTTGAGCGTGACGCCGTGGTTGAAGGGGAGCACCGCCAGATCCGCTCCCGCTAGCAGGCACGACGCCTCTTCCGCTGGGAGATAGCCGGTGAAGACCAGCCGGTCCTCGATGCCCGCCGCGCGCGCCGCCGCTCGCAGGCCGTCCAGGTAGGCGGCGGCCTGGTCGCCGTGGAGTGACAGGCTCTCGGTGCCGCCCAAGATCAGCAGCCGCGCCGGGGAGTGCGCGCGTCGCAGCACGGCGAACGCGTCCAGCAAGGTCTCCAGGCCCTTGACCGGGTGGAGAAAGCCGAAGAACGCGAGCACCGGGCAACCGTCGGGCCAGCCGAAGCGTTGCCGCAGGTCGGCGCGCGCCTGGTCGCGCGCGATCGGCGCGACGTCGATGTTGGCGCAGAGCGGGATCTCGCAGGCGCGCTCGCGCGCACCCGGCAGCCAGGCTTCGAGCGACGCCAGGGCGGTCGCGTTGGAGATGACAATCGCCTGGCTGTGGCTCATCAGGAGCCCCGACTCACGATCCCACCAGCCGTGACGAGCGCCGAGGCCGACCAGGCGGCGCCGCAGCGACGTGGGGACGAGCGCGGGCTCCCAAGCCCAGCCGCCGTACTCGTGTGCCGTCGTGATCAGCGGGCCGTGCCAGCCGCTGAGTGCGAGCGCGATCGGGAGCAGCGCGATCGCTCGATGGAAGCGATAGCTGGCGGGCGCGTATTGCACGTGGACGAGATCGGGGTGCAGAAAGCGCACGGCCCGGGCGAGTGCCGGAAGCGCGCGCAGGCCCCAGCGATCGAGCGCGCCGACGGCCAGTCCCGCGGGCAATGCCCGGGCGGCGGCGTGTGTCGTCACGATGGTGGCGTCCAACCCGGCGGCGCGCAGACCCTGCGCCAGCCGGATGGTGTAGTGCGACACCCCGCAACGCTCCGGGCGTACCGTTCCGGCGATCAGCGCCAGACGGAGCCGCGCGCCGTCGCGCACCGGCCTGCTAGTCATCGCGGACCTCCGCACCACCCGCTCCGAAATGCACGATTGAGCCAAGCTGAACGCCGGTGATATACTTTGCTGGTTCCCGGCAAACGACAGGCCGGAGCCCACGGGCGCTTGCCCGGGATTGTCCTTTCTGCGCTGATGTCTCACGCGGTGCGCAACGATCCGCGGCGAAACCAGCGCGTTCCCGATGGAAGGGGAAATCGTTGCGAGAGTATCGCTCCATACCTCGTCCCTACGAACTCATGGTGTTGATCATGCCGGAACTTGCCGACGAGGCGCTCACCGCGGAGGTCGAGCAAATCAACGGCGCTCTTACCGGCAGCGGCGCGCAGATCACGTTCCTCAAGCGCGACACCCCCTGGGGCCGGCGGCGGCTGGCCTACCCGATCGGGCGCTTCCGCGACGCAACCTACGTGCTCTATCGCTTCAATGCCCCGCCGGGGGCCGTGCGCGCCATCGAGCGCGAGTTGCAACTCGACGAGCGCGTCATTCGTTACCTGTTCGTCCGTCAGGACACCGCGCCGGAGGAGCCTGAGACCGAGGCGGAGCAGGCTGCCGAGACGGCGGAGGCCAATCCCGAGGAGGCGCAGGCAGAGGCCCAGGTACAGGCGCAGCCCGCGCCCGTTGAGGCCGAGCCTGCAGCAGAACCGCCGGCTGAGACCGAACCAGGGGAACCCAGCTGAAAACGTGCGCGGTTGGTCGGCGAGCGAGAGGAGTAGCGCGATGTCTCGAGGCCTGAACAAGATCATGCTGATCGGCCATGTCGGGAGAGAGCCCGAGATGCGCTATACCCCGAGCGGCAAGCCGGTCACGGAGTTCTCCCTCGCGGTGAATCGACGTCGGCGCGGCGCGGAGGGCGAGGCGGCGGACGAGACCGACTGGTTCCGCATAATTGCCTGGGATCGGCTGGCCGAGATCGTCGATCAGTACGTGACGAAGGGCCGCCAGGTCTACGTCGAAGGGCGACTGCAGATCCGGCGCTACACGGACCGCGAGGGGCAGGAACGAACCGCGGTCGAGGTGGTCGCCAACGATCTGCAGATGCTTGGTCCGCGCATGGAATCAACCGGTAGCGGCGGTGGTCGCGAGCCGAGCGACGAAAAAGAGTTTGAGAAGGACGAGTTCGACGACGTCCCGTTCTAAGACGCGAGCGCGTCGAGCGAAACGAGGAGGAATACGTGTCTGAGGAACGACGAGAGATGACCGCGCGTCCTGAGCGCTCCGACCGCTCCGATCGTCCGGAGCGCGGCGAGCGCCCGGGCGGCGACCGCCCGGGGGGTGAGCGGCCGCGGCGGCGCTTCGGTGGCGGTGGCGGTGGTGGCCGCTACTACCCGCGGCGCAAGGTCTGTCATTTCTGCATGGACCACATCGAGCAGGTGGACTACAAGGACTTCGGCCGCTTGCGCCGCTACATCTCCGACCGCGGCAAGATCGAGCCGCGCCGGCAGACGGGTACCTGCGCCAAGCACCAGCGCTCGCTGGCGGTCGCGATCAAGCGTGCGCGCCACGTTGGGCTGCTTCCGTTCACCCAGTAGCCGGCCCCGTGTCACCGCCCCGTCCGGCCCGACCGGGCGGGGCCGGGCGCGGCCTGCCTTTCCTACGTGCCTTACATGCGGCTTGAGACGAAAGCAGTAGCATGATCGATCGTGTGCGCACTTTGCGCGACCGCTTCCGTCCGCCGGCTTCAGCGACGGCCGGCCGGCGGCTCTCGCGCCGGCAGCGCGAGGAGCGACAGCGTCGCTTCGTGATCTTCGGCATCATCGCCTCGGGCATTCTGGTAGTGGCGCTCCTGGCCGGGGGCGCGATCTATCAGTACCTCTACCTGCCCAACCAATCCCTGGCGGCGGTCAACGGCTCCAAGATCAGCCGCTCCGCGTACTGGAAATACCGCAAATACGAGTTGATCAATCAGATCAATCAGTACACCCAGTTCGCGCAGTACGCGCAAGGGCAGAACGCCCAGCAGTATCAGCAACTGGCCGATCAGGCCCGTCAGGAGCTGCAGACCGTCGAGCAGGACGCGCCGGTCGCCTCGACGCTCAGCCAGATGGTCGATGATCGGGTCATCCTGCAGCACTTGAACGAGCTCGGCATCACCATCACGCCGCAAGAGATGGATCAGTACGTTACCGAACAGTTCTCCGGCGTCTCGCTCGGCTCGCCGACCCCCACCCCGCCGATCGACCCGACGGCGGCTGCCTGGGCAACGGCGACCGCTCAGGCGCAGGCCAGCGCGGCTGCGGCCGCGAACGCGACGCCGGGTGCGACGCCGGGGGCAACCCCAGCCGCCAACCCGGCGGCAGTTGCCGCGACGCCTGAATCGGCGGCGACGCCCGCGCCGGCGGCGGCAGCCAGCCCCGCGGCGGGGACGCCCGAGGCCTCGCCGAGCCCGACCGTGTCGCCGGGCGATGCTGAGGCGACGGCGACCGCCAACATGAAGAGTTTCGAGCATGCGGTGCTCACCCAGGCCGGGATGAGCATGGATGACTTCCGCAGCCTGATTCTCAAGCCCGATCTGGCGCGGCAGAAGGCTTCCGACTCCCTGGGCCTGAAGGTCGCTCCCCGGCAAGAGGAGATCCACGCCGAGCACATTCTGGTCAAGACGCAGGACGAGGCAAACCAGATCGAGCAGGAGCTGAAGAGCAAGCCCTTCGAGGAGGTCGCCAAGGAGAAGAGCACCGATACCGCCACGGCGCCCAATGGCGGCGATTTGGGCTGGTTCCCGCGCGGCGTGATGGTGCCCGAGTTCGACGCCGCTGCCTTCAACCTCAAGCCCGGCGAGGTCAGCGCTCCGGTCCAGACCCAGTTCGGCTGGCACATCATCAAGGTGCTCGAGCGCGATCCGGATCGGCCGGTGTTGCCCGATCTCCTGTCGCAGTTACGCTCGCAGGCGTTCCAGAACTGGATCGACACCGAGAAAAAGGCGTCGCACGTCGAGTGGAATATCAGCCAGCCGATGCCGGCGTCGAACAGCCAGAACACCTCGAACACCTTCAGCCCGCCGGTCAGCGCGCCACCGCCGCCGACCGAAACGCCAGCGCCCGCCGGCACGCCCACCGGCGGTGCAGCGACACCGGCCGGCTAGGTCGGTAGACGCAGTCAGCAGCGGCGAGCGGCGTCCGCGAGTCGTCCACGGCTCGCGGGCGTCGTTGGCCGATATCTCGCGCCGACGTCGTCGATTTGCGACACTTGGCTTGCACGACCGGTGGCGTGAGCGGGAATCAGAGAGTAGGGGCGCACGGATAGATACCTCGCACGACACGGGGCAAACGGGTTCCGAGGTTGAGCCTCGGGAACTCGAAGTAGCCAGCAACGGTTGGCGGGGGCCCCAGGGCGGCTGGCGCGCGTCCGGCTCTCCAGGCGGCCCGATCGGGCTGCTGCTCGCCGTCGTCTGCCTGCTCGTGCTGGTTCTGGGGCTTGCCGGGCTCCTTGGCTGGCTCTCGCTGCCGCTCGGCCGGCCGCTCCCCCTGGTGCTGCTGGCCATTGGTCTGATCGCCTTCCTGGTAGTCCTCTTCCTGCTCTACGGGTATTACTCCATCCGCTACGAACTGTCGGCGCGCGCCCTCGACATTCGTTGGGCG
>DASSHC010000046.1:0-5353 GCA_035693105.1 Thermomicrobiaceae bacterium | reverse complement strand
TTCGCGCTGGCCCGTGCCAAGCAGCCGGTTATGACCAGCGCCGCGCCGCGATCCGCGGAGCCGGTCGTCGCGGTGGCCGAGGGGCGGGGGTGAGGCGAGATGGAGGTGCGCCTGCGCCCGCGTTGGATCTGTGCCTGTGGGCTGCTGGCGGCCGTGATCGTAGCGGCGGCGCTGCTGAGCGGCGCGGCACGCAGCGACCGGGCGAGCGCCGCCGCTGCCGCGGACGCGCCCGGTTTCGCGGTGGCGTCCTGCACGCGCTTCGGTGGCGCGGGCACGGCGGCTAGCGACCTGCGCGCCCTGGCCTGGGCGCTGCGTGTGCCGACCGGACAGCTCGTCTGGGAGCTGAGCCGCGGCCGAACGTTGGCCGGGATCGTCGAGGCGCGTGGTCTGAGCGCGCCGGGCGTGGTCGATGCCATCGTGCGGCGGCAGCGCGCCGAGCTGGACCGGCGTGTGGCGGGTGGCGGCATGCACCCGAAGCAGGAAGCGGCCACCCTGGCGGACCTGCGCGCCCGGCTGGAGCGCGCGATCGCGGGCGACGTGCCTGCTGGGCCAGGCTGCCCGGTTCGCCCCTGAGCCGGAAAAGACTGGAGCTTCCTTCAAAGCTCTGCCATGACGAAGCATCAGGGAGATCCTTCGGCTGCGGCCTCAGGATGACAGGTGGAGGATGGCCGTTTCCCTGTCATCCTGAGCCGCGGCGAAGGATCTCTCATCGGTCCCAAGCGGCAGCAACCGTCGCGCGTGAGGCCGAATCCCTCCCCGATTCTGCTCCGTTATGGATGCGGGCGCGGTGGCGGCGGCAGGACGAGCGTGCGTAGCAGGTGGTCGAGGGTCGCGGCGGGGTTGGCGGTGAGGCCGGAGTGGACGGGCGAGGTCTGGATCACGGTGCTGCGCGGGGCGACCAGCCAGTGGAAGCGCTCCGAGGGGGGCAGCGCGGCGATCGGCCCGGCTTCGCGCTCGCCACGAATGATGCGCAGCAGATGCTCCAACTGCCGGGTCAGCTCCGCCTGATCGAAATCCGGCGCCAGCACGGCCAGCCGCTGGCTATCGAGGAACAGGCGTGCGTCGAGGAAGCGCGCTACGCGGCAGAAGAGCGCCACGCCGGCGTTGAGGCACTCGCCGCGCTCGACCTGCGGCACCACCCGAATGATGGCGTAGTCAAACGAGAGCAGTGTGGGCGCGGGCATCGATGGCCTCTTGCACGAACGCGCGCGGAGCGCGCAGCCGCTCGTTGAGGTAGGCGGCATAGGCGGCGCGCTGGTCTTCCGGGCTGGCGTAGGCGCGGTCGTCGAGCCAGACCTCGGGGATGGTGGCGACGAGGCGCGCGATGAACCGGGGCGTCAGGCGCGCGCCGAGCTCGGCGTCGACCTCCGCCAGCCGGCTGGCATAGGGCAGCAGCACGTGATCGCGGATCTGCGGGAAGGGGTTGCGCGCCCGCGCGGGGAAGTTCGGGCCGCCATACTGGGCGTAGAGCGCGGCGCCGTTGTCGATCAGGTAGAGCTTGCGGTGCCAGAGGAGCATGTTGGTGTTGCGCGCCGTGCGGTCGACGTTGGTGACATAGGCGTCGAACCAGACGATGGCCGAGGCCAACTCCGGCGGGAGCGCGCGCGCGTCCTGCGGATCGAAGGCGAAGGAGCCGGGCAGGTAGTCGAGCGCCAGGTTGAGGCCGGCGCTGGCGCGGATCAGCTCCTGAATCTCGGGGTCCGGCTCCGAGCGCGCCAGCACCGGATCGAGCTCGGCGAAGACGATCTCCGGCACCGGCAGCCCGATAGCGCGGGCGATCTCGCCGGCCAGCAACTCGGCGATCAGGACCTTGGCGCCCTGCCCCGCGCCGCGAAACTTGAGGGCATAGGTGCCGAGGTCGTCGGCCTCGACCACGGCCGGCAGCGAGCCGCCCTCGCGCAGCGGGGTGACGTAGCGGATGACCCGCACGGTGCGGATCGGCAGGTTGACGAGGGGCCGGGTCTGTTCACCATCAATGGCGCGTTCGGCTGCCAAGCGGTGCTCCTTCGGATGATCCGATCGCTGATGATATGGTAGGGGCAGGCCCCTGTGCCTGCCCTCGTGGGTGGCCCACCTGCCGCGTCGTATGTCGCCCCACGTTCACCATGTCCCCGTTGCCGATGCAGGGAACAACGAGGGCGGCCACGGAGGGCCGCCCCTACAGGACGTCAAGGGTGAAAGCGCCCCGCCCCACAGCCTACCAAACGGCGGCGCTGCCTCGCCGGTCGTCAGTCGGGCTAGCGGGCGGGGCGGCGTGCGGGAACCGGGACCGGCTTCGGCGCGCGGCCAAGCAGGATATCGAAACCGGCGCGGAGTGCGTCGAGCAGTCTGCCGAGGGTATCCATGGTGCCTTCCGTCCAGGAGCGAGGAGGATGAGCAGGTACGCGATGCTCCACGCCGCGCCCTGACATAAATCATAGCACATTTCTTGAGGAGCGATTGAAGTGGAACAATGGGCCGAAATGTGCGAGAATTGGAGGCTGGCCGGGGTTCGGCGGCATTCCCGATTCCATTTTCCGCCCCTGCGCGTGCCGCGCCGGCCGAGTGTCGACCGCGCCGCGCTGTCTCGCGCTCGACCCGGCCAGGCGGATTGCAAAGGAGAATACGACGATGTCAGGCCACTCCAAGTGGGCACAAATCAAACGCCAGAAGGCCTCGGCCGACTACAAGAAGGGTGCGATCTTCAGCAAGCTCGCGCGTGAGATCCACGTCGCGGTGCGCGAGGGGGGGCCGAACCCGGATGCGAACCTGCGCCTGCGTATGGCCATCGAGCGCGCCAAGCGCGAGGCGATGCCGAACGACACCATCGAGCGCGCCGTCACCAAGGCGAGCGGCGCCGGCGCCGACGCCGAGAACTGGGAGACGATCGTCTACGAGGGCTACGGCCCGGGCGGCGTCGCCGTGCTGGCGATCGCGCTGACCGACAATCGCAACCGCACCGCCTCCGAGGTGCGCCACGCCTTCACCCGCCACGGCGGCACACTGGGTGAGACCGGCTGCGTCGCCTGGCAGTTCGACACGGTCGGCCAGATCGTGCTGGAGGCCGACGGGGCGGATCCGGACGAGCTGGCGCTGGCGGCGATCGACGCCGGGGCGCGGGACGTCGAGCCGGAGGGCGCCGAGATCGTGGTGACGACCGACCCGGCCGAGCTGACCCTGGTGGCCGAGCAGCTCAAGCAGTCGGGTGCGACCGTGGCGCAGTCCGACATCCAGCGTGTGCCCCAGGCGACCATCGACGTCGACGGCGCGCAGGCGCAGACCGCGCTCAAGCTGCTGGAGGCGCTGGAGGATCTGGACGACGTGCAGTCGGTCTACACCAATGCCAACTTCCCGGCCGAGGTCGACGCCCTGGCGTAGCCGGCCCACATGAACGCGGACGAACAAACAGGCGGGCCATCGGCCCGCCTGTTCGCGTTCGCGCTTCAATCGTATTCCGGTTCACCGGGCGCAGCTTATAGTCGGTCATCTCCCGAGGGCGTCACATGCTTGGCCGGCGTCAGATGCCAGCACTCATGTGGCCCGCCGGCCGCGCGGCACAACTCAGCCTCGTCCGGGGTGCGGACCGAGTAGCCGAGCGAGCAGCGCATCAGCGGACGGCCATTCCCATTGAGATGGAGCTGTGTGCGTCGGAGCATCGAACATCCAAGCTGGAGCTCACCGACTTCGTCTAGAGCTGGCGCCGGGCGCGACCCAGGACGATCTTCCCGTGATCGAACCATGGCACCGTTCACTTTCCGGCCGGTCCGCGAACCGCCGTGATCCCCCTGGCGGCCGCCGCGCCGGCACGCGCGTTGCGAACTGTCGCGGAATGCGACTGTCCGCCGCGCTCAAGTATACACGCCGGCCCAACTCCACCTCACGGATGGCCCGGGCGCGAGTGGCGTGGCATGATTGGCCCCGCGCGGCCGGGAGCGGTTCCGGCCGTGCCGGTTGAGGAGGGCAACGCGGTTCCATGCGGCTCACCGAGCCTCCCGAGACGGACGTGGTTGAGTATCACCACGACGCGATCTTGCCGTCCAGACACGCCCTCGCCGCGTTCGTCGCCGGCTACCGCGTGCCGCTGGTGGCCTGGCTGCTGCACCTGGCGCTGGTCCTCGCCGTGGCGGCGATCGGCGTGGCTAACTTTTATACCCTGAACGCGGTCCCGGCGATCGGCTACGCGCTTCCGCCGATGAGCGGGATCGCCCACTACACCATTCAGCCGCTGCGCAACTGGGACGGCTTCTGGTACGCGCTGGTGGCGGTCTACGGCTACGGGGTCTACCAGGCCAGCGCCGCCTTCTGGCCGCTCTATCCCTTCCTCCTGCGGCTCGGGATAGAGGTCACCAACTGGAGCGTGCCGGTCGTCGGCGTGCTGATCTCCAACCTGGCCTTCCTCGGCGCGCTCTGCCTGCTCTACAAGCTGGTGACGCTGGAGGTGAGCCGGCCAGTCGCCGCGCGCACCATCTGGCTGATCGCCTTCTTCCCCACCGCCTTCTACTTCTCGGCGGTCTACACCGAGTCGCTCTTTCTGCTGGTGACGGTGGCGGCGGTCTACCTGGCGCGCACCGGCCGCTGGTGGTGGGCCGGCTTCTTCGGCTTTCTGGCGGCTCTGACGCGCAACACCGGCATCCTGATCCTGATCCCGCTGGGGCTGCTCCTGCTCCAGGAGCGGGGCTGGGACCCGCGCCGCTGGTGGCGCCAGGCCCTGGGGCTGACGCCGGTCCTGCTTGGCCCACTCCTCTTTTTCGCCGAACTGAAGCACGTCTGGGGCGATCCGCTGCTGACGCTGCACGCACAGAAGGGCTGGGCGCGCTACCGGGCGATGCCGTGGGAGACGTTGCAGACCGAGTGGCACAAGCTCGACCTGGCCTGGCTCTCGTACCTGGTGCAGCACCCCACCTGGGGCGTGCTGACCAACCCGAACATCCGCTACCTCTTCGCCGAGCGCCAGGCGTACGACCTCTTCATCTTCGCGCTCTTCGTACCGCTCACGCTCTACATGCTCTGGACGGTGCGCCCGGCCTACAGCCTCTACGCGCTGGTCAGCTTCGTGGTGCCGCTCTTTAGCCCGTCGCTGGTGCATCCCTTGATGTCCTACCCGCGCTTCGTGATCGTCCTCTTCCCCTTCTTCATCGCGCTGGCCAAGCTGACGCGCAACCGCTGGGTCTTCAGCCTGCTGCTGGCGCTCTGCCTGGTGCAGTTCGCCGGGCTGCTGATCCAATTCAGCACCTGGTTCTGGGTGGCCTAACGGGCCCTCACCCCCAGCCCCTCTCCCAATCCGGGGAGAGGGGCTACGGGCGGATCGTAGGGGCAGACCCCTGTGTCTGCCCTGTCTCCCCTACGGCGCGGCCAGGGGAGACAGGGCAACGTG
>DASSHC010000045.1:0-3908 GCA_035693105.1 Thermomicrobiaceae bacterium | reverse complement strand
CCGTCCGCGGAGAGGCCGGGCTCGATGCGCGCCGCGTAGAAGGCGTCGGCCTCGGCCCGGCGCTGCGCGAAGAGCGCCTCGGCCCCGTCGAAGGGCTGCGCGCCGCGCTCGTTGCAGAAGCGCAGCAGCACGGTCTGCGTGGCGCCGGGTCCCAGCTCCAGCCGGTAGTGGGCGGCGGCCTTGGTGCCGTTCTGCTTGGGGTCGACCGCCTCACGCTTCCCCTCCACCACGGCGGCGTGGATGCCGTCCTTGACGTAGGAGGTGGCGTTGGGCGTGCCCCAGAGGCGCTGGCTGTTGGTCTCGTTCTCGGTGAAGAGACACTCCGGCTGGCCCTGGCAGGCGAGCCAGTAGCTGCCCAGCTTGTAGTGGGTCGACTGGATCCAGGTGACAGCCTGCTCGCCGGCCGGCGGCTCGGCCGGGGGCGCGGCCAGTGCCAGCCCGGCGTAGCGCTCGTGCAGCCCCCAGCGCCAGGTGTTGCGGAACCAGAGGCTGGGCAGCAGATGCAGCCGCGCCGGGTCCGGCCCCTGGTTGGTGCAGGTGACGCGGATCAGCATATCGTGTGGGGTGGCCTTGGCGTATTCGACGGTGATGTCCCAGAAGCGGTTCTCGGCCAGCACCCCGGTGTCGATCAGCTCGAACTCGGGGTCCTGGCGCGTGCGGCGGTGGTTCTCCTCGACCAGTTGGCTATAGGGGAAGGCGCGCTGCGGGTAGCGGTAGAGCGCCTTCATGTAGGAATGGGTCGGGGTGTTGTCGAGGTAGAAGTAATACTCCTTGACGTCCTCGCCGTGGTTGCCCTCGGGGCCGGTCAGGCCGAAGAGGCGCTCTTTGAGGATGGGATCTTCCTCGTTCCAGAGGGCCAGGCCGAAGCAGAGGAGGCCGTGGTCGTCGCAGATGCCGAGCAGGCCGTCCTCACCCCAGCGGTAGGCGCGCGAGCGGGCGTGGTCGTGGGGGAAGTAGTCCCAGGCGGTACCGTGGGCCGAGTAGTCCTCGCGCACGGTGCCCCACTGGCGCTCGGAGAGGTAGGGGCCCCAGAGCGCCCAGGGCTCGTGCTTGTCGCGGGCGGCGACGAGCCGGCGGCGCTCGGGGTCGAGCCGGTCAATCTCACTCAGCCCCTCGTCGACTTCGTCTTCCTCCGTCTGCCCGTTCGGGGATGAGCCATTACTGCTCCGCGGCCACGCCGCCTCCTGTGCCATCCTCGCGACATCCTTTCACCACGGTGCGGGCAGCGCCCGCAGCACGCCCTGCCACCGTGACCACCGCTCGCGCCACGTATCCCCGTCCCATCTAGTCTACGCCCAAGCAGGCGTGGAGGATGATGGTCCCGACTTGGGTGGGAGCCAACGCCTTGTACAATCACGCTCGGAGACACACGCCGCGATATCCGGCATCCTCCTAGAGCGCCGGAGAAAGGTCGCGACATGCTTGCAGTGGTTGAGCGGAACCTGGACGAGATTCGCGCGCTTTGCCGCGAGTATGGCGTGCTGCGCCTGGAACTCTTCGGCTCGGCCACGACTGGTACGTTCGTTCCGGAGCGCAGCGACCTGGATTTCGTGGTCGAGTACCCGCCCGATTACGACTTCGGCCTCTGGCTGACACGCTACTTTGAATTCAGAGATCGCCTCGCAGCGCTGCTGGGCCGCCCGGTCGACCTCGTCATGGCCGGCGCCGTCCGCAAGCGCGCGTTCGCGGAGAGCGTGGCCGCGAGTCGGCAGATACTGTATGCGGCGTGACACATTCGGTTTGCTGGAGAACAGAGGAGTGGCTCAGCGGACGCCGCGACCTCGACATGAACGACCTACTCCCCATGTGCTTGAGAGGATGACGTGTTGGCACCGGCCCTCGTGCCCCGACCGGGCGATGATGGGACGATGACGGGCTAACAAGGAGAGCACAACGCCGCGCCGTAAACCGGGATCGTCGCGCAATGGACAAGCCTCGCCGCTACATGGGGCGCCTGTTCCGGTCACATCGGTGACGAATTTGCGGTCACACGCGATGCGCGGTAGCATTCGGCCATCTTCCGTGAATCGGCGGCATTGGATGACTGCGTCACCCCTCATCTGGGCGTGTCGACGGCGATGAAGCTAACGAGGTGGCCGATGACCGCAGGAGCTTCGAACATGCACGCGTCCTCGACGGGACAGGCGCTCACCAGCGCCGCATGGCTCGATGACCACTTCGAGGCGAATCGCCCGGAGTACGAGGCCCAGTTGCGCGCCGTCGGCATCCAACCCGGCTGGCGCGTGCTCGACGCCGCCTGCGGCTCGGGCTCTTTCCTCCCCTTGCTCGCCGCGTTGGTCGGCCCGACCGGTCACCTCGCCGCGCTCGACCTCGCGCCCGACAACGTTGCGGTGGTGGAGCAGCGGGTGGCCGCGTCGGCGCTGCCCTGCCCGGTGGAGGCGCGCGCGGGCACTGTGCTCGACCTGCCGTACGCGGACGATACCTTCGACGCCGTCTGGTTCGCCAATACCTCGCAGTACCTGACCGACGCGGAGTTGGCGACGGCGCTGGCAGAGTTCCGCCGGGTGGTGCGGCCGGGCGGCCTCGTCGCGGTCAAGGACGCCGAGGCCACGTTCCTCGTCGTCCTGCCCGCGCCGCTCGGATTGGTTCTGCGGCTCACTGAAGAGGCCGCGCGCGGCGGCATAGTGCAGGCGGCGGGCGTGCTGCGCGCCCCGCTGCTCGGCGGCTGGCTGCGCCGCTCGGGGCTGGTGGGGGTCTGTCGGCGCACGACGATGATCGAGCGCTCCCCGCCCCTCGACGCGCCGACGGGACGATTCTGGCGGGGCACCCTGACCTTATTCGCGGCGGCCGCCGCGCAGATGGCGCTGCCCGCGGCAGATCGGGAGGCTTGGGAGCGGCTGCGTGACCCAGACGCGCTCGACCGCTTCCTGGCGGACGCCGACACATGCCTATTCGATGGGAACGTGCTGGCGGTGGGCAGGGTGCCAACTGCGGAGAATGGTTGAAACAAGGCGGAATACCGCGCGAGCTGAGACTCTCCCATGCGTCACGCGGCATTCATTGCGTCGCGCACAGAGAAGTGTCCGTAAAAAAGGCAGGCGGCACTATGACCGGAATATGCACTCCAGGTTGCGCTGGGGTGTGTAATGGACCCTCCGGAGCAGAGGAGGCAAGCACATGGCCGCTATCATCCAACCCGGGGCGATGCGGGGGAAGGTCGCGCTCGTCACGGGGGCGGGTTCGGGGATCGGGCGGGCTACGGCCCACGCCTTCGCCGTTACCGGCGCCCGCGTCGTCGTCGCCGATCTCGACACGGACGGTGGCGAGGAGACAGCGGAGCTGATCCGCGCGACCGGCGGCGAGGCGGTCTTCGTCCGCGCCGATGTAACGCAGGCCGCCGACGTGGCGACGCTGGTGGGTGCGACGGTGGCGCGCTACGGGCGGCTCGACTATGCGCATAACAACGCGGGCATCGCGGGCGCGGTCGGCACCAGCTTCGTCGACTACCCGGACGACATCTTCGACCGGGTGATCGCCGTCAACCTGCGGGGTGTCTGGCTCTGTCTGAAGGCCGAGATCCGGCAAATGCTGGCCCAAGGCGGCGGCGCCATCGTCAACACCTCCTCGATCGCGGGGTTGGTCGGCGGCGGCGCCAACATGGCCTACGTGGCGAGTAAGCACGGTGTCGTCGGGCTGACCAAGGCCGTCGCGCTCGGGCACGCCACGGTTGGCATCCGCGTCAACGCCGTCTGCCCCGGTGCGATCGACACGCCGATGAGCGCGGCCGTCCCCGGCTTCCTAGAGCGTGTCCTCGCCAGCATCCCGATGGGGCGCGTCGGGACGCCGGAGGAGGTGGCGCAGATGGTGGTCTGGCTTTGCTCGGATGCGGCCTCGTACGTGACGGGCCAAGCCTTCGCCGTCGATGGCGGGTACGTCGCGCGGTAGCC
>DASSHC010000044.1:0-4297 GCA_035693105.1 Thermomicrobiaceae bacterium | reverse complement strand
GATCTCGGTGGTCGCCTGGGTCGACGCCGAGGTGCAGGAGGAAGGGACCATCACGGTCCGCTCCGACCTGTTGACCGACTTCGTCGCCAGCCTGCGCGACGAGCGGGTCACCCTGCACTACGACCGCAAGAAGCTGGTGCTGGCGATGACGGCCGGTCACTCCAAGGCCAACATCAAAGGGATCCCCGCCGAAGATTTCCCGACGCTCCCGAGCATCGGCGACAGCGGGCCGACCGCGCGCATCGCCCCGGCCACGTTGAAGGAGATGATCGCTCAGGTGGCCTTCGCCGCCGCCACCGACGACAGCCGCCCGGTGCTGGCCGGCGTGCTGACGGAGTTCGAGGGCGCGTGCGTCACCATGGCGGCGGCGGATGGCTTCCGCCTCTCGGTGCGCAAGAGCGAGCTGGCGGAGCCGGTGCGAGAGAACGTGTCGGTCGTCGTGCCGGCGCGCTCGCTGGCCGAGTTGTCGCGCGTGGTGGGGGACGACGACGAGGCGGTCGAGCTGCTGGTGACGCCCAACGGCAGCCAGATGCTGGCGCGGTCCGGCTCGGTCGAGTTCATGACGCGCCTGATCGACGGGCATTTCCCCGACGTGCGCCAGATCATCCCCAAGCAGTACGACACGCGCCTGGTGGTGGCGCGCGACGAGTTTCTCTCGGCAGCACGCCGCGCCAAGCTCTTTGCCCAATCGAGCAATGACGTGGTGCGTATCGTGCTGAAGCCGGGCGATAGCGAGCTGGACCCCGGCTGTGCCCGGGTCTCGGCACAGGCGGCCGAGACTGGCGACAACGAGGACGATCTGGAGGCGCGGGTCGTCGGGCCGGAGTCGCAGATCGCCTTCAATGGCCGCTACCTGACCGAAGTGCTCTCGGCCATGAAGGCGGGCGAGGTGGCGTTGGAGATGACCGGTCCCAACGCGGCCGGCGTGCTGCGCGCGGTCGGCGACGACGACTTTACCCACGTCATCATGCCGATGGTTACCGGCAGCCTCTAACCCGAAACGCCTTGTCTCCGGCCCGCGGCGGGCTGACCCGGTACAATCACTGCCGCGGGCCGCGTCGTGCCACGCGCCACACTCGCCTGGGAATGCTGCCGCTCGGATGCGATTGACCAGCCTCGAACTCGACGAATTCCGTCTCTACCGCGAGCTGCGGCTGGCGATCCCGCCGGCGGGCCTGCGGGTGATCGGGCGCAACGCCTCCGGCAAGACCAGCCTCTTGGAGGCAGTCTACCTGCTGGCCACCGCGCGCTCACCGCGTGCCACGCTGGAGCGCGACCTGATCAACTGGCGCAGCAACGAGGAGTACGGCCTGTCGCCCTACGCGCGCGTGCGCGCCGCGGCGGTCGCCGACGGCCACCCGATCGACCTGGAGCTGACACTGGCGGTCGAGCCGGAGCGCGGCGGCACGCGCAAGCGGGTCAAGATCGACGGCCTGGCGCGGCGCACGGTCGACGCGGTGGGCACGGTGCGGGTGGTGCTCTTCGAGCCGGAGGACCTCGGCCTGGTGCTCGGCTCGCCCTCGATCCGCCGCCGCTACCTCGACATCTCCTTGTCGCAGCTCGATCCCACCTACCTCCAGGCGCTGAGCCGCTACGGAAAGCTGGCGCAGCAGCGCAACAGCTTGCTGAAGGAGCTGGGCGGGCGGCGCGATCGCGGGTCCCGAGAGGGCGAGCTTGCCTACTGGGACGAGGAGATGGTGACCTACGGCTCCTACCTGGTGGCGGCCCGGCTACGCTATTCCGGCACGCTGGCGACGCACGCGCGCCAGACCTTCGCTCGCCTGCACGGGGGCGACGAGGAGCTGAAGCTCGATTACCGCTCGACGGTCGAGCTGAGCGAGACGATGCTGGAGCGCGTGCGTGCCGCGCCGCCCGCCGAGGGCCAGGCGCTGGTGGGGCGCTCGTTCGAGCAGGCGCTGCGAGACCGGCGCGAGGACGAGCTGCGCCGCGGCGCCACGCTGCTCGGCCCGCACCGCGACGATCTGCTCTTTACGCTCGCCGCGCGTGATCTGGCGTCCTTCGGCTCGCGCGGCCAGCAGCGGCTGGCGGTGGTGGCCACCAAGCTGGCCGAGCTGAGCACGATGCTCGACATCGCCGGTGACCGGCCGATTCTGCTGCTAGACGACGTGCTCTCGGAGCTCGACTCTGCGCACCGTGAGTTGCTGTTGGCAGCCATCGGCGCCGCCGGCTGCCAGGTATTGATCACCGGCACCGAGCGCCACCTGCTGGAGCACCCGGCGCTGGCCGCGCTGCCGCTGGCCGAGGCCAACGGCGGCGAGCTGCTGGCGGTGGACGAGCCGTTCGAGAGCGAGTAGCCGCGCGACTGCCGCGCGGCGATTGCCTGCCGGCCCTCCGGTTGCTATACTTAGCGGGCATTGGTCGCACGCGGCCTGCTTTGGGGAGTCGTCTAACGGTAGGACAGCTGACTCTGGATCAGCCAGTTGGGGTTCGAATCCCTGCTCCCCAGCCCCCAGATTTGCTTGGATTCCCTCAAACGAACAATGCTCTCTTCCTGTCAGACGAATGTGGAGCGTGCCGGCTACGAACGTCGCCGGGAATGTCCGCAGTGATGCTTCGGCTGCGGCCTGCGCAAAACGAGGAAACAACGGTCCCTGCCCCTGTAGTCCCGAGCCGCGGCGAAGGATCTCTTCGCAACATCACCCGCACCGCCTTCGTCAGCCAGTCCGTGAGCGCTCCAGTTGTTGTGGTGACCGACTTTGAAAGTCGTTGGCCGAGCAACGATTGCGAGGAACTTCAGCTTCTGAGGAATACCGCGTCGCCCAAGACACGGAACGGCTAATGGCGGGTCCACGCGGCGCGCGCCTCCTCGCGCTGCTGCTCGCCGGGCTGGTGCTGGAGGCGGCGCTGGTGGTGGGCCTCCTGGTCCCCTTCAACCTTCACGCGCTGCCGCGGCCGCTGCAGCCCGGGGAATCGCTCGCGACCATTCTCGGAGAGGGCTGGGGCGGCGCGCTGCACTTCGTGGTCCCGGTTCTGCTGGCGTTCGCGACCTATACGGTGGGCTGGTTGCTACTCAGGCGTTGTGCGCCACGCGGCGCCCTCGTCGTCGTACTCGCCGGCACGGTGCTCTTCTCGCTGACGCTGCTGCCGATCAATCCGGTCGGCGCGCAGGACGTCTACCACAACATCGCCGACGCGCGAACGTACTGGGTCTACGGCCAGAACCCCACCCGCATCCCGCCCGGTCACTTTGCGGACGACCCGCTGGCGCGGCAGGTCTACACCTGGTCGGGCTTCCCCTCCAGCTACGGCCCGCTCTGGTACCAGCTCTCCGGCGCGCCGCTCCCCTTCAGCGGCACGGGCGTCCGTGCCAACGTCATTGGGCAGAAGGCGCTGACGATCATCTTCCTCTGGGGCTCGACCATCCTGGCCGCGCTCGTCGCGGAGGGGTTACGGCCGGGAGCGGGCGCGGCTAGCGCGCTCCTGCTCGGCTGGAACCCACTGCTGCAGTTCGCCACCGCCGGCAATGCGCACAACGACATCGTGATGGTCTTCTTCGCGCTGGCGGCGCTCTACGCGCTGGTGCGCCGCTGGTGGCTCGCGGTCCTGCCGCTGCTAACCCTCGCTGTGGCGACCAAGCAGGTCTGGCTGCTGGTGGTGCCAATCTTCCTCCTCTGGCTCTGGCGCCGGCCGGACGTCCCGCGCCGCGGCCTCGCCCTCTCGCTGGTGCTCTCGGCGCTCGTGGCCGTCGCGCTCTACGCGCCCTTGCTGGCGGGGCACGGCTACGCCGGCTTGGCCCACGAGTCCAGCCACGTGATCTCCTCGCCCGGCGCGCTGCTGGCGCTGGGGTTGCAGCACGGTCTGGGCCTCAGCTGGAACACGGCCACCACCGCGATCAAGCCGCTGATCCTCCCCTTCTTCGCGCTTGGCTATCTCCTACTGCTGCGGCGCGCGGCGAGCGCACCGGACGCGCGGGCGCTAATCAGCTGCGCCTTCTGGGTCGTCTTCCTCTACCTGCTGCTGGCGAAGTGGTGGTACTGGCCCTGGTATGCCGAGTGGGTGGTAGCGCTGGCCGCCCCACTGGCCGGCGGCCCCACCGCGCCAGTGGCGCTCGCGACCTCGCTGGGTGCGATGCTGGCCTACGCCACCTACTACTGGCTGGGGGATTCGTTCGCGCTGCAGAATATCGCCACCGCGCTGGCTGCCTTCCTGCCGGCGCTGCTGGTGCTGGCCGCGCTTGGGTTTCTTGCATGGCTGCGGCCTGCGTCGGAATATAGCGGCTACCGCTCCCGTGACGAGCAGCGTCCGGCCGCGCGCTAGCGCCAGCGGCGGCGCTGGC
>DASSHC010000043.1:0-15371 GCA_035693105.1 Thermomicrobiaceae bacterium | reverse complement strand
CTACCGCGCCGCGACCGACCTGCGCCGGCCCGGAAACGCCGTCAGCGGCATCTGAGCGTCGGACGGGCCCTCACCCCCAACCCCTCTCCCAATACTGGGAGAGGGGAGACATGGGGGAGGGAGTGTGGCGCACGACGAAGTTGTGAGTTGAGGCACGACGGATCCCTCGACTGCGCTCGGGATGACAGGGGTAGTGAGGGGCTGACGACAACGACGGGACGTACTCGTCCGCCTCATCCGTTACCCTGTCATCCTGAGCTTGTCGAAGGATCCAAGCCGCATGCGGCACACAACGCCCTCAAAAGGCAGTTGCCGGGCGAGGTGATAGGCAAGCAGGACGTTTGGGGAACAAAAACGCGGTCCTGACGAGCTTCTCACGCTCGACGCCCGGTTCGTCCTGAAGGGGGATGACCGCGGGTTGCCCCAACCGCCATGAGCCCTTCGCTTCGAACGACCGTGAGTACCGTTGCCGGTTCTCGTGGCCGGCTAGATCGGTTTCCCGATCCAGCAACCAGATCAGTTGCCTGCTCTGGTTTGGCGTCGATCCGTGGATCACTCCTCGGGACCGCACGTACACAGTAGCACGGGCGTGCCGGCCTGTCAATACCTTGTTTCAAAATTGGTAGCGAGCAGCCGAGCGCCGCCCGGCCCGTGGCTGAATGGTATCCTCGCGGGCGCGGTGGAGCGGCTGCGGCGGAGAAAGCGAGGCGGAGTGTGACCCCCGAGGAGTTCCGGACGTATGGCTACGCGCTGGTGGACTGGATCGCCGGCTACCGCGAGCGGGTGGGCGAGCTGCCGGTGATGTCGCCGGTCGAGCCGGGGGCGATCAAGGCGCGGCTCCCCGTCGAGCCGCCCCGACAGGGCGAGCCGTTCGCGGCGATCTTGCGCGATGTCGACGAGATCATCCTCCCCGGCGTGTCGCACTTCCAGCACCCCAGCTTCTTCGGCTACTTCCCGGCCAACGCCAGCCTGGCCTCGGTGCTGGGCGACTTCCTCAGCACCGGGCTGGGCACGCTCGGGCTGAGCTGGCAGTCGAGCCCGGCGCTGACCGAGGTCGAGGAGACGGTCACCGACTGGCTGCGCCGGATGCTGGGGCTGTCGCAAGAGTGGAGCGGCGTGATCCAGGGCTCGGCCTCGGAGTCGACCCTGGTAGCGCTCTTGACCGCGCGCGAGCGCGCCACCGATCACGGGCAGGCGCGCGGCGGCTTGCAGGCCGAGCCGCAGCCGCTGGTCGTCTACGGCTCGGAGCAGAGCCACAGCTCGGTCGATAAGGCCGCGCTGCTGGCCGGCTTCGGACGCGACAACGTGCGCGTGGTCGCCACCGACGAGCGCTTCGCCCTGCGCCCCGACGCCTTGCGCGCCGCCATCGCGCGCGACCTGGCCGCAGGGCGCCGCCCGGCGGCCATCGTGGCTACGGTCGGCACGACCGCGACGACCGCGCTCGACCCGCTGGCGCCGCTGGCCGAGATCGCGCGGGAGTTCGGCCTCTGGCTGCACGTCGACGCCGCGCTGGCCGGCTCGGCCATGATCCTGCCCGAGTGCCGCTGGATGTGGCAGGGGATCGAGGGGGCGGACTCGCTGGTGCTCAACCCGCACAAATGGCTCGGCGCGGCCTTCGACTCGTCGGTCTACTACGTGCGCGACCCCCAGCACCTGATCCGGGTGATGTCGACCAACCCCAGCTACCTGCGCACCGCCGCCGACGAGCAGGTGAAGAACCTGCGCGACTGGGGCGTCCCGCTCGGGCGGCGCTTCCGCGCGCTCAAGCTCTGGTTCTTGATCCGCGAGGCGGGCGTCGAGCAACTGCAGGCGCGGCTGCGGCGCGATCTCGCCAACGCCCAGTGGCTGGCAGAGCAGGTGGAGCGGGCGCCGGAGTGGCGCCTGCTGGCCCCGGTGCCGCTGCAGACGGTGGTGCTGCGCCACGAGCCGCCGGGTCTGGCAGGCGAGGCGCTCGACCGCCACACGCTCGGCTGGGTCAACCGGATCAACCGCTCCGGCGCGGCCTACCTGACGCCCGCCGTGCTGGAGGGCCGCTGGATGGTGCGCGTCTCGATCGGCGCCGAGCCGACCGAGCGCGCCGATGTCGAGCGCCTCTGGGCGACCATGCGCGCGGCGGCCGAGGAAACCTAGCGATCCGGGGCAGCCGCGCCGACCAGCTCGCCGCGCAGGACCGTGACCGCCTGGCCGAGCAGCTTGACCCGGTCGCCGGCCAGGCGCACGCGCACGATGCCGCCGCGCGCGGAGGCCTGGTAGCCGGTCAGCTCGTCGCGCCCACCACCCAACCGCGCGGCCCAGTAGGGCGCCAGCGCGCAGTGGGCCGAGCCGGTGACCGGGTCCTCATTGATGCCGACGGACGGCCCGAAGAAGCGCGAGACGAAGTCGTACTCGGGCGACTTCGCGCGGCTGGTGACGATCACGCCGCGCGCCGGGAGCGCGCCCAGCCGGGCGAAGTCGGGCGTCAGCGCGCGCACGGCCGCTTCGTCCGCCAGTTCGACCAGGTAGTCCATCCGGTTGCGCGCCACCGCCAGCGGCGTCACCCCGAGCGCCGCCGGCAGCTCCGGCGGTGGCGTGACCGGCGCGGGTGGCTCGGCCGGGAAGTCGAGCTCGATCCAGTCGCCGCGCTGCTCGGCGGTCAGCAGCCCGCTCAGTGTCTGGAAGCGGGCCTGGGCGCCGGGCGGCAGGTGGCCCTCGGACCAGAGGACGTGGGCGCTGGCCAGCGTGGCGTGGCCGCAGAGATCGACCTCGATCGCCGGGGTGAACCAGCGCAGGCGAAACTCGTCGCCTTCGCGAACGAGGAAGGCCGTCTCGGCCAGGTTCATCTCGCGGGCGACATTTTGCATCCAGTCGGCTTCGGCTGGACGGGGCAGCAGGCAGACCCCCGCCGGGTTGCCGCGAAAGGGCCGGTCGGTGAAGGCGTCAACCTGGGTGATCGGCTGTGCCATGCGGGCTGCTCCTTCCATCGTGATTCGTCCTCCAACGGGATGGCGTTGGCGGCGTTGTTGATGAAACCACAGTGCCGCGTGACGCGCGGATGAGTGGACGGATTGCGGTCTTCCCGTAGCCGCGCCGCCCTCGTCGCGCCGGGCTAAAGCCGCAGCGCTGAATCCACGAAGCCCACTGAAGGGGCTGAGCTATATCGTGCCGTCGGGCAGACGTGTGCCGTTTTCATTCATTGTGCCGGCGAAGGGATGGCCGCGCGGACGTGATGAACGAGGCGCGCATCACAACGGTGTGCCTGCGGATTGGCACCGAACGTTTCGCCTTCGCCAGGCCGAAACCCAGCCCCTTCAGTGGGCTTCGTGAGGTTTAGCGCTGCGGCTTTAGCCGGACGGAGACGGCGCGACGACGGCGGCGCGGCTACGGGAAGACACGACACGCTCTCCGCCCCCCGCACCCTTCCAGTCGAGGATCCCGCCACCCAGATCCACGCGAATCATGCACCGGTGTTGACGCGCGCGGCGCGGGCGGCATAAGCTATAGACCGGCCGAACAGGCAGCTTCAGTATGCTATCGGCGGGCTTGCGCCGATCAGGACTTAAAGGAGAATCACGTCTTGCAGCCAGCAGACTCGCAGGGAGAGGGTGGACCTCGCCTCACCGTCGGCGTCCCGCGCGAGACGATCCCCGGTGAGCGACGGGTCGCCCTGACTCCCGACGTTATCCGCAAGCTGGTCCGCAGCTTCCGCGTGCTCATCGAGAGCGGCGCGGGGGAGGGCGCCAGCTTCCCCGATCGCTTCTATCAAGAGACCGGCGCTGAGATCGCGCCCAGCGCCGCCGCTGTCTACGGGCAGTCGGACATCGTGCTCAAGGTGCAGCGCCCGACTCCCGAGGAGGTGGTGCAGTTGCGCCCCGGCAGCCTGCTGATCGCCCTTCTGTCGCCGCTGACGCGGCCGGAGCTGGCGGTCGAGCTGGCCCGGCAGGGCGTCACCGCGCTCAGCATGGACGCCATCCCGCGCATCACCCGCGCGCAGTCGATGGACGCGCTCTCGTCGATGAGCACCATCGCCGGTTACAAGTCGGTGCTCCTGGGCGCGAACGCGTTGCAGAAATTCTTCCCGCTGCTGATGACGGCGGCGGGCACGATCCGCCCGGCGCGCGTGCTGGTGCTCGGCGCGGGCGTGGCCGGCTTGCAGGCGATCGCCACCGCGCGGCGCCTGGGCGCGGTGGTCGAAGCCTTCGACACCCGCCCGGTGGTCAAGGAGCAGGTAGAGAGCCTGGGCGCCACCTTCGTCGAGCTGGACGTGGCCCACGAGGAGGCGCAGGACTCCGGCGGCTACGCCAAGGAGCTGGCCGAGGAGCACATCCGGCGCGAGATCGAGCTGATCCGGGATCACGCGGCCAAGTCCGACGTGGTCATCACCACCGCGCTGATCCCCGGCCGGCCCGCCCCGGTGCTGCTACCGGATGAGACGGTGCAGGGGATGCAGCCGGGTTCCGTGATCATCGACCTGGCGGCCGAGATGGGCGGCAACTGCACGCTCACCGTGCCGGGCGAGACCGTCGTGCGCGAGGACGTGACGATCATGGGCCCACTGAACCTACCGAGCGAGATGGCCACCCACGCCAGTATGATGTACGCCAAGAACATCACCGCCCTGCTAGACCATCTGGCGCCGAAGGGCGAGCTGACGCTCGATATGGAGGACGCGATCACGCGCGGCGTGGTCATTACGCACAACGGCGAGGTGCTGCACGGGCCGACCCTCGCCTGGATGAAGGAGCAGGTCGCGTGAGCCCATCAGTCATTCTCGGCGCCTACGTCTTCATTCTCGCCATTCTCCTCGGGCTGGAGGTCATCGGGCGCGTCCCGGCGACGCTGCACACGCCGCTGATGAGCGGCACGAACGCCGTCCACGGTATCGTGCTCCTCGGCGGCATCGTGGTGGCCGGCACCGCCGACTCGACGGTGCTGCGCATCCTCGGGCTGCTGGCGGTCTTCCTGGGCGCCGGCAACGTCTTCGGCGGCTTCGTGGTGACCGATCGGATGTTGGAGATGTTTCGCAAGAAGCCGGTGGACAAGCGGTGATTCACGACTATCAACTGGCAATTGTCCAGGTCGCCTATCTCATCGCGGCCATCCTCTTCATTCTGGGTCTGAAGCGGCTCAGTAGCCCGGCCACCGCGCGCAGCGGCAACCAACTGGCCGCGCTGGCGATGGTGCTGGCCCTGGTCGTCACCTTCGTCGACCCCAACTACACCTGGCACTGGAACGCGGTCAACATCGCGATCATCGCGGTCGCGCTGATCGCCGGCGCGGCCGTCGGCACCTACTTCGCCCGCACGGTGGCGATGACCGCCATGCCGCAGATGGTGGCGCTCTTCAACGGCATGGGCGGCGGCACCGCGGCGCTCGTCTCGGTCGCCGAGTTCGTGCGCTTCTACAACGACACCGGCCACGTCGGCGGCGGCGAGTCGCTCTCGGTGGTGGTCGGCACGACCATCGGCGCCATCTCCTTCAGCGGCAGCATGATCGCCTTCGGCAAGCTGCAGGAGTTGATCTCCGGGCGGCCGATCCGCTTCGCCGGGGGACAGATCGTCAACGCGATCATTCTGATCGCCATCCTGGCGCTCTGGGTGATCGTCCTGACCGGCAGCAGCACCATCCCGGTCTGGGGGCTGCTGGCGGCGGCGCTGGTGCTCGGCGTGCTGGTGGTGCTGCCGATCGGCGGCGCCGACATGCCGGTGGTGATCGCGGTCCTCAACTCGATGACCGGTCTGGCGGCGGCCGCGGCCGGTTTCGTGCTCGACAACCAGATCCTGATCGTGGCCGGCGCGCTGGTCGGCGCCTCGGGCGCGCTCCTGACGGTGCTGATGAGCCGGGCCATGAACCGCTCGCTGGCCAACGTGATGTTCGGCGCCTTCGGCTCGGCCCCGGCCGGGGGCGCCGTGGCGGCCGGCGAGGCCAAGCCGATCCGCCAGACGACCGCCGAGGACGTGGCGGTGCAGATGGCCTACGCCAACGAAGTCATCATCGTGCCGGGCTACGGACTGGCGGTGGCGCAGGCACAGCACCAGATCCGCGAGCTGGCCGACGAGCTGGAGAAGCGCGGCGTGACGGTCAAGTACGCCATCCACCCGGTGGCCGGGCGCATGCCGGGGCACATGAATGTGCTGCTGGCCGAGGCCAACGTGCCCTACGACCAGCTCTTCGAGATGGAGTCGATCAACGACGAGTTCGAGCGCGCCGACGTGGCGCTGGTGGTCGGGGCCAACGACGTGGTCAACCCGGCCGCGCGCCACGACAAGGGCAGCCCGATCTTCGGCATGCCGATCCTCAACGTCGATCAGGCACGCAGCGTGATCGTGCTCAAGCGCAGCATGCGGCCAGGATTCGCCGGCATCGAGAACGAGCTGTTCCACGAGGACAAGACCGCCATGCTCTTCGGCGACGCCAAGGCGTCGCTGGCGGCGCTGACCAACGAGGTCAAGGCGGCCTAGCGCGCGTTCACACCAGGGAGAGTCAGGGGGCGGGCCGAGCGGCCCGCCCTTTCGTCTTGTCGCGGTTCGCCGCCGGTCGACGATCGGGGCGCGGGTCGTGCTG
The DNA here is from genome assembly GCA_035693105.1 of Thermomicrobiaceae bacterium. Classification (GTDB taxonomy): domain Bacteria; phylum Chloroflexota; class Chloroflexia; order Thermomicrobiales; family Thermomicrobiaceae; genus DASSHC01. The sequence goes on along the minus strand of DASSHC010000043.1, from coordinate 8,831 downwards.
TGCGCTGGAGAGTTGACCGTTGAGCGACGCGGGAGGAGAACGCCCTGGGCCGCCGCAGCTACCTGGCGCTGGCACTCGCGCTCCTGCTGGCCCTGCCGCTCACCGGCTGGCTGCCTGGCCGCGCCGCGCTGGCGGACCCGATCGCGGGCGACGCCTTCGGCGCCACCTGGGCGCGCACCGATTTCCCCGTCGCCAACGGCCTGGCAGCCCGCACCTGGCTGTGGGGCCCGGCGCCCTTTACGCCGCCCCAGAGCGAGCCCTACGCCGAGGCGCCGGGCGGCAACCGCCTGGTGCAGTACTTCGATAAAGGCCGGCTGGAGGACAATGCCTACCGCGCGCAGCCGCCCTGGGATGTCACCAGCGGCCTGCTGGCCAGGGAGCTGATCACCGGCCGCCTGCAGCTCGGCGACGAGCAGTTCCAAAACCACCCGCTGGCCCAGGTCAACGTGGCCGGCGACGCCGGCGACCCCAACGGACCCACCTACGCTACCTTCAACACGCTCATGGGCTATCACCCGCTCCCGGACGGCTGGACGCTGATCCAGACGGTCGACCGGGCCGGCCAGGTCGGGGCCGATCCGTCGCTGGCGCGCTACGCGGTCCGCGCCGCCGAGCACGTGCGGGTGCCGGGGATCGACCACCAGATCGCCTCGGTCTTCTGGGACTTCATGCACAGCTCGGGCGTGATTTACCAGAACGGCGACACCACCGGAGCCCTCTTCCCGAACCCCTTCTACGCCACCGGCTACCCGCTGACCGAGGCCTACTGGACGCACGTCCTGGTCGGCGGCACGTCGAAGCTGGTGCTGGTGCAGGTCTTCGAGCGCCGCGTGCTGACCTACACGCCGGACAACCCGGAAGGCTGGCAGGTCGAGGCCGGCAACGTCGGCCAGCACTACTTCGCCTGGCACTACGGCCAGCTCGGGATGACGCCACAGCCGCCGAGGTCAGCGCCGCCCAGCTACACGCCGCCTCAGCCACCCCAGCCGCACCAGATAGAGGGGGGCACGATCATGCTCCCGGCCGGCTTCACCATCGGCCTCTTCGCCTCGGGGCTCGGCAGTCCCCGCTTCATGGCCGTGCGCCCCAGCGATGGGCTCCTCTTCGCCACCGATATGAGCGGCGGCCGCATCCTGATCCTGCCCGATGCCAACCACGACGGGCAGGCCGACCAGGCCATCGTCTTCGCCAGCGGCCTCGACCGCCCCTCCAGCCTCGCCTTCTACCAGGACTGGCTCTACGTCGGGGAGCCCGGCCAGGTCGTTCGCTACCACGCCCCGGCCGGGGCGCTCGCGCCCGATAGCCCTCCGCAGGTTGTGGTGCCCAATTTGCCGTCGGACGGCGAGCACTTCACCCGCACGGTGGCCTTCAGCCCTGACGGTCACCTCTTCATCAGCGTCGGCTCCTCCTGCAACATCTGCGTCGAGTCCGACAACCGCCGCGCCGCCATTCTGGTGGCCAACGCCGACGGCAGCCAGCTCCGCCTCTACGCCACCGGGCTGCGCAACGCGGTCGGGCTCGCCTTCCAGCCGGGCACCAATCAGCTCTGGGCCAGCGACAACGAGCGGGATGAGCTGGGCGACAACGTCCCGCCGGACGTTCTCCAGCGGGTCGAGGATGGCGTGTTCTACGGCTGGCCCTACTGCTACAACGGCGACCATCCGCAACCCGAGTTCGACGATCCCGGCAAGTGTGCCGGGGTCCCGCCCGACACAGTCGCGCTCCCGGCACACTCCGCGCCGCTCGGATTGACCTTCGGATCAGGCTTGCGGGCGCCCGCGCCCTACCAGGACAGCATCTACATCGCCTACCATGGCTCCTGGAACCGGAGCGTGCCGACCGGCTATAAGGTGGTGCGGGTGCCCGTGGTCAACGGTCAGCCGCAGGCGCCGGAGGACTTCGCCTGGGGCTGGCTGCCGGGAACGGCCAGCAACCCCGGCCAGGTGTGGGGCCGACCGGTGGGGGTGACGGTTGGTGCGGATGGCGCGCTCTACGTCAGCGACGACTCCAGCGGCCTCATCTACCGCATCGCCTATGCTGGCTAGGGCATGACCGCGCCCCGTCTCGCAAGCCGCAAGGGGGAGATGCTTCGCTCCCCTTGTCATCCCTTCGACAGGCTCAGAGCAGGCTCTGAGGCCGCGGCCGAAGCACCTCTCCTGACCTGCACCGACGCACCGATACGAGAGATCCTTCCTCCCCCCTGTCATCCTGAGTACCTGACCACGGTGATTATGCCAGCTGCTGAACCTCCTCCTGCGTGGATTCCGGCGCGGGACCGGCAGCGGGCGGTGCCGGCAGGTCTGCCGCGGTCTCCGACGGCGCCGGGTAGCGCAAGGCGCGGCGCGCATCGGGGGTGGTGAAACACCAGTGGACCGTGGCCTTGGCCGCATTCCGCCGCGCCGCCCAGGCATCAACCTCACGCTGCACGGTGGGGATGTCCGGCAGGCGGCGGCGCTTGAAGCACTGGTGGGCCAGGACGCTCCACTCGATCTCGATCATGTTGAGCCAGCTGCCATGCGGTGGGGTGTAATGGAACTCCAGCTTCCGCGCGATGCGCCGCGCCTCGGCCGCCGGGAAGGTCTGGTAGAGCGCGGTCAGGGTGTGGGTATTGAGGTTGTCGAGCACCAGCCGGATGATCTCGGCCTGGGGGAAGTGGACGTCGACCAGGGTCTGGAGGAAATGGGCGAAGTCCTGGGCGGTACGCCGGTCTCGGACCTGGACGCTGCGCCAGCCGGCGCGGGGCTGGAAGGCGCCGAAGCGGGAGCAGCTCCCCCGCCGCTGATACTCGTAGTCCTGGCGCGCCGGCTGACCGGGTTGCATGGGGAGATCGGGGCGGCTGGGGGCACTGAGGGCCAGGGGATACTCATCGACACAGACGACCGGACGGAGCGGATCATCGGGCTCGGCGTAGACGTCAAGCACATCTTCCATACAGGCGACGAAGCGGGGGGTAATCGTGGCGATGCACCACTGCTCCGTGTCCCAGGGCTTCAGGTCGTTTTTTTTAGCGTGCGGCGCACGGTCTCGTCCGAGATGGAGGCCACTACCTGGAGCTCGACCAGGCGATCGGCCAACAGCTGCATGGTCCAGCAAGCCGCGCCTTCCGGGGGATCGGAGCAGGCTAGGGCCACCAGGTGGGCTTGCTGGGCGCCGTCGAGCTTGGGCTGGGCACCGGGACGGGGCCGGTCGTGCAGGGCCGCGTCCACGCCCTCCTCGACACAGCGACGGCGCAGGCGGATGATGGTGCGCGCGTGCAGTTCGACGGCTTCCGCGATGGCGGCATCGGATTTCCCCTGATCGGCCAGCAGGAGGACGCGGGCGCGCCGGACTTCGCGCACGGGCGCGACGCCACGCCGGGTCAGGCGGCGCAAGGACTGCCGCTCCGCGGGCGTCAGGTGGACACGGTACAAGGCAGGCATGATACGGTGCTTTCTAGAATGGACACAACCACGATGGCGGAAGTTTAGCACCCGCGTTCCTGCCTGGCAAGTTCACCGTGGCGAGGTACTCAGGATGACAGGGTCGGGGATGAGACGTACGACTACGACTCGCCGTCGTCGTGCGCCCCTCACTCCCCCTATCATCCTGAGCTTGTCGAAGGATCCGTCCTCGATGCCACCCAACCTATTCGATGGGCAGCGCCCCTCTCCCCCGCAGGATAGAGGGGATGGGGGTGAGGGAACTCCGCCGGGGATGAGGGCGCGCCCTAGCAGTGCCCGTTGTGGCCGGGGCTGGGCGGCACGTCGAGCGCCGGGTTGGCGTCGAAGAAGCCCTGCGGCTGCAGCGTGAAGCCGACCGTCTGCACCGGCATCACCGGCCAGTCCTCCAGCCGCACCGGGTGGTGCGAGCCGAGCGTGTACCAGAGCACCACGTCGGTCTCGGCCAGCGGCCGGTCGGCCGCCGTCCACTCCGGCAGCCCGGCGCCGCCGGGGTGCTGGTTGGGGTACTCGCCCGCGGCATAGAGCTCGTCCGGCGCGTAGGGCGTCACCCACAGGTGGTTGGCCATGAAGCCGGCCCGCGCCATGACCGCGGCGCTGGGGTGCGCGAAGGGGAGCACGTTGGAGTGCGGCAGCAGCCGGTAGCCGACCGGTTCGCCGACCGCGTTGCGCGCGTGCGGGTTGACGACCTTCCAGTAGCGCGCCGCCAGCGGGTCGATCACCCGCCGCGCCGCCCGCTCGCTTTCGAGCAGCGTGGAGTACGTGCGGTAGGCGTTGCCGTGCGGATTCTCCGGCCCGAGCGGGACGGATTCGGTGTGCACCTCGTAGACCGAGTTAACCGGGCCGTCGATGTCCAGGTCGAGCCGCAGGCTGAAGAAGTGCTGGTGGATCGGGCCGTAGAGGCCGTCGGGGGAGAGGAGCTGGCCGAAGGGCGTGCGCTCGCCGGGCGGCAGCGCGCCGGTCGAGACGATCCCGGTCAGCTTGATCTCGAAGGCGATCGTGCCGTCCTGGGAGAGATACCAGTAGAAGCCGTACTCGTAGTTGCCGACCGTGGCGATCCAGGAGACGACCAGGCGGCGCGAGCGGCGCACTTCGGTGGCGCCGGTGCGGAAGTCCAGGTGCTTCCAGAGGATGCCGGCGTCCTCCTCGTGCAGGCAGATGGCGTTGCGCACGATACGGGCGCGGCCGTCCTCGTCGGCCAGCGCCGCGTCGAAGTAGTGGATCTCGCCCAGGCAATCGCAGCCCAGCTCCAGCGAGTTGACCAGCGTGCCGATGGCGTACTCGCCGGCGTCGAAGGCGTTTTTGCGCCACTGAGCAGGGTGCGGGTCGCCGTAGGGCACCACCATCTCGGCGAGCGAGGCGCGGTAGAGGATCGGTCGCTCGCGCCCACCGTCCTGGTAGCCGAGGGTGTGCAGCACCAGCCCTTCGCGCGGGGTGAAGCCGACCCGGAAGTGCCACTTCTGCCAGCGCACGTCATAGCCGTCGACCTGGAAGCTCGGCCCCTCCGGCTGATGGATCTCCAGCGGCTTGAGATCGGCGCGCGGCGGGCCGAGCGTGTCGCCGGCGTACTCGCCGGGGGTGCGCGGCACCGGCACCACGCCGAAGTCCTCGATCTGGACGACCTCCAGCGTGTTGAGGTCGCAGAGGATGGCGAGGTTGTCGATCGGGTGGGCGTAGCCGTGGCCGCCGGGCCGGGGCCGCACCCAGCAGAGCGCCCGCACCAGCCGCCGCCCGCGCTCCCCCTCTGGCTCGTTACGGACGGAGCCGTAGAAGCCGGCGGACCAGGGATCGACCATCACCAGGTCGAGATCCGTGACACCGCGGCGGGCCAGCGCCTCCTGAACGCGCGGGTCCGCTTTGACCGCCGCCTCGCAGGCCGCGAACTCCTCGCCCAGGATCGGCGGCTGCACCCCCGGCAGCTCGCGCCAGGCGCGCAGTTCGCCCCCGCCCTGGCTGAGCGAGACGACGGCCTCGTGGACCGCCCCGCTGGGCTTCTCCAACAGCAGCACCGCCGCCTCGCGCTCGACCGGCTCAGCCGGATAGGCCAGCACCGCGGCCTTCGGCGGCTCACGCAGCGCGACCGAGACGACGCGCGTGCCGGCCCCCAGCGGACGCGCCGCGCGCAGGATGCCCAGGGCTTGCTCGATCTCCTCGGCCGTCAAGGGGGACAGCGGGTGCATCACCTGGGGACGAACGCTCGTGTCCAGGTCCAAGTCCATGGTCGACACCTCCTGCGTCTTGATCCTGGTGAAGACGGCTGTGCCGCTGGCTCGCGGGGGGGGGAAGACTGGCCCTACTCTACGGAGCCGCGCGGAACCGTGTCAAGCGCCGCGCCCGGCATATGAATTGCACTTCGCTGCTAGGCGAGCCCCCGCGGCGGAGACTCGTCCAGCACTCGTTTGCCAGCACAACAGGGAGGCCGCCATGGATGCCAAGACGCTCAAGGGAATTGCCGTCGTCGCGATACAGGATGGGCAGAAGGTGGGGAGCGTCAGCCAGGTGCGCTTCAACATCGACCGCCGCCGGATTCAGGGCTTCGAGGTCGGCACGGGCGGCCTCTTCGGCGGCAACACCCTGTACCTGCCGATGGACAATGTCGCCAGCCTCGGCCCCGACGCCATCATGATCCGCGACCGCGACGCGCTCTCGGGCGACTCCGCCAGCGACCAGGTACAGCAGTTCCCCACGCTCGACGACCTGACCTCGCTGCGGGTGATCTCGCAGGGCGGCGCGCTGCTGGGGACGCTGGCGCGGGTCGATATCGACCCGCAGACCGGCGCGATGTCCGCCATCGAGATCGAGAAGCCGGGGATCACCGGTGCCTTCAAGGCGCACATCGACGTGCCGATCGACCAGGTGATCAGTCTGGGGCGCGATGTGGCGGTGGTGCCCGACAGCGTGACCGAGCAGCCGGCCGTGGAGGAGCCCGTCGGGCCGGGTGAAGAAGCCGAGCGGTACGACCAGCCCGCCAGCTAGCCAGCCAGCCAGCTAGATGATCAGCCCGATCACCAGGCCCAGCAGCAGCGCGCCGACCAGCTCGCGCGCTACCTGGAAGCCGAACGCGGCGTTGGAGACCCGCCGCGGCCGGCGGCGTGCCGCGGCCCAGACCGCCGCGGCCAGCAGCCAGACGCCGGCGGCGTAGAGCGCGGCGGGCCAGTTCATGGCTTCTCCCTTCGTAGACACCTTCACGGCGCGCTGGCTATAATGCGCGGCAGTGACACCGGAGCACAGAGCACAGGTGGAGGACGACGCAGTGCCGGTGAAGACGACTGCCGCATCTGCTCGTCCTGCGGCTGAGGGGGAACGAGGCGCGGTGTGAAGATCCTCCTGGTCTCCCCCTTCGATTTCAGCTACCCCGGTGGGGTGAACGAGCACATCCTGCACCTCGACCGCCAGTTTACCGCCCTCGGGCACCAGACCCGCCTCCTGGCCCCGCGTCCCGACGACGAGGACGAGGAGGACGACGGCCACTTCTACAAGCTGGGCGCCACGCTGCCGGTGCCCTCCAACGGCTCGACCGCGCGCATCACGCTCTCGCCCTCGTCTCGGGCAAGATCAAGGAGTTCCTGCAGCGCGAGTCGTTCGACATCGTGCACGTGCACGAGCCGCTGGCGCCGACGCTGCCGCTGATGGTCCTCTTGCACTCCAAGTCGGTCAACGTCGGCACCTTCCACGCCGCGCGCAACTCCAATCTCGGCTACCTCTCGGGCAAGCCGATTCTGGGGCACTTCCACGGCAAGCTCGACGCGCGCATCGCCGTCTCGCCGGCCGCGGCCGAGTTCATCAGCCAGTACTTCCCGGCGCGCTACGAGGTCATCCCCAACGGGATCGACACCGAGCAGTTCGGCCCGCACGTCGAGCCGGTGCGGCGCTATGTGGACGGGCGCCCCAACATCCTCTTCGTCGGCCGCTTCAACGAGTCGCGCAAGGGGTTGAAGTACCTGCTACGGGCGCTGGCGCTGGTGCGCCAGGAGTTCCCGCACGCCCGGCTACTGGTGGTCGGCCCGGGCGACCCGCGCCGCTACGAGCGCGAGCTAGACCGCGCCCAGCTCACCAACGTCGTCTTCGTCGGCCCGGTCGATAAGCAGGGGTTGGCCGCCTACTACGCGACCTGCGACATCTTCTGCGCCCCCTCCACCGGACGTGAGAGCTTCGGGATCGTGCTGCTGGAGGCGATGGCCTCGGGTAAGCCGGTGGTGGCGACCAACATCCGGGGTTACAGTTCGGTCGTGCGGCACCGCACCGATGGGCTGCTGGTCGAGCGCAAGAACCCGGAGGCGCTGGCGGTGGCGCTGGTCCACCTGCTGGCCGACGACCAACTGCGCCAGCGGTTCGGTGAGGCGGGTCGCGAGCGGGCCGCCGACTTCTCCTGGCCGGTGGTGGCGCGACGCGTCCTGGAGACCTACGAGCGGACGCGGGCGCGCGTGGCCGAGGCTGGCACGGCGGCGCGGCTGGCGCCGCCCGACTTCGCCTCGCGCCACTAGAAGGAGACGCGATGTTCAGCGCCCTGTGGGGCAACTGGGTGCGCGGGCATTTGCAGGGCGTCGGCCTGGCGCTGGGCCGCACCAACCTCTCGCCCAACTGGTTCACCATCGTCGGGCTGTTCTTGAATGTCGTCGTCGCCGCCGTGATCGCCAGCGGCAATCTGACCCTGGGCGGCGTGCTGATGCTCGGCGCCGGCGCCTTCGACATGCTCGACGGCGCGGTGGCCCGCGCCACCAAGCAGATCACACGCTTCGGCGGCTTCCTCGACTCCACTCTCGACCGCTACTCCGAGGCCGCGATCTACTTCGGGCTGCTGGTCTACTTCGAGCGCGAGACGACCAACCACACCGCCGTACTCTTGATCTACGCCGCCGCCATCGGCTCGCTGATGGTCAGCTACGCCCGCGCACGCGCCGAGGCTGGCGGGCTGCGCGCCGAGGTCGGCCTCTTCGCCCGGCCAGAGCGGGTGGTGCTGCTGTCGGTCTTCCTGTTGCTGCAGCGGCCCTTCTGGGCCGTGGCGATCCTGGCGCTTTTGACCAACGCCACCGCGCTGCAGCGCATCGTGCACGTCTGGCGCATCACGCGCGGCCCGGAGCAGCGCTAGCCAGGCGGGGTGTTGGGGAGGCTGACGAATTTGATGGGCCTTCGCCGGCGGCCGCGCCGGGCTGATGGAGTTTGCGTAATTATCCTGAAGTTCCGCCGCCCGTGCCGCGCTGGGCTAAAGCCGCAGCGCTAGCAGACGAAGCCTGTTGAAACAGGCTAAGTTCGGGATTGCGTAGGCCAGGCTATGGCAGCCAATGCCACCAACTGTCGCGCAGGGAGACAAAGCCTTCACACGTCGTGTGACGAATTAGTCTGGCGTACCGCCTGTCCATTCTCAGCTTGCTGATGGCGTTTGCGGCAATAACC
>DASSHC010000042.1:0-3932 GCA_035693105.1 Thermomicrobiaceae bacterium | reverse complement strand
CGGTCTGAGGGCGAACATGGACCTGCTGGACCGCCTGCTGGGGCACGATGCCTGGACCACGGAGCAACTGCTGCGGCTCAGCCGGCAGCTCGACGACGCGCGGCTCGACCGGCAGTTCGATCTCGGCAACCAGTCGCTGCGCGCGACCTTCGCCCACATGATCGGCAACGTCGAGGTCTGGACCGGCCTGATGGCCGGGCGCACGGTCGATCTCTCGCCGCCCGACGACGCGCTGCCCGCGCTAGAGCAGCGGCACGCTCGCTCCTACGCCGAGTTCGCCGCGCTGGCGCGGCGCATCCGCGACGAGCAGCGCTGGGACGCCACCTATCTCGACACGCTCGACAACCCGCCACGGCCCAAGACGTTCGGCGGCACCATCGCCCACGTCATCACCCACAACATGACCCACCGCGGCGAGATCCTCCACCTGCTGCAGCGGCTCGGCGTTTCCGACCTCCCTGAGGGCGACGCGTTGAGCTGGGAAGCGAGCCGGCGTCCGGGCTGAGCGCCGTTCGCCCCGGCGACCCGATAATCGTCGACCTGTCTGCCCCACCACCCCTGACCCCGGTCCGCGCTCGCCGCGAGGCGCGAGCGAGCAGTCGGCCAACTGCTCGCTCGCGCCGGCGCAACGGTCGAGACTAGCCGCTGAAGCCGTGGAAGGCTCCCAGGTCGGTCGGCAGGGTCGGCGTGAAGGGCACGAAGTCGTAGCTGACGCTGGTGTCGAACCCCGCGCTCGCCGCCGCGCCCTGATCCACGAACGGCGTCAGCGCGGCAACCGCCTGGCTGATGTCGGTCCAGCCGAGGGTGCGCTCGTAGCCGTTGTTGTTCGGCGGGTCGACATCCTCCGCGACGCCCTGAATCCCGCTCAGCGTCTCGATCGGCCCACCATCGAGCGGATCGACCCCCGGCGCCACTACGCGGGCTAGCGTGCGGTGGTCGCTCTCGATCCCCATGATCCGCGCGGCGGTCACCCGCAGATCGTCGCTGGTGAAGTCGCGCACGCCGACCAGATAAGCGGCGATGAAGGCATCCTCCAGCGTCACCAGCACGTTCAGCGTCGTCTGGGCGTCGCTGAACATCTGCGGCGGGTAGTAGAAGGTGGTGAACGGCGAGGGCAGACCGGTGACGCTCTGCTCCAGGAGGTAGTGGGACATCTCCTCCTGGCGAGCGGCGCGCAGATAGCCCTGATCGTCTTCCGCCAACCGCTGGAAGAACGGCGCATTGTCGATGATGTTGCTGTAGGTCGTCACCGCCAGCGCCTCGGCGATCTCCGCCGCGATCAGGATCTTCCCGTTCGGCGAGTGGGGATTGGCCAGGCCGGCGCCCTGCGGCGCCGCGAGCGCCTTCCCGCCGGCGAGCAACCCAAGCTGCTCAACCGCGGCCAGCCCGGCTCCGGCGCCCGCTGCCCGCCGCAGAAACGACTTGCGCGTCATGGTGGAGTGGAACAACGATCTGGACACGGCATACCTCCCTGTTGCCGTCTTCCTCACGAGCAGCCAACAATTACTGCTCGGCACCGATATTGATCCGGTCGATTGCTCGCAAACCAGTCCGAATCCTGCTCATTCGTTGCCCACTTGCTGGGGAGGGCGAGGAAAGCGATCATGGCATCATGGCGATTGAGGAACCAACCCCCTGCTCCGTGGCCGGGGGCGCGCTGGGCTAAAGCCGCAGCGCTAGCAGACGAAGCCTGTTGAAACAGGCTAGGAGCGGGATGGCGTACGCCAGGCTATTGCAGCCAATGCCACCAGGAGTCGCGCAGGGAGACAAAGCCTTCACACGTCGTGTGACGAATTAGTCTGGCGTACCGCCTGTCCATTCTCAGCTTGCTGATGGCGTTTGCGGCAATAACCTAGCGTATCCTATTTCGATCCTCAGCCGGCTTTCAGCCGGCTTCGTTTGCTGGCGCTGCGGCTTCAGCCCGGACGGAGACGCGCGCCACGGGCCACGGAACCTGGGGGTAATGCCGCAAACGCCATCAACCCCGGGCGATCCCGCGGCGACGACCAAATCAATTTGCTCAACTCTATCCGTCTGCTCCAGCGCATACGGACTCCACGACATCATGGGTGCGTGCCCGTACCCAAAGCAGCGATTATCGTCGATCCATGCGCATTCGCCGCAGGTTAGGTCATGTGTGAGCCGCCATTCCTCGCACCTCAAACCGGGCGGCGGGTCGCGGGCGGGGTGGTGTCACCCGGTCACAGCGGACGGTACACTTGCGGCTCTGGCGAGGGGTTGCGAAGCCGAACAAACGTTCTATAATGGACCCAGGCATCGCATCCGTTGAGCATGAGCGATGAGCCGGGGATACGGCTCGCCAACCAGGCTCGGAAGGGAACAGAGGATGTGCCGCAGCATCAAGACTCTCTACCACCTCGACCCGCCGGCGACCGACGACGAGATCCGCGCCGCCGCGCTCCAGTTCGTGCGCAAGCTCAGTGGCTTCAACGCGCCTTCGAAGACCAATGAGGCCGCCTTCGCCGCGGCCGTCGACGAGATCACGGTCGTCGCCCGCTGGTTGCTCGCCACGCTGGAAACCAACGCGGCGCCGCGCGACCGCGCGACGCTGGCGGCGCAGGCCAGAGAACGCGCCGCGCGCCGCTACGCCGGGTAGTACGCCTGGCCGACCCGGCGTCCGCACGCGCCATCTGGATCAATCCGTCTCGAACAAAGCGAGGGTTCAATGCCGATGACGCACGACACGACCGACGCCGCGCGCCGGCAGGTTGCCGAGGTCTACCAGGCCGAGTCGCGCCGCGTCTTCGCCACCCTGGTTCGCCTGCTTGGCGACTTCGACCTAGCCGAGGACGGCCTGCACGACGCCTTCGCCGCCGCCCTGGAGCAGTGGCCGCGCGACGGCGTGCCGGCCAACCCGCGCGCCTGGCTGGTCTCGGCCGGCCGCTTCAAAGCCATCGACACCGTGCGACGCCGCGCCCGCTTCGACGCCTCGCTGGCGGCGCTGGCCCAGCGCATCGACTCCGACGACGGCGATTGGGAGATCGAGGATGTCGAGGACGACCGGCTGCGCCTGATCTTCACCTGCTGCCACCCCGCCCTCGCGCCCGACGCCCGCGTGGCGCTGACGCTGCGCGAGGTCTGCGGACTGACCACCGAGGAGATCGCCCGCGCCTTCCTCACCGCGCCGGCCACCCTGGCCCAGCGGATCGTGCGCGCCAAGCGCAAGATCCGCGACGCCGGTATCCCCTACCGCGTGCCCTCGCGCGCCGACCTGCCCGAGCGGCTGGACGCCGTGCTGCGCGTCATCTACCTCGTCTTCAACGAGGGCTACGCCGCATCCTCGGGTGACTCCCTGACCCGGCCCGACCTCTCGGGCGAGGCCATCCGGCTGGGGCGGCTGCTCGCGGAGTTGCTGCCCGAGCCGGAGGTGCACGGGCTGCTGGCGCTGATGCTGCTGCACGAGTCGCGCCGGGCGGCGCGCACCACGCCCCAGGGCGACCTGGTGCTGCTGGAGGACCAGGACCGCGGCCTCTGGGACCGCCAGCAGATCCGCGAGGGCTCGGCGCTGGTGGAGGAGTCGCTGCGCTCGCGCCGCTACGGCAGCTACACCCTGCAAGCGGCCATCGTAGCGGTCCACGCCCACGCACCCAGCGCGTCCGAGACCGACTGGGCCGAAATCGTCGCGCTCTACGGTGTGCTGGCGCGCCTGGAGCCGTCGCCGGTGGTCGAGCTGAACCGCGCCGTGGCGCTGGCCATGCGCGACGGCCCGGCCGCGGGGCTGACGCTGATCGAAGCCATGCTGGCGCGCGGCGAGCTGGCCGACTACTACCTGGCGCACGCGGCGCGCGCCGACCTCTGCCGCCGCCTGGGACGGCTGGACGATGCCCGCGCCTCCTACCGGCGCGCGCTCGCCCTCACCGATCTGGAGCCGGAGCGGCGCTTCCTCGAGCGCCGGCTGCGGGAGCTGGACG